>JALSHZ010000104.1 GCA_026981985.1 Gammaproteobacteria bacterium | reverse complement strand
GGGCCTTCCGTGATTTTGATGTTGGGATTTGAGAATCAACATTTTATCACGCGCAAGGCCTTTTTTGTTGCTATTTCAATGCCTTATAGGGATTTTTGTGCTGAAAGTGAACTCCGAAACTTGAGTTTGTAACCGTGGTAGCTATCCTGAGGTCTGATGATGGTATTGTGCTTCTTCATAGCTTTAAATGTTCGCGATTTTACCCGACTTTCTTACCCGGGAATGTGACTCGTAGCGCAGAAAGTCTGGCGCTCCTGAATGCGTGGCACGGAGTGATTGCTTGTCTACAAGGGTAGGAGGCGTGTGGTGAAAGGCTGGTTTCGTGCTACAACCACTCCGACAGATAATAGATATATTGCCCCTCCGACGACTTCGATGGCCCGATGATGCTGGCGGCGTAGTATTTTTTGTCGGGGTTGGCTTTGGCTAGGGCTTCGTCGAGGGTGTCGACGACTTCCACGCAGTTGGCGGCGAAGCGCTTGCGGTTGCGGCGTGGGACGTAGACGACGGCGAAGCGAACCTGTGACACTTTGGTGAGGGGGTCGGGGGGGACGAGTCCGCGTAGTTTGCTCATGGTCGGGGTTGTGTTTGGGTGTGGGGTGATTCTAACGCATGTTTCGGCGTTCATCAGGGTTGATGCAGACTCGGTTCGGTGAAATATCGCTTCCGCCTTTTTCAAAGCGGGATTGAGGGGGATTTATTGGGCGGTGCTGCTAGGCTTGGGTTATCTAGCCGCCGTTGGGGGCGCGTTGCGCAATGGGTGTTTGGCTGAAGCTGGGGTGGGTGTTGCGCGTTCGCAGGTGTTTCCCTCTCCCTGGCCCTCTCCCAGGGGGAGAGGGGATGCGCTGAATGACTTTTTGGGAGGGGCGATGCTTTTCTGCTCCGGTTTCGCTGCGGGGTTAGTTGATACGGAGGTGTGCAGTGCTGTCGTCAGTTGGGGGTTGGTTCAGCAGTTGCCACGATTCGGCTTCGTCCTGTTCGTAGCGGGCGATGAGTGCTTCGAGGGTTTCATCCGGTTCGTTGAGCACCTTGGCGGGCTCATCATCGGCTTGGTCGACTTGCTTTTGCAGTAGCGCGTCTAGTTGTTCTCGCAGGCGAATCAGTTCCTGGCCCTGGCTGGCGACGGTTTCGCGCAGTTTTTCGCCATTGATGTGGAGTGCGAATATGCTGTGTACGCCGAGCGCCTGTATCGCCAGTATCAAGATGCTGATGATTGCAATGGTGTAGCTATCCATACTCATTCACTCGTCTTGCAGGTCGGCGCGGATGCGTGCGAGGGCCTGTCCGTGAATCTGGCTGACGCGTGATTCGCTGACACCCAGAATGGCGCCGATTTCTTTCAGGTTGAGTTCCTGTTCGTAGTACAGGCTCATCATCAGTTTTTCGCGCTCGGGCAAGGCGCGGATTTTTTCCGCCAGCAGGCGTTCCCGATCTTGGTTTTGTAATTGAATGCTGGGGTCGTCGTCGGGCGAGGGAATATCGAGATAGGCATGGCCTTCGTTGTCCAGCATTTCATTACAGCTCAGTACCCTGGCGGTTGAGGCTTCGCGCGAGATTTTCTGGAACTGCGCCAGTGGAATATCCATTTGCTGGGCGATTTCTGTTTCTTTTGCCTTGCGCCCAGTACGCATTTCCACTGCGCGGATTGCTGCGGCAATTTCGCGGATGTTGCGGCTGACGGAGCGTGGGGTCCAGTCGGAGGTGCGAACCTCGTCGATGATCGCGCCGCGGATGCGTATGCCGGCGAAGGTGTCGAAGCTTGCGCCTTTGCTTGGGTCAAAGGATTTGCTCGCCTCCAGCAGGCCCATCATGCCGGCCTGGAGCAGATCATCGAGCTGGACGCTATCGGGCAGGCGGGCGTGAATATGAAGGGCGATCTTTTTTACCAGTGGCGCGTGCTGTAGCAACAGTTTTTCGGCATCGGCATTGCTGGTAACCGTGATTGTTGCCTGCGCGCTTGTTGTCGTGGAATAGTTCATGCGTGACTCGTCTGCCGTTGTACTTTCTGTTCAGGAAAGAAGCTGATTGCGCCGCCGAGTTCGTCTTCGGACTTCAGCTTGGTGACACGATCAGCAACACGGGCAAATGCTTGTGCCGATACGCTTTGCGGATAGGCTGAGGTCACGAGTCGCTGCATGCGGATGGCACGTTGCAAGTAGTCGTCTTCGGGAATGGTGCCGATATAGTTGATATTGACGTTCAGAAACTGGTCGGTTGCTTTGAGCAGGCGTTTGTAGAGTTCGAAACCCTGTTCCTGAGAAGGCACCCGATTGGCCAGCATCTGAAAACGCTTGACGCCATAGTGCTGATTCAAGACCTTGATCAGCGCATAGCTGTCGGCCAGCGAAGCAGGTTCGTCGCACAGCACCACCAGCACTTCCCCCGCGGCCTGGCAGAAATGGGTGACGGTGTTGTTGATTCCTGCGGCGCTGTCGATGATCAAGGTATCGATGGGGTAGGGCAGCTCGGAAAAACTGTTAATCAGGCCAGCATGTTCACCGGCGCTCAGCTGGGCCATGCGCTGAAGCCCGGAGGAAGCCGGCACAACGCGAATACCCTCCGGGCCGTTGATAACGATGTCGGCGAGATGGCACTGTCCATCGAGCACATGAGACAGGTTGGAGCGGCTTTGCAGACCCAGTACGACGTCGACATTGGCCAGTCCAAGGTCGGCGTCCAGCAGCATGACCGATTTTCCTTGCCGCGACAGATTGGCGGCCAGGTTGGTGGCCACGGTGGTTTTTCCGGCTCCACCCTTGCCGCTGGTGACGGCGATGACCTGAATGCTTTTGCGATTGCGCATTTCTTGTTTCCTGTTAGCGGTGTTACTGGGCTGGAGCAGCTTCTGCCCCGGCAGTTGTGGCCGTGGCGGCGGGGGCCGCAGGACGATTGCTCCGGTTCTGACGATTTACCATCGTCACTGCCTTGGCGACCAGGTGTTTCGCGGTGGCCTGGTAGAGATGAGAGTTGACATCGAGTCCGTCACTCCAATAGGCCACCGGCATGCCGCCGTTGATGACAGCGGTTAGTGCGCCACCCAGATTCAGTGCTTCATCGACCTTGGTAATAATCGTGCCGGCCAGGGGTTGATTGCGGAAGCTGCTGACCAGCTTTTCCAGTACCGGCGTCTGATTGGTGGCAGGCAGGACCAGGTAATTGCGAATTCCCAGGTCGGTTTGCATGGTTGGCATTTTCTCTGGTGCTTGCAGATCCTGTGGCGTCAGACTGCCGGTATCGATCAGCACCAGAGAGTTATTGCCGACTGCATGGATGATCTGACGGATTTCCTCATCGTCGCGAGCGCGCAGCACGGGGACGTCGAATAGCTCGCCGTAGGCCAGCAGCTGTTCGTGGGCGCCGATGCGGTGATTGTCGGCGCTGAGAAGGATGATGTTTTTATTGCCATGGAGCCGCACGAATTGACTGGTGAGCTTGGCAATGGTTGTGGTTTTTCCCGCGCCGGCCGGACCTATCAGGGCAACTGCCCCGCGCTGCTCGAGAATCGACTGGTTATTGATGCGAATTTTTGCCGTCAACAATGCCAGCATGTCGCGTGTTGCAACCTGCGGTGTCAATTGTTCAGCATTTTTCATGCTGCCGACCAGCTTGCTCGACAGTGTTGGTGACAGGCCGATCCGGCTCAACTGTTGTACCAGGTCGTTGCGAATGGGGCTGTTTTGCGACCACTGCCCCTGGCTGAGCACTGAAAACTGGTTTTCCATCATGCCGCGCAGTTGCGCCAGCTCGTTGCGCATTGTTGCGATCAGTTCATTGTCGCCGGATGGTTTTTCCCGCGCCGGTTGCTTTTTCTTCAGTGCCTTGAGGATGACGTCGCTGGTCATGACATCATCCTTGGCGGAAACGGCGGGCGCTTCGGGTGATGGTTTTTCTGTGACTTCGCTGGGCTTGTCGGGCGCTGTCTTTGCTTTCACCGTGGTCACTTCGACGGCGCTGCGCGTGTCGATTTCGCCTTGTTGTGTCAGCTCCTCGTCGAAATCTTCTGCGGCGAGAATTTCCACGCCGCCGTCAACGCTGCGATTGCTGATAATGATCGCATCAGGGCCCAGGTCGTCGCGTACCAGACGCAGTGCCTTGCGAGTATCGGCGGCAAAATATCGTTTGATTTTCATGGTCAGACTTTTCCTTGTCTCATGTTTCTCGCTGCATTTTCTGTGGCAGGAGACAAAATCCATTGTTGTTAATTCGAGCTTTGGGGTTTATCAGCGTTGCCCCCTCTCCCCAGCCCTCTCCCCCAGGGGAGAGGGGGCCAAGTAGTCAGAGACTGACGTTGTCCAAACCTATCCTCAGGCTGCGTGGTCGAGCCCCTGATTTCCGCCGATGCTTGCGACCACCTTGAGCTGCTTGTTTTCGGCAATCTCGTTGAAGGCCAGCACTTTGAGCTGCGGTATCGATGGTTTGAACATTCTCGCCACCCATGGTCTCAGTTGTGGTGCTACCAACAGCACGCTCGGTTGCCCATTTTTTTCCTGTTGCTGTACTGCATTAAACAAAGACTCATGCAGTCTCGCGGACAGCCCGGGTTCGATCACCAGACCTGCGCCCGGGTTGTTATGCAATGACTGGAGCAATAACTGTTCCAACTCCGGGTCAAGGGTAATAACCGGGAGATCGTCGGTCATGCCATTGATCTGTTGTGTGATCAACCGCCGCAAAGCCACGCGGACGGCACTGGTCAGGGTGTCGGCATCTTGACTATTGACCGATGCCTCCGCCAGCGTTTCGGCGATGGTGCGCATATCGCGCAATGGAATGCCGTCCTGCAACAGGTTTTGTAGCACCCGCACGATGGTGGACAGGGGTAGTGCCTTCGGTGTCAGATCCTCGACCAGTTTGGGTTCACGCTTCGCCAATTTATCGAGCAACTGACGGGTTTCTTCATGGCCAAGCAGATCGCCCGCGTGTTCCAGCAGCAGTTTATTCATGTGGGTGGCGATCACCGTGCTGGCATCGACCACGGTATAGCCGAGCACTTGTGCGTGGTCGCGGCGTGAAGGATCGATCCAGACTGCTTCCATACCAAAGGCCGGGTCGGTTACCGCGATACCCTGTAGCCCAGGCTGGGCGCTCCCGGGATTGATCGCGAGCTCCTTCTCCGGGTGGATGCTGCCGCGCCCTTCCGGCACTCCGAGCAGGGTGATCTGGTATTCGCCCGGTTCCAGGTCGAGGTTGTCCTTGATATGCACCGAGGGGATCAGAAAGCCAAGTGTTTCCGACAGCTTGCGCCGCACGCCCTTGATACGGCTGAGTACGCTGCCATCCTGGTCTTTGTCCACTAGCGGGATGAGTTTGTAACCGACTTCCAGGCCGATGGTATCGACTGGTTTTACATCGTCCCAACTGAGCTCCTGTTCGCCACTGGCTGGGCGTACCTCATCTTCTTGTTGCGGTTCTTCTGCCGCTGTCGATGTATTTTCCCGTTTCATGTAGATGGCAGCGAACGCGGCGGCACCTGCAAGTGTCAAAAATACAAGATTCGGCATGCCGGGAATAATCCCGAGCAAACCAAGAATGCCAGCGGTGACCCACAGTCCACGGGGATCATTAAACATCTGCGACATCATCTGGTCGCCCATGTCCTGGGAATCGGATACCCGTGTGACAATGATCGCGGTTGCGGTGGATAGCAGCAGTGATGGAATCTGCGCGACGAGCCCATCGCCGATAGCCAGCAGGGTATAGTTTTCGACCGCTGTGCCGAAGGGGAGCCCGTGCTGACCCATGCCGATGGCCAGGCCGCCAATGATATTGATGAATAGAATAAGAATGCCGGCAATTGCATCGCCACGTACAAATTTGCTGGCACCATCCATGGCACCATAGAAATCGGCTTCGCGCGTGATTTCCTCGCGTCGAATCTTGGCTTGTTCCTGCGTCAGTACACCGGCATTGAGGTCGGCATCCACCGCCATTTGCTTGCCGGGCATTGCATCGAGGGTAAATCGGGCGGTGACTTCTGAGACGCGCCCTGCACCCTTGGTCACAACCACAAAGTTGATGATCACCAGAATGGCAAATACCACCAGCCCGACGGCATAGTTGCCACCGACAACGAAACTGCCGAACGCCTCGATGACGTCGCCAGCAGCAGCCGTACCGCTATGACCTTCGAGCAGCACGATCCGTGTCGAAGCGATGTTGAGCGCCAGCCGTAACAGCGTTGCCACCAACAGAATCGTCGGGAAGGCCGAGAAATCCAGCGGCCGCATGGCGTAGATTGCGGCCATCAGCACCACCAGTGCCAAGGCAATATTGAAGGTAAAGAATAGGTCCAGCAGCAGTGGCGGCATCGGCATGGTCATCATTGCCAACACCATCACGACCAGAATTGGAGCCGACAAGCCGCTACGGACGATTGTCAAGGTGGATTTTTTGCTCATTGCAGTAGTCATCAGCGTTCAAATTTGGTGTTTTTCCGGTCGAGATCGCGGAATTCCTCGGGAATCTCCAGATCGTCCGGTTCGTGAATATTTCTTGTGGCTGTGCCAAGCTGGTCGTTGATGCGGTAAACGTAGGCCAGTACTTTTGCGACGGCAATAAACAGGCCGGTGGGAATATGCTGCCCGATTTCGGTCGAGTAATAGAGTGCACGTGTCAGCGGCGGCGCAGAAAATAGCGGCACATTGCTTTTCTCGGCAACTTCGCGAATACGAAATGCGAGTTCATCTGTGCCCTTGGCGACCACAATAGGGGAGTCGTCGTCACCATCACGATAGCGGATCGCCACGGAAAAATGTGTCGGGTTGATCAGTACCACGTTGGCTGTTGGCACGTCATCCAGCATGCGGCGCTGCGCCATCTCGCGCTGCATGGCCTTGACCTTGGCCTTCAGTTCCGGGTTGCCGTCGGTCTGTTTGAATTCATCCTTGAGTTCCTGCCGGGTCATGCGCAATTTTTTATGATGCGACCAAAGCTGATACGGCACGTCGATCGCAGCAACCAGAAGCAATATCGTGCTGAATGCCAGAAATACCCAGAGCATCATCTTGCCCCCGTGGATGATTCCCTGGTTGACGGGTTCGGCACTGAGCGCAAAGAATTCGTCCGAAAGCCCCCACAATAGCAGTGCGCCAACGGCGCCAATCAGTCCAACCTTGGCGATGGATTTCACCAGCTCGATCAGTGCATGGGTGCCAAACATGCGCTTGAATCCAGCAATCGGGCTGAGCTTGTTGAATTTTGGCTTGGCAGCCGACATGGTAAAGTTCCAGCCGCCCATCACCAGTGGGCCAATAAAGGCTGATACCAGGGTGATTAGCAGAAAGGGGGCGATAAAAACTAGCGCCTGCCAGCTATTTAGCTTGAGCGCCTCGATAAGGTGGTTGCTTTCCAGCAGCATGTCGCGCTCGATCGTCAGATCAGCCACCATCAACAACCTCAGCTCGTCGCCAAGATAGCCGCCGACCATGAAGAAACTGATCGCTGCAATAATCAACATCAGCGTCGTGTTGAGTTCTCTGGAACGGGCAATCTGGCCTTTTTTTCTGGCATCCGCGATTTTCTTCGGCGTTGGCTTTTCAGTGCGATCCTGGCCGCTGTCCTGTTCTGCCATCAGGGTGCCCCCACATAGTTGCGCATGCCAATGAAGGCTTCGTTCATCAGGCGTTCAAAGGTCGGTGCCAGTACCGGTAGGGTCACGACCAGAATGATCAGGCCGGCAAACAGTGTCAGCGGCAGGCCGACAGAGAAGATATTCATTTGTGGTGATACCCGGGTCATGACGCCGAGCAAAATATTGATGCTCAGCAAGGTCATCATCGCGGGTAGGGCGAGGGAAATTGCGGCGAGGAAAATGACACTCGACGCCTCGATGATCAGTCGGAAACCCTCGGGACCCGGACCGGAAATTCCGATTGGCATGTAAGAGAAACTCACGCTGATCAGCTGGATCAATGCCAGGTGGCCATCGAAAACCAAAAAGAGCAGGCTGGCCAGCGTCCCAAGGAACTGGCCAACCACGGGTACTGATGTACCATTTTGTGGGTCGGTCATGGTTGCCATGGCCAGACCCATGCTGGTCGAGATGGTCATGCCCGCCAGCGTGACGGCACCAAAGATGAATTGCAGTAGCAGTCCAAGGCCGATGCCGATCAAGATCTGTTGGGCGGTAATCAAAACGCCGTCTGCCGACCAGGGCTCGACTGCGGGGGCAGGGGAAAGTGTCGGCAGGATCACCAACGTGATGATGAATGCGGTGGCCATGCGTATCCGCATCGGGACGAAGCGGGCGCCGATGACGGGGGTGAGAATAAAAATAGCGGATATTCGAATCAGCGGCCAGAAAAAACTGCCCACCCAGCTCGTCAGCTCCGCTGTTGTCAGTACAAGCGGTGTCATCCGATGACCTGGGGAATCTCACTGAAGAGGCGGTGCGTATAAGTGATCAGTGTACCCAGCATCCAGTGCCCGGTGGCGAAAATGACGACCACCAGCACCAGAAGTTTCGGGATAAAGCTCAGGGTCATTTCATTGATCGACGTGGCTGCCTGAAACATGCCGACGAGCAGACCAATCGCCAGCGCCGCGCCAAGCATTGGGGCACATAGCATGACAGTAATCATGAGTGCATCCTGGCCAATCTGCATTACGGTTTCCGGTGTCATGTCGTCACATCCTTGTGCATTGTCTCAATCGAACTTCAGCAGCGTTTGTTGGGCACGCCGCTAGCCTTTGCTCAATCTGCCTGGGTTTTCGTCGCGGCCAAATGCCTTGTAGGCCGGTGGGGTGAGCGTCGACCAGCTGCTCACCGATTGCATCAATAGTGAGTAAGCGTGCTGGTCATACGGTATAAAAGCTACCGGCCAGCGTGCCGAGTATCAGGGACCAGCCATCGACGAGTACAAACAGCATTAACTTAAAAGGCAAGGAAATCATCATTGGCGACAACATCATCATTCCCATCGACATCAATACACTGGCGACGACCAGATCGATAATCAGAAAAGGAATGAACAGCAAAAACCCGATCTGGAATGCCGTTTTCAGTTCGCTGGTAATGAATGAAGGCACCAGAACCGAGAAGGGAACCTGATCAGGGGAGTCGAGCTGGTCGGTGCCCGACAGGTTCAGAAACAGCGCCAGATCGGTTTCCCGTGTCTGGTTCAGCATAAAGTCCATCAATGGCTTTTTGCCTTTTTCGAGCGCCTGTGTCGCGGTTATCTTCTCGTCCATATAGGGTGCAATGGCGTCGTCATATACTTTGCTGAAAACGGGCTGCATCACGAACAGCGTCAGAAATAACGCCAGGCCCAACAAAATCTGGTTGGAAGGTGTCTGCTGCGTACCCAGCGCCATGCGGAGAATCGCCAGAGAGATAACGATGCGTGTAAATGCTGTCATCATCATCAGCGCCGACGGCAGCAGGGCCAGTCCGGTCATCAGCCCCAGCGCCTGGAGTGTCAACGAGTAGGTTTCTCCCTCGGGTCCGGGTTGCACATTGATTGCAGGTAGCCCGGGTGCTGCCAGCAGTTGACCTGCGGGCAGCAGGAGTGTGAGTGCAACCGTCCATTTGCTTATGCTGGCCAGCTTCATCTTGTTTGTGCTTCCGTGTCACTATTATCGAGGCTTTGCCGGAATGCCGCCTGAAAATCAGCGTCGGTTTGTCGCTTGGTGGCAGGAATGGTATGCAGGGTTTCAATTCGTTCCTGTGTCACACCGATCAACACCTGATCGCCGCCGACATCCAACAGCACGATACGCTCGCGGTTGCCGACGGAGAGTGTTGCCGCTACCTTTAAGCGCTCCATGCCGTCTTTGGAAACGGTGCCAATTCCCATATTGCGCATGAACCAGGCCATGCCAATGAACAAAGCAATCACCAATGCCAGCCCAGCACCCAGCTTGATTAGATAGCTTGCGTCGAATATTTCGCCACCCGCCAGGGGTGAGGTTTCCGCCGCGAAGCCAAGCGTGGGCAGTGCTACAATGAGTAGAATAGTGAGAATGGAATAGGGCATATTGTTAACGCAGTTTCTTGACCCGTTCCATCGGGCTGATGACATCGGTCAGACGGACACCAAAACGATCATCGACCACGACCGCTTCACCTTTGGCTACCAGGGTGCCGTTGACGAGTATGTCCAGCGGCTCGTCAGCCATTTTTTGCAATTCGACGACCGACCCGCTCTTGAGTTGCAGTAAGTCGCGGATACTCATCCGGGTGCGGCCAAGTTCCATCGATAGGGTCACCGGGATATCGAGCACGATATCGATGTTGTGACCTTCCTTGTTCTCACCAAAACCGTCGGCGAATTGTCCGGCTGAGCTGTCGCTGGCGACGTTTTGTGTTGCGGTATTGTTGTCATTCATGATGTTTTCTCTACTGTTGATAGCGATTGTCCGAATCGACGACTTTTGCCGATATCATGCCGTTGGCGGCGCCAATGGTGGCCTCGAACAGCGGGATGTTTTCCGCAAGAAATCTGGCCCGGTTGCCTTTGCCCAAAGGAATGAAATCTCCCTCCTTCAGGCTCAGCAGTTCACCCAGTGAAAGCTCGGTCTCGGCAATGACACCTTGCAGCTCCACTGGCGCGTCGATGACCATCTCTGCGAAATGTTGTGCCCAGTCGGCATCACGTTCCTCGGGTTTATCCAGTGCTGCGGTAAGTGCTGCGCGGGCCGGTTCAATCGAGGCGTATGGGATAGCCAGATGAAGCTCCCCTTTACCGTGGGCCAGCTCGATCTTGAATTTCGTCACCAGCATGACTTCGGCCGGGTTGGCGGGGCTGGTGATCTCGGTGCTGAGTTCACTGCGAACGTATTCAGGCTCTAGCGGAAAGGTTGGCTGCCAGGCATCCCGAATCGTTTGCAGTGTGACTTCCAGAACACGTTCGATAATGCGTTGTTCGGTTGGCGTAAAGGTACGGCGCAGGGTTTTCTTCGATTGGTGTCCACTGCCACCAAAAAAACAATCGACCAGTGTAAATACCAGCCCGCCCTCCATGGCGATGATGGAAGAGGCAGGCAGGGGGCGTAGCTTGACACGGCTGATGCTGACCGACGCTGGCAAGCTATGGGTATATTCCTGGAATTTGTAGGCGGTAAAATCATCAACGACGACTTCGACCGGCTGGTGCAGCAGCAGGGAAAGGTTGGGGGAGAGGTCTGACGCGATGCGATCATTGATCACTGCCATCACGGGCAGGCGTGCATTCAGCTTGTGGGCCGGATGCGCAAAATCATATTTTATTGCCTGGCCGGGCTCACGATCGTCCATTGTTTCGACGGCAAGATCACCTTCGGAAACCCCTTTCAGGAGGGTCTCCATTTCATCTTGGCTAATGAGTTCGTCGACAGCATCGCCGGCAGCGGGAACAACTGTGTCCTCAGATGCCAGGTTGTCCTGCCCCTCAGCCTCTGACCCTGCGGCAGTCTCCGCTTGTACCGTATCGTTAATGTCAGCTGTTTGTTCTTTTTCTTCCGCTTCTGCTTTAACGTCCTGATTGTCGTCTTTTTCTGATTCAGACATGATCCCTGTCCTTGATGAAGCGTATGCGTCGTTGTAATCGGTTTCAGGCAGTTAGAGGTATCGGCCTGCCGTTGCCGATACCTCATGGCCGGTGTTTACTGCATGACAAACTTGGTGAAGAAGATTTCGTCGATACCTTCCGAGCCGTAGCGTTCATTCATGATCTCTTGCACCGTCTCCAGTGCCTTCTCACGCAGTATTTCCTTGCCCTCGTTGGTTTGCAACGCCTTGACGTCCTGGGCATTGAGTAGCATCAGCAGGTTGTTGCGAATGACGGGCATGTGCTGTTCGAATGCAGCCACGGCGTCACTATCAGTCGTCGAGGCGGACATGTCGATCTGCAGCATGTTCGGGCGCGAACGGGTAGCCAAGGTAATGATAAATGGCTTCATCTTGATATATTGCGCCTTCTTGTACGGGTTTTCAGGGGCTGGCGCGACTTGTGCAGTCGCCTCTGCCTGCTTGCTCATACCGCCGGTCAGGAACAGTGACAGGCCTACGGACACACCAATCAGGGCGATTGCGCCGCCACCGATCATCAGCATTTTTTTCATTTGCTCTTTCCTTGCAGTTATTGGATTTAACCCGATTCATTAATGAAGCGGTGTTTTAGGTAAATGTGTTACTAAGTATGCAATCACCATGCCATGTTGCTTTAGGCAGTTTGTCGTGAAAATGGGCTGGGCTGGCGGTGGGTTGAGAGGTCGGTGTCGGGAGGTGACGTTATATTGACTGGCGTGTGATCAATGGGGAATGGGGTGACAGTTTTTCGGCGCTGCGGAGGGGGCGGGCAAGGGATTTTGTTGTTGGGAATTCAAGTTCGGGAGTTCAGATTTTCACGTTAGCCAGTTACCCCCCGGGGAAGAGGGGTCGTAAAACGACACCCTCGCGCGGCACACGGAAGTGCCGCCAGATTCAACAACGACTAAGCTGTTGAATCTGTAAGGAAAGGAAAAATCGCACTTTTTCCTTTCCGTGTGTCGCAAAGCCCCGGATGGGCTTTTGCGACACCCTCGGGAAGGAGGAAAGCTGGAATGTAGCTCCGCCGCGGAGGAGCCACCAAAAGCCTCCCTTTCGCAAAGGGAGGTTTGGAGGGATTGGTGCTGCGGAGTTTTGGTTTGGTGGGGTGGTATAAATCCCCCTCAATCCCCCTTTGACAAAGGGGGAAGCTGTCAGGTGGCGATGTTCTTGCCAATGATCTCAATATTCCACCCGGATGAACTCCGAAACGTAAGTTGGGAACGTTACCTCCCT
>JALSHZ010000103.1 GCA_026981985.1 Gammaproteobacteria bacterium | reverse complement strand
CTGCAATCGCAGCATTCAGTACATCCATGTACATCAATGCCGCCCCGATTCCCCGCTGTCGACTCCAGGGATGGAGGAGCTAGAGCGACGCAGGATGCCAAAGCCGCTTCCTGCGCTTCTCGGCCCAGCCGGGGGTCGGCCGACACGTCCCTTCGTGACGGCCGACGCAGGCCATCCATGGCCTGCCCCTTCGGGCTGATCCCGACTGGGCCTGCGATGCTCGGGCGGGCAAAGGGGGGGGCGTGGTTGCCATGCGACAGGTTTGGTGGGAAGTTACTTGGAAGCGCCCCAACCCTCTGCGCGGGCACCCGATAGCGGCGAATACGGCAGCCATTTCACCGCAAATGGATCTCCAGCAGTATGAGCTGGACCGGATACGCCTGATTCAAACACGACTGTCCCGGGAACTTCCCGCCGACCCCAAGCAGGCCGAGGTAATCGTCCTGGATCGGTTTCAGCATCTTCATGCGGGATTCAATCGAGCAAAGCCACGGCGAAATCCATATAATCGGCATAGCTGTTATAGGAGAGTTCGCTATGTTGGCGCGGGCATTGCTGTTTTTATTGATTGTGGGGAGTACGACAGCCCCGGTATTTGCTGATGTATTCCGCTGGGTTGATGCGCAGGGTCAGGTGCATTTCTCCGATCGCCGCAGCGTAGTGAATGATGACTCCTCAGTTGAGCGGATCGATATCAAACCGAACGTTGTGAAGGTGCAGCGCGCGCAGCCCTCTATTAGCAGGCCGGCAGAGCAACGTCTTTATCGCAACGACCGGGCCGTTAGAGGCGCTGTGGTCTCAGACAGTACAAACGTGCTCCGCCAGCGGCGTTGTGAGAATGCAAAAAGAAACTTGAAGCACGTGCGTTCTCGTATGCGGGCTGGCTATCGGGCATCCGAGCAGGCCAGGCTCCATGAGGCCGAGCTGAAGTATATGGAAGAGCGAAAAAACGATTGCGACTAACGCGCAATCACGGCTAATTCACGTTTCCATCAAACCCATGTAAAAACAAAAGGGTATGCCAGAAGTCTGGACAACGACTGCAATCTGGCCTCAAACCCTGCGCACCAGCAGCAGGCCGAAGCCTTTGGAGTCCACCAGCCCGTCATCCTTGCAGGACGCGGGGATCCAGCCACAGGGATGTGAACCACTGTCGTACTTGCCCTCCCTGGCACTGGATTCCGGCGTCCATACGGGGAATGACGCCACTTGGCACAGAAGATCACGCCCGACAGCTGCCTGCGGATAACCGGGTATTGGCGGGTGGAAAGTTGGGCTGTTGTATCGGGGTAGCGTGAGTTCGCCGTGAACGCGTGATTGATTGTTGGACCCAAACAAGCGCTATGTCGTCAGTAGTGGGGTTGTGCATCTCCAGTTTCGGGTACTGGCGCAGTGACCAACGGCTTGAATGCTACTGCTGACCTGCTGCGAGCATTTCCCTGGCGTGGGCGAGTGATTGTTTGGTGATGCGTTTGCCGCCGAGCATGCGGGCGATTTCTTCGCTGCGTTGTTGTTCGTTCAGCGGTTGCAGGCGTGTTTCGGTGCTGTTTTTGGATTTGATTTTTTTGACTTGCAGGTGGTGGTGGGCGCAGGCGGCAACCTGGGGCAGGTGGGTGACGCAGAAGAGTTGGCAACGCTGGCCGAGTTCGCGCAGCTGCCGGCCGACGACTTCGGCGACGGCGCCGCCGATGCCGCTGTCGACTTCGTCGAAGATGAGGGTGGGGAGTTGTTGCTGGGTGGTGGCGGCGAGCTGGATGGCGAGGCTGATGCGCGAGAGTTCGCCGCCGGAGGCGACGGTGGCCAGTGGCTTGAGGGGTTGGCCGGGGTTGGCTGATACCATGAAGCGGATGTCTTCCCGGCCGTGGCGGTTGCGTTCGTCCTCGGCTCTGGTGTTGATGTCGATGCCGAAGCGTCCGCCTTCCATGCCGAGTTCCTGCATCGCGGCGGTGATGGTTTTTTCCAGCGCTCGCGCGGCTTTTCGGCGTGCTTTACCGAGTTGTTCTGCTGCCGTGTCGTAGGCTTTCTCGGCTTTGACGTGTTCCTGTTCCAGTGCTTCGACCGATTGCCCGGGGTCGGAGAGTTCGGCGATTTCCTGTTCCATCGAGGCGGCCAGTTCGGCCAGTTCTTCGGGAAGGATACGGTGTTTTCGAGCCAGCTCCTGAGTGCGGTTGAAACGTGCCTCGACGTCGGCGAGTCGCTGGGGGTCGGCGTCGATATGGTCGGCCTGGTTGCGTAGTGAGTGGGCGGCTTCTTCGACCTGGATCATTGCGCTGTCGAGCAGTTCGGCGGCCTCATTGAAGGCGGGGTCGATTTCCCTGGCGCGGTTGATGTCGTCCAGCACAGCAGTGAGGATGGCATAGGCGGAACCGCTGTCAGATTCATAGAGCGCTTCGAAGCCACCGAGCGCGTAGTGCTTGAGTTGGTCGGCGTGGGTGAGGCGGTTGAGTTCTTCTTCCAGCGTCTGAAATTCGCCGGGCTTGAGGTCGAGTTGCTGTAGCTCGTTGAATTGAAACGACAGCAGATCGAGGCGGGACTGACGGGCATGCTGTGAGTCCTGCAGGGCGTCGAGCCGTTGCCGTAGTGTGTGCCAGTCCGACCAGGCATCTGTGACCTGCTGCAGCAGTGCCTCATGCTTGCCGTGGGCGTCGAGCAGCTGACGTTGGTCGGCGGGTTTGAGCAGGGATTGGTGGGCATGCTGGCCGTGGATGTTGACCAGTTTTTCACCCAGTTCCTTGAGGTTTGCGACGGTGGTGCTGCTGCCGTTGATGTAGCCGCGCGAGCGTCCTTCGGCGGTAATGACGCGACGCAGGACGCATTCGTCATCGGCGTCGAGGTCGTTCTCTTCCAGCCAGGCGCGTACCTCCGGCAGCGTGACGTCCAGCGTCACGCTGATGTCGGCGCGGCGGGCGCCATGGCGCACCATCGAGGCATCGGCGCGATCGCCAAGCACCAGGCCGATGGCGTCGAGCATGATCGATTTGCCGGCGCCGGTCTCGCCGGTGATGGCGGTCATGCCGTCGGCGAGATCCAGTTCCAGTCTTTCGATAATGGCGAAATCCCGAATGGCGATGTGAGTCAGCATGGTGTGTCTGTTCGATAAGGGATAATCAGGGCTGGGCGCTCCAGTTCAGCTTTTGGCGCAAAATGGCGTAGTAGTCGTAGCTGCTGGGATGAATCAGTTGCAGTGAGTTGACCGAGCGGTCGATCAGCAGTTCGTCACCGGGTTCGACATTGATCATGTTCTGGCCATCGAAGGCGATGCGGGCCGAGGAGTGGTTGTGGCGGTGCAGCAGAATGCTGATGTTGCTGTTGCCGCTGATGACGATGGGGCGGCTGCTGAGGGTGTGCGGGCAGATCGGCACCATGGTCAGGGCGTCGATTTCGGGGTGCAGGATCG
The DNA here is from genome assembly GCA_026981985.1 of Gammaproteobacteria bacterium. Lineage (GTDB taxonomy): Bacteria > Pseudomonadota > Gammaproteobacteria > UWMA-0217 > UWMA-0217 > JALSHZ01. The sequence goes on along the minus strand of JALSHZ010000103.1, from coordinate 49,407 downwards.
GGCCGCCACCCGACAGCGCGTAGGCGGTGGAGCCGGTTGGCGTGCTAACGACGATGCCATCGGCGCGCTGCATATTGACCAGCCGGTCGTCGATGCGGGTTTCGAATTCGATCATGCGAATGGCGTCGCGCACATGCAGGACGACGTCATTGAGCGCGTGTTCGCTGATCAGGCATTCATCGTTGCGGAGAATCCGGGCGCGCAGCATGCAGCGTTTTTCTGTCTGGAAGTCGCCGCCGAAAATGGCTTCGAGTTGCGTTCCGAGTTCGTCGGGCGACACATCGACGAGAAAGCCCAAGCGGCCGATATTGACGCCGAGCAAAGGCACATTGGCGGCCGCGAGTGAGCGTGCGGCGCCAAGCAGGGTGCCATCGCCGCCAACGACGATGCAGAGATCGCAATGGCTGGCGATTTCTGCGCGGCTGACAAGCTCGCTGAGCGGAAAACCGGCATGCTGCAGGGTTTCGTCGAGATAGAGTTCGACATCCATCGCCTGTAGTTGCGCGAGCAAGGTATCGAGCGTGCTTTTCAGGCGCTCGTCCTGCTGTTTGATGATAATGCCGATGTGGCGAAAAGCTGTCATGCAGGGGAAGCTATCATGCAGTTTCGTTTCCTGCCAGTGGGGATTGATGACGTATGATTCAATCCCAATAGTAACTGCTCAGTTACTGGCGTTGCGCTGAGTAGTTACCCCCAATATTGATGATTCGAATGTCACTGCTGCTGTTGGTAGCGCACTGCAATCGATTTTGACGGCTTCCTCCTTTCGCGCGAGGGTGTCGCAAAACGACACCCTCTCGCGGCACAAGGAAGTGCCGCCAGATTCAGCAACGACTAAGTTGCTGAATCTGTGAGGAAAGGAAAAATCGCACTTTTTCCTTTCCGTGTGTCGCAAAGCCCCGGATGGGCTTTTACGACACCCTCCGCAAGTGGGTGGTTGCCGACTTGCAACGCGGAATACCGAAACTTGAGTCGGTCATGCCGTCAGGCAGATTTGTGATGCTGTGGTTGTAATCGTCGATAAATCAGGCTGTAATCAAAAGATGCTATCAGAACGCGAACAAATACTGCTCAAGTCGTTGATCGAGACGCATATTGCCGATGGTCAGCCGGTTGGATCGCGCACCTTGGCGAAGGTGTCGGGCCTGAAGGTCAGCGCGGCGACGGTGCGCAATGTGATGGCGGATCTGGAGGAAATGGGGCTGCTGGTCTCGCCACATACCTCGGCTGGGCGCATTCCTACCGCTGCGGCGTATCGTTTGTTCGTCGATTCGATGTTGCAGACGCAACCATTGACGAACAGCATTGTGCAACAGTTTCAGGCAGAACTGGAAGCTGCTCCCGATTCGCACGCGCTGGCTGAGTCGGCATCGGGGCTGCTGTCGAGCATCACGCGCCTGGCCGGTATCGTGACGCTGCCGCGTAAGGAGGCTGCCACGCTGGAGCAGATCGAGTTCGTCAAGCTCGGCGAAAAGCGGGTGTTGGCGGTGATGGTGCTCAAGCATGGTGAGGTTGAGAACCGCGTCTTGATGCTGGATCGGGAATACAGCCGTTCGGAGCTGGAGCAGGCATCCAACTATCTGACTGAGCGCTATGCCGGCATGGATGTGATGCGTGCAAGGGCGCAGTTGGTCGAGGAGCTTCAGACACTGCGCGAAGATATGAATTCGTTGATGGAGTCAGCCATCGAGCTGGGCGAGCAGGCATTCAATCCGGATGACGAGGATGGCGGCGATTTCGTCATGGCGGGGCAGACCCGTTTGATGGAGTACGAGGAGCTGTCCGATGTTGAGCGGTTGCGCGCTTTGTTCGAGATTTTCAATGCCAAGCGGGATATTCTGCATATTCTCGATCGTTGCACGCTGGCCGACGGTGTGCAGATATTTATTGGGCAGGAAGCCGGTTATGATGAGCTGGATAGTTGCAGTGTCGTGTCGGCACCGTATTCTGTGGATGGCAAGGTGGTTGGTGTGCTTGGCGTCATTGGGCCGACGCGCATGGCCTATGATCGCATTATCCCGGTCGTCGATGTGACCTCGCGATTGTTGAGTGCCGCCTTGAATTCCCGCTGATTACCCCCATCGTCCCCGAAGTTTCCGGTAATGGCTCCCTTGCGGCAGGCCATTGCTGAGGGAATCCTGTATCCTCGCGATCCGGGATTTTTGTCGTTTTTTGTTCGAAAGCCCTATATACATGGCCTCGTTGCCGGGGTTGGCTTTCGGCGCCAATTTGAACAGACGGAGTGATTCATGCGCGAAAAACAGAATCTGGAGGATACGGTTGAACAGCCTGTGCCGGATGGAATGGAGGATGGTCCTGATGCGACTCAGGAGACGCCGGATCCGGAGGCCGAACTCAGCCGCCTGAAAGAGGAACTCACTGAGGCACAGGCCAAAGTCGACGAATACTGGCAGCGTGTGCTCCGCGCTCAGGCTGAGCAGGACAACACCCGCAAACGGGCGGAACGTGATGTGCAGAATGCGCACAAGTACGCGCTGGAGAAATTCGTGGGCGATTTGCTGCCGGTGGTTGACAGCCTTGAGATGGGGCTGGTTGCGGCGGCGGAGAATGCCGATGCCGACAAGATTCGCGAAGGCATCGAGTTGACGCTGAAGATGTTCCTCGATGCGTTGAAAAAGCACGGCGTCGAGCCGGTTGATCCTACCGGGGAGGCCTTCGACCCGCAGCTGCATCAGGCCATGTCGATGCAGCCCAGCACTGAGGTGCCGCCAAATACCGTCACCGCGGTCATGCAGAAAGGATACCTGCTGAACGATCGTCTGGTGCGCCCGGCGATGGTCATGGTATCGAAGGAAGGCTAAGCCGCGAGATATCGGCATCAGGGGCAAGATGGGGTTTGATCTGACGGTTTTTTTGCTCCGGGGCTTGAACTGACTATCAACGCCCCCATATCCCTAACCAACAAAATACAAGAGCATACGGAGTTTACAGATGGGAAAGATTATTGGTATCGACCTGGGAACCACCAATTCCTGCGTGGCAGTGATGGAGGGGGATAAGCCCAAGGTTATCGAAAATGCGGAAGGCGATCGCACGACGCCTTCGGTCGTGGCTTTTGCCGACGATGGTGAAGTCCTGGTTGGTCAGCCGGCCAAGCGTCAGGCAGTCACCAATCCGCACAATACGGTTTATGCGGTCAAGCGCCTGATCGGGCGCAAGTTCGACGAGGAAGCGGTGCAAAAGGACATCGAGCTGGTGCCGTACAAGATCGTCAAGGCGGACAATGGCGACGCCTGGGTTGAGGTCAACGGCAAGAAGATGGCGCCGCAGGAGATTTCCGCGCGTATCTTGCAGAAGATGAAGAAAACCGCTGAAGATTATCTCGGCGAGGAAGTCACCGAAGCGGTTATCACCGTTCCGGCCTACTTCAACGATTCACAGCGCCAGGCAACCAAAGATGCAGGCAAGATCGCCGGTCTGGATGTCAAGCGCATCATCAACGAGCCGACGGCAGCTGCGCTGGCTTATGGCATGGACAAGAAGAGTGGCGATGCCAAGGTCGCGGTCTATGACCTCGGTGGTGGCACCTTCGATATCTCGATCATCGAAATCGCCGAGATCGACGGCGAGCATCAGTTCGAGGTGTTGTCGACCAACGGTGATACCTTCCTCGGTGGTGAGGACTTCGACATGCGCCTGATCGACTATCTGGCGGATGAGTTCAAGAAAGACACCGGCATGGATTTGCACAACGATCCGCTGGCGCTGCAACGCCTGAAAGAGGCGGCCGAGAAGGCCAAGATCGAGCTGTCATCAACCCAGCAGACCGATGTGAACCTGCCGTATATCACCGCCGACCAGAGCGGGCCGAAGCACCTCAACATGAAGGTGAGCCGCGCCAAGTTCGAGTCGCTGGTCGAGGACCTGGTCAAACGCACCATTGAGCCCTGCAAGATTGCGCTCAAAGACGCGGGTGTGTCGGCTTCGGAGATCGATGAGGTCATCCTGGTGGGTGGTCAGACGCGGATGCCAGCAGTGCAGGAAGCCGTGAAGGAATTCTTTGGCAAGGAGCCGCGCAAGGATGTCAATCCTGACGAGGCGGTTGCCGTGGGTGCCGCAATCCAGGGCGGTGTACTCGGTGGTGATGTCAAGGACGTGCTGCTGCTCGACGTAACACCTTTGAGCCTGGGTCTGGAGACCATGGGTGGTGTCATGACCAAGCTGATTGAGAAGAACACTACGATCCCGACCAAGGCAACGCAGATCTTCTCGACGGCCGATGACAACCAGACCGCGGTGACGCTGCACATTCTCCAGGGTGAGCGTGAGCAGGCGTCGGCGAACAAGTCGCTGGGTCGTTTCGATCTGACCGATATTCCGCCAGCACCGCGCGGCGTGCCGCAGATCGAGGTGACCTTCGATATCGACGCCAACGGCATCATGCATGTGTCGGCGAAGGACAAGGCGACCGGCAAGGAGCAGTCGATCGTGATCAAGGCGTCGAGCGGCCTGTCCGAGGAAGAGATCGAAAAGATGGTCAAGGATGCCGAAGCGCATGCCGAGGAAGACAAGAAGTTCCACGAACTGGTCACGGCGCGCAACACGGCTGACTCGCTGATTCATGCCACCGAAAAGTCGCTGAAGGATTTGGGTGACAAGGTGGATGCCGGCGAGAAGTCCGCCATCGAATCGGCGCTCGAAGCGTTGAAGGAAGCGGTCAAAGGCGACGACAAGGACGACATCGAAGCCAAGACGCAAAAGCTTGCGGAAGCTTCCGGCAAACTGGCGGAAAAGGCCTATGCCGATCAAGGCGCCCAAGCAGGCGCCGGCGCAGAAGCAGCGGCTGACCAGAGCGGTGGTTCGGCAGCGGCAGACGACGATGTGGTCGACGCCGAGTTCGAAGAAGTCGACGATAAGAAGTAAGTGTACGAGAGCGGGGCAGGGTGATTCCTGTCCCGCTTTTTTTGTGTGTTGTCAGGCGGTCCCGTTGGGGAGCGCCTTTTTGCATTATCCTGAGCGGTTGTTTCGGTGATGCCCTGGAATCTGGGGGATTGCCGGAAGCAGGATAGGGAGCCAGTCGAAAGCCATGCCCAAAGCAGATTATTACGAAGTTCTTTGTGTTACCAGAAATGCCAGCGAGGCGGAGCTGAAGAAAGCTTATCGTCGCATGGCAATGAAATACCACCCGGACCGCAATCCTGACGACGCTGAGGCGGAGGTCCGGTTCAAAGAGGTCAAGGAAGCCTATGAGGTGTTGAGTGACCCGCAGAAGCGTGCCGCTTATGACCAGTTTGGGCATGCTGGTGTCGATCCTTCCCAAGGGGGCGGCGGCTTTGGTCGTGGCGCGGGTAACTTCAGTGATATTTTTGGTGATGTGTTCGGCGACATCTTCGGTGGTGGTGGTGGCGGTGGGCGTCAGCACGTCTACCGTGGTTCCGATCTGCAATACAATCTTGAGTTGACACTCGAAGAAGCCGTTTTCGGGATCGAGAAAGTGATCGACATTCCGCGCATGGATACCTGCGACAGCTGCGGCGGCAGTGGTGCCGCTCCAGGGTCGTCGCCGGTCACCTGTTCCACCTGTAATGGCGTCGGTCAGGTGCGAATGCAGCAAGGCTTCTTTTCTGTGCAGCAGACCTGCCCGACCTGCAAGGGCACGGGACAGGAGATTCGCGATCCCTGCACAAAATGTCACGGCGAAGGCCGGGTGCGGGTGACCAAGAAGCTCGAGGTGAAGATTCCGGCGGGTGTCGATACTGGTGACCGGATACGTTTGAGTGGAGAGGGCGAAGCGGGCATCAACGGCGGCCCATCGGGCGATCTCTATGTTCAGGTCGTGGTCAAGGAACACAAGCTCTTTACCCGCGATGGTGATGATCTCTACTGCGAGGTGCCGATCAGTTTTGCCACCGCGACGCTCGGTGGTGAGTTGGAGGTGCCGACGCTCGATGGTCGCATCAAGCTCAAGGTGCCGGCAGAAACCCAGACCGGCAAGCTGTTCCGCATGCGTGGCAAGGGCGTGAAGCCAGTGCGCGGCGGCCCGGTGGGCGATCTGATCTGCAAGGTGCGAATTGAAACACCAGTGAACTTGAGCAAGGAGCAGAAGGCGCTGCTGGAAGAATTCGCCGCCAGCCTCGAAGCGGGTGGCACACGTCACAGCCCGCAGGAGCATGGCTGGCTTGATGGCGTCAAAGGCTTTTTCGACGAACTCAAGGCAAAGTTCAAACAGGACTGATCAATGGCAAAGATAGCGGTAGTTGGCGCCGGCGGGCGTATGGGCAAGACCCTGGTACAAGCTTGTGATGCAACCTACGGCGCAGTGCTGACGGCCGCTACGGAGCGCCCCGGCAGCACGTTGCTGGGTGCGGATGCGGGTGAGGTGGCTGGTATCGACAATCTCTCGGTACCACTGACCGAATCACTCGATGCGGCGGAGCAGGTGGATGTGGTCATCGATTTTACCCGTCCCGAGGCGACGCTGGAGCACCTCGATTTTTGCCGCCGAAATGGTTGCAGCATGGTGATCGGTACCACCGGTTTTTCCGACGAGCAAAAAGCAATCATCACGGAGGCCGCCGCTGACATCGGCATCGTCATGGCGGCCAATTTCAGTATCGGTGTCAATCTTTGCCTGCGCCTGCTGGATATGGCGGCGCGGGTGCTCGGTGATGAGGTCGATATCGAAGTGATCGAAGCGCATCACCGTCACAAGGTTGATGCGCCATCCGGCACCGCGCTGGCGATGGGCGAGGTCGTGGCCAGCGCGCTGGGGCGTGATCTGAAAGACTGTGCGGTCTACGGCCGCGAGGGGCATACCGGGCCGCGTGACCGCAAGACCATCGGTTTCGAAACCATCCGCGCCGGCGATATCGTCGGCGAACATACCGTCATGTTCGCAGCCGAGGGTGAGCGGGTGGAGATCACCCACAAGGCGTCGAGCCGGATGACCTTTGCCCAAGGCGCGGTACGCTCCGCAATGTGGATTCTCGACCAGCAACCGGGGCTCTATGACATGCAGGATGTACTCGGGGTTCGTGACTGAAACGCGCGAGTAGAAAATTTGTGATAGCCGTAGCGAAGGCCACGGGTATTAGGTAGAATCTCGCCGACAAACGGGCGCGCAAGCGTTCGACTACACTATTTCAACGGGATGGACTGTTCCATCCCGTTTGTGTATCTGAAATCCGGAGGTTGGCTTGAATTCACCCGCATTGTTGGCGCTTGCCGACGGCAGCGTTTTTCATGGGCGCTCGATTGGCGTCTCCGGCGAGATCACCGGTGAGGTGGTCTTCAATACTGCGATGACGGGTTATCAGGAGATTCTCACTGACCCCTCCTACGCCCAACAGATCGTTACTCTCACCCATCCGCACATCGGCAATGTCGGCGTCAATGCCGAGGACGCGGAGTCTGATGCGCTATATGCTTCCGGGCTGGTCATTCGTGACCTGCCGTTGCGCGTCAGCAACTGGCGTAGCGAAGAGAGCCTGCCGGATTATCTGCAGCGGCACCACGTTGTCGCAATTGCCGATATCGATACCCGCCGCCTGACCCGGATTCTGCGCGAAAAAGGCGCACAGAACGGTTGCCTGATGGCTGGCGAGACGGTCGATGCCGACAAGGCGATTGCGATGGCGCGCGAATTTCCGGGCCTCAAGGGCATGGATCTTGCATCTCAAGTTACCGTCGATGAGGCCTACGAGTGGAATCAGGGTAGCTGGACGCTCGCCGATGGCCTGCCCGAGCCGGCGCGTGATCTGCGCTGGCATGTCGTTGCCTGGGATTTTGGCGTCAAGCAAAATATTCTGCGTATGCTGGTCGATCGGGGCTGCCGCGTCACCGTGGTGCCGGCGCAGACGCCAGCGAGCCAGGTGCTGGCGATGAATCCGGACGGTGTTTTTCTCTCCAACGGTCCCGGTGACCCGGAGCCTTGCGACTATGCCATCAAAGCGATTGACGAAGTGCTGCAACGCTCAGTGCCAGTGTTTGGCATCTGTCTCGGCCATCAGTTGTTGGCGCTGGCCAGTGGCGCCAAAACTGTCAAGATGAAGTTTGGCCATCATGGCGCCAACCACCCAGTGCAGGATCTGGCTACATCGAAGGTGATGATCAGCAGCCAGAATCACGGTTTCGCTGTCGATGAAACATCGTTGCCCGTCAACCTCGAAGCAACGCACCGTTCGCTGTTCGACCAGTCGCTACAAGGCATACGCCGTACCGACAAGCCCGCGTTCAGCTTTCAGGGACACCCCGAAGCCAGCCCTGGACCACACGACGTCAGTCCGCTTTTCGACGATTTCATCCGCATGATCGAAGCCTACCGGGCATAGAGACCAGCCATGCCAAAACGTAACGATATCAAAAGCATCCTGATCATCGGCGCCGGCCCGATCGTCATCGGTCAGGCCTGCGAGTTCGACTACTCCGGCGCTCAGGCCTGCAAGGCTCTCCGCGAGGAGGGTTATCGCGTCATTCTGGTCAACTCCAACCCGGCGACGATCATGACCGACCCCGAGATGGCCGATGCGGTCTATATCGAGCCGGTGGTCTGGGAAGCGGTGGAAAAGATCATCGAGCAGGAGCGGCCCGATGCCATTTTGCCGACGATGGGTGGGCAGACGGCGCTCAACTGTGCCATGGATTTGATCAAGCACGGTGTGCTGGAAAAACACGGTGTAGAGATGATCGGTGCGACGCCGGATGCTATCGACATGGCCGAGGATCGAGAGCGCTTCCGCAAGGCGATGGACGAAATTGGCCTTGAATCCGCCCGCGCCGAGATCGCGCACTCGATGGATGAGGCGCTGGAAGCGCAGCGCAAGATTGGTTTTCCGATCATTATCCGGCCCTCGTTCACCATGGGTGGCAGCGGCGGCGGCATTGCCTACAACAAGGCCGAGTTCATGGATATCGTCGAGCGCGGTCTCGACCTGTCACCAACCACCGAGGTGCTGCTGGAAGAGTCGCTGCTCGGCTGGAAGGAATTCGAAATGGAGGTGGTGCGGGATCGCAACGATAACTGCATCATCATCTGCTCGATCGAAAACCTCGATCCAATGGGCATCCATACCGGCGATTCGATCACCATTGCACCGGCGCAGACGCTGACCGACAAGGAATATCAGATCATGCGTGATGCGTCGTTGGCGGTGCTGCGCAAGATCGGCGTCGATACCGGCGGATCGAATGTCCAATTTTCGGTGAACCCGCAAGATGGCCGTCTGATCGTCATCGAGATGAATCCGCGGGTGTCGCGCTCGTCGGCATTGGCATCGAAAGCGACCGGCTTCCCGATTGCCAAGGTGGCGGCAAAACTGGCCGTCGGCTATACCCTCGACGAGCTGCGCAACGAGATCACCGGCGGCGCCACGCCGGCGTCGTTCGAGCCGTCGATCGACTATATCGTCACCAAGATTCCACGCTTCACCTTCGAAAAATTCCCCCAGGCCAAGGCCGAGCTGGGCACGCAAATGAAATCTGTCGGCGAAGTCATGGCGATGGGGCGTACCTTCCAGGAGTCGTTACAAAAAGCCATGCGCGGGCTGGAGACCGGCTCGGACGGTTTCGACGAAATGGTCGATCTCAATAGTGATGGCGCGCTGGAACAGATTCGTGCGGCCTTGAGCGGCACCGGGCCGGAGCGCCTTTGGTATGTCGGCGATGCCTTCCGTGCCGGCTTGACTCAGCAGGAGGTGTTCGACGCCACCAGCATCGATCCGTGGTTTCTGGCGCAGATCGAGGATCTGATCCTGCACGAAAAGGATTTCGCCCAGCAGGCCTTGGGCATGGTCGATGCCGACCAGCTCAGAACGATGAAGCGCAAGGGCTTTGCCGATCGCCGGCTGGCCAAACTGCTGGGCGTTTCGGAACATACGTTTCGCGCGCATCGTCATTCGCTGGGAGTTCGTCCGATTTACAAGCGTGTTGATACCTGTGCGGCGGAGTTTGCCACCAATACCGCTTATATGTATTCGAGCTACGACGAGGAGTGCGAGGCGGAACCAACCGATCGTGACAAGATCATGGTGCTCGGTGGTGGCCCCAACCGGATTGGCCAGGGTATTGAATTCGATTACTGCTGTGTTCATGCCGCGCTGTCGATGCGGGAGGACGGCTTCGAGACCATTATGGTCAACTGCAACCCGGAAACGGTATCGACCGATTATGACACTTCGGACCGGCTTTATTTCGAGCCGCTGACGCTGGAAGACGTGCTGGAAATCGTCGATGCCGAAAAACCTAAAGGTGTGATCGTGCAGTATGGCGGCCAAACCCCGCTGAAGCTGGCGCGTGATCTGGAAGCGGCGGGCGTTCCGATCATCGGCACCAGCCCCGATTCCATTGACCTTGCCGAAGACCGGGAGCGCTTTCAGGCTTTGATCGAAAAACTCGGCCTGCGCCAGCCGCCGAACATGACCGCGCGCTCGCTCGAAGAGGCGATTGCCGGTGCGGACGAAGTGGGTTATCCGCTGGTGGTTCGGCCTTCCTATGTGCTTGGCGGTCGGGCAATGGAGATCGTCTACGAAGAAAGCGATCTGAAGCGTTATATGCGCGAGGCGGTGCAGGTGTCGAATGACGCCCCAGTGTTGCTCGATCACTTCCTCGATCAGGCTATTGAAGTGGATGTGGATGCCGTCTGCGATGGCAAGGATGTGTTTGTCGCCGGTATCATGCAGCATATCGAGCAGGCGGGCGTCCATTCTGGTGATTCGGCCTGTTCGCTGCCGCCATTTTCGTTGAGCAGCGAGCAGCAGGCGGCGTTGCGCGAGCAGGTCGCCAAGATGGCGCACGGCCTCAAGGTCGTCGGATTGATGAACACCCAGTTCGCGATACAGGGTGACAATATCTACGTGTTGGAGGTCAACCCTCGTGCGTCACGCACCGTGCCTTATGTTTCCAAGGCGATCGGCCTGCCGGTGGCGAAGATTGCGGCACGCTGCATGGCGGGGAAAACCCTGGCTGAACAAAAGATCCCGGAAACAGTCGTTCCCGAATATTTTTCGGTGAAAGAGGCGGTGTTCCCGTTTTTGAAATTTCAGGATGTCGACCCCATTCTCGGGCCGGAGATGAAATCAACCGGTGAGGTCATGGGCGTCGGGCGTAGCTTTGCCGAGGCTTACTACAAGTCTCAGTTGGCGACCGGCTCGATTTTGCCCGAATCGGGCACGGCGTTTATCAGCGTGCGCGATACCGACCGCGAAGGTTCGGTAGAGGTTGCCCGCCAGCTCATTGATCTCGGCTTCCGGGTCGTAGCGACCCGCGGTACGGCGCGTGCGATTCAGCAGGCGGGTATCGATTGCGAGGTGGTGAACAAGGTGTTTGAAGGCCGGCCACATATCGTCGACAAGATCATCGATGGCGAGATCGATCTCGTTGTCAATACCACTGAGGGAACCCAGTCCATTGCCGATTCCTTCACCATTCGTCGCCAGGCGTTACAAAACAAGGTTGTCTGTACCACGACGATCTCTGGCGGCCTGGCAACCTGCGAGGCCATACGTCATCGCCGGGAAAAGGAACTCAATGTCTATCGACTGCAGGATCTGCATAAGGAAGTAACATGAACAAGGTACCACTGACCGTCCAAGGCGCGGAAAAACTCAAGTCTGAACTGCAGCAGCTCAAGCAGGTCGAGCGGCCCAAGGTGATCGCCGCCATTGCCGAGGCACGCGAACACGGTGATCTGAAAGAGAATGCCGAATATCACGCTGCTCGCGAGCAACAGAGCTTTATCGAAGGGCGGATCAAGGAGATTGAGTCGAAACTCTCCTTCGCCCAGATCATCGATGTCACCAAACTGGACAACAGTGGTCGCGTGGTATTCGGTGTGACGGTCGATCTGGTGGCGCTGGATGACGAGCGCGAAGTGACCTACCAGATCGTCGGTGAGGACGAGGCCGATATCGAGCAAGGCAAGATTTCGATTACATCACCCATTGCCAGAGCGCTGATCGGCAAGGAAGAGGGTGATATTGCCGAGGTGCAAGCGCCAAGCGGTATCATCGAATACGAGATCGTCGAGGTGAAATATATCTGACGTTGATCTGGGGATAGCGGTTATTTGTCAGCCCGCTTCAAAGTTCGATAACGGGTTTCTTCGTGTTGCGCCGAAACAGCAGTGCGGTGAAGCCAATCTGCGAAATCATGTCGGCCCCGGTTTGTTCGCACAGTGCGTGCAGTAGTTCATCTCTTGCTTCACGGTCGTCTGCACGCACCTTCACCTTGATCAGCTCGTGGGTGTCGAGCGCCTCTTCGGTCGCGCCGATCACCGTCTCCTTGAGACCTTGATCGGCAATCATGACGACGGGGCGTAACGCATGCCCGAGACCTTTCAGACGTTTCTTCTGCTTGTTGCTCAGTGGTTTTTTCTTCATCGTCCCATTGTACGGATTTTTCATGGCAAAGATAACGAAAAGCAGCCGCCGTTGGTTGGATGAGCATTTCGCGGATGAATTCGTGCAGCGCGCGCAGCAGGAAGGCTACCGCGGGCGGGCGGTCTACAAGCTCAAGGAGCTGGATGAACGTTACCATTTGTTCAGGCACGGGATGCAGGTTGTCGATCTTGGTGCCGCGCCCGGGAGCTGGAGCGAGTACCTGTCGCGTCACTATGATGGTGCTGTAAAGGTGATTGCCAGTGACATTCTGCCGATGGATCCGCTACCCGATGTGAGCTTCGTGCAGGGCGATTTTACGGAGCACGCGGTGTTGGGGCGAATCCTTGAAACCCTTGGTGAGAGTAAGGCTGGTTTTGTGATTTCGGATATGGCCCCCAATATGAGTGGTAACGCTGCGGTGGACTTACCGCGGGCAATGTATCTGGCCGAGTTGGCGCTGGATTTGGCGGAGCGTGTGTTGGCACCGCAGGGTGGGTTTCTCGTCAAGCTGTTCCAAGGGGAGGGCTTTGACGACTATTGCCGGGATCTACGGCAGAAATTCGCAACGGTGACGGTACGCAAACCAAAGGCATCACGTCCTCGAAGTCGTGAGGTCTATGCATTGGCTCGTGGATTTAAACTGTAGTATGGTTGGATACAGTATGTCGGGAGGTGAATGCCTGCTTGCGCAACGGTTCCGAGAACTGATGTTGCATGCCCGGTTGCTGTACGAATATTGGCCTGATTGAGGATTCGGCTTTGAATGATTTGGTAAAAAACCTGATTTTATGGGTGGTGATCGCGGTGGTACTGATGTCAGTATTCAACGGCTTCAACCACCAGACTTCGCCAACGACCGGGTTGTCCTATACCCAGTTCATCTCTGAGGTGAAACAGGGCAGGGTGAAAACCGTTCATATCGACGGTCGCCAGGTAGAGGGCATCACTGTCAATGGTGAGCGGTTTACGACCTATACGCCGGATGATCCGGAGATGGTCAATGACCTGCTGGCCAATAACGTCGAGATTGTGGCCAGTCCACCGCAGCAGCGCTCGCTGTTGCTCGATATTCTGATCAGCTGGTTCCCGATGTTGTTGTTGATTGGCGTCTGGGTCTTTTTTCTGCGCCAGATGCAGGGCGGCGGGGGCGGTCGTGGAGCGATGTCCTTCGGCAAGAGCAAGGCGCGGTTGATGGGGGAAGACCAGATCAAGGTCTCTTTCAACGACGTTGCCGGCTGTGAAGAAGCCAAGGAAGAAGTCTCCGAACTCGTCGAGTTCCTGCGCGACCCCGGCAAGTTCCAGAAACTCGGTGGTCAGATTCCTCGCGGCGTGTTGATGGTCGGTTCACCCGGTACCGGTAAGACATTGCTTGCAAAAGCAATCGCTGGTGAGGCCAAAGTGCCGTTCTTCAGCATCTCAGGTTCTGATTTCGTCGAGATGTTCGTCGGCGTCGGTGCCTCGCGGGTCCGCGACATGTTCGAGCAGGCGAAGAAACATGCGCCTTGCATCATCTTCATCGACGAGATCGATGCGGTAGGTCGTCATCGTGGTGCCGGTCTGGGCGGTGGTCACGATGAGCGTGAACAGACACTCAATCAGTTGTTGGTTGAAATGGACGGCTTCGACGGCAAGGAAGGCGTCATCGTCATCGCTGCCACCAACCGCCCCGATGTGCTTGATCCGGCGTTGCTGCGACCAGGACGGTTCGATCGACAAGTCGTTGTGCCATTGCCCGATGTGCGTGGTCGCGAGCAGATCCTCAAGGTTCACATGCGCAAGGTGCCGTTGGGCGACAACGTCAAGCCGTCGTTGATCGCGCGTGGCACACCCGGCTTCTCCGGTGCCGACCTGGCCAACCTCGTCAACGAGGCGGCGCTTTTCGCCGCGCGGGCCAACAAGAAGACCGTCGATATGGAGGACTTCGAGAAGGCCAAGGACAAGATCATGATGGGTGCCGAGCGCCGTTCCATGGTCATGAAAGAGGATGAGAAGAAACTCACCGCTTACCACGAGGCCGGGCACGCGATCGTTGGCCGCCTGGTGCCGGATCATGATCCGGTCTATAAGGTCAGTATTATTCCTCGTGGACGCGCATTGGGTGTGACGATGTTTCTTCCCGAAGAGGATCGCTACAGCCATAGCAAGCGCCATCTCAATAGTCAGATCTCAAGCCTGTTTGGTGGCCGCATCGCGGAAGAGCTGATTTTTGGTGCGGACTACGTCACCACCGGCGCTTCCAACGACATCGAACGCGCTACCGATATTGCACGCAATATGGTGACCCGTTGGGGCTTGTCGGAGAAACTCGGGCCATTGACCTATTCGGAAGAGGAAGGCGAGGTTTTCCTCGGCCGCTCGGTAACCCAGCACAAGGCGATGTCGGATGAGACGACGCACCTGATCGACGAGGAGATACGCCACGTCATCGACACCAACTACGCTCGGGCGAAGCAGATTCTCGAAGAGAATATCGATAAGCTGCACAAGATGGCGGAAGCGCTGATGAAGTACGAAACCATCGACGCTGATCAGATCGACGCCATCATGGAAGGGCGTGAGCCAGGGCCGCCAGCCGACTGGACCAGCGACGATGATGATTCCGGCTCTCCGGAAAGCCGCCAGGGTGGTGACGCCAAAGCATCCGATACAAAGGACGGCAAGGACAAGGGCGGCGCGATTGGAGATCCTGCCGGGCAGGTTTAGCTTGATTGTCGCTCGAAGCCACGCTTCAAGCTTAAGGAGAGGCTCCCATCATGTGGAGCCTCTTTTGTTTTGACGGTAGTGATAAACACAGATGGAAATCGACTTTTCTGCGACGCAAGTAATGGGGATTCTCAATGTCACCCCGGACTCATTTTCGGACGGGGGGCGATATTCCGCTCGGGATGCAGCATTGCGCCAAGCGGAGAAGATGCTGCGCGAAGGCGCGGCTATCATCGATGTGGGTGGCGAGTCGACACGCCCCGGTGCTGAACCTGTTGCGATAGAAGATGAACTGGAACGCGTGTTGCCGGTGGTCGAGTCGCTGGTGGATGAGCTTGGCGCCAATGTCTCGGTCGATACAAGCAAGCCGGCGGTGATGCGTGCAGCAATCGATGCCGGCGCGGTCATGATCAATGATGTGCTTGCGTTGCGTGAATCGGGTGCCGTCGAGGTGATTGCTGCCAACAACGTGTCGGTTTGTCTGATGCACATGCAGGGTTTGCCTCGCACAATGCAGACTGATCCACAGTATGATGATGTGGTTGCCGATATTATCCGCTTTCTGGATTCAAGGCTTGATGCCTGCACCAAGGCCGGAATCGACAGGCGCCGAATCGTGCTGGACCCAGGATTCGGCTTTGGTAAATCGCTCGCACACAACTATGAAATCCTAGCGCGGCTGGATGAGTTCTCAGCATTAGGGTGTCCACTGTTGGTGGGCATGTCGCGTAAGTCGATGATTGGGAACTTGCTCGATTTGCCGGTGCCCGAACGGGCAACGGCGAGTGCGATTCTGGCCGCGTTGGCGCTAGAACGTGGTGCGAACATTCTACGGGTCCATGATGTCAAACAGACCATGCAGGCAATCAGGCTGGTTGAAGCATTACAGCACATGAGGGAATCATGACAAGAAAATACTTTGGTACTGACGGTATTCGCGCACGGGTGGGGGATCCCACAATGACGCCGGATTTTATCCTTAAGCTCGGCTGGGCCGTTGGCAAGGTGCTGGCGAATCACTACCAGGGGTCGGTACTGATTGGCAAAGACACCCGAATCTCGGGTTATATGCTCGAATCGTCGTTACAGGCAGGCCTTTCGGCGGCCGGTGTGGATATCAAGCTGGTGGGGCCGATGCCAACCCCGGCGATTGCCTATTTGACCAGAACCTTTCGCGCTTCTGCGGGTATCGTCATCAGTGCCTCGCACAATCCCTATTATGACAATGGCGTCAAGTTCTTCTCCGGTCGCGGTCTGAAGCTGCCCGATGAGGTTGAACAGGAGATCGAGGCGCAGATGGAGAAGCCGATGGAGGTCGTCTCCTCCGACAAGCTCGGCAAGGCGGAGCGCATCGACGATGCCACCGGTCGCTATATCGAATTCTGCAAGCGTACCATTCCATCATCGGATGCTTTGCACGGTCTCAAGATTGTTGTTGATTGTGCCAATGGCGCGACCTACCACAGTGCTCCACATGTGTTCAGCGAGCTTGGCGCCGAGGTAACCAGCATCGCAGCAGCACCCGACGGCCTGAATATCAATCGCGATTGTGGCGCAACAGCACCGCAGCGTCTGGCTGAAGCGGTGATCAGCAATGGTGCCGATCTGGGCATTGCACTGGATGGCGATGGTGATCGTCTGATCATGGTCGATAACAAGGGAGAGATCGTCGATGGCGACGAGATCCTCTATGTCATCGCTCATGGACGCAAGAAAGAAGGGCAGTTCCAGGGGGGCGTCGTCGGTACGCAGATGAGCAACCTCGGCCTCGAAGTGTCGCTGGCACAGCATGATATTCCATTTGAGCGTGCCAAGGTTGGTGACCGCTATGTCATGGAGCGGTTGATGACCGAGGGCTGGCAGCTGGGTGGTGAGTCATCCGGGCATATTATCTGCCTGGATCGAACCACCACCGGTGACGGCATCGTGGCGGCATTGCAGGTGCTGCATGTGATGATCAACAGCGGGCGCTCATTGCGGGATCTGCGCGAAGGCATGCAGCGTTTTCCACAAACCCTGGTCAATGTGCCACTGGAAGAAAAAATCGACCTCGACAGCTCATCGGTCATCCAGGAAGCGGTCAGGGATGTCGAGGCACAGTTGAGTGATCGCGGTCGCGTGTTGCTGAGGCCATCGGGTACCGAGCCGTTGATTCGGGTGATGGTAGAAGGGCAGGATGAGCAACTCGTCAATGCCTATGCAGCACAGATTGCCGATGCGGTACGTTCCGCCGCGGCTTGATTGCGTCAGGCGTCATTACGATCGGGTGCTATCGGTAGCAACATACGATCGCTTCTGACAGCTTCCTCCTTGTGAGAGAGTCGAAAAGCCCATTCAGGGCTTTTCGACGCACAGAAAGAAAAAAGTACGATTTTGCCTTGTGTCTATAGTTCAGGCAGTTTTCTTGCTTGTAAAAAACAGCCAGAGAAATCCGGTAACTCCCGCGATAAGCGAAGCCAATAGAATCCCTGTTTTAGCCATTAGCAGTTCATGTGGATGGTTGGAAAACCCTAACTCGGCAATGAATATTGACATAGTGAAACCTATACCACCCATCAGTCCCACACCGATCATGTGATTGAAATTCACCCCGGTTGGTAGCGAGGTAATCCCTGCCTTGACGGCAAGCCAGGAAGTGCCGGTTATACCGATCAGTTTTCCAATGACGAGTCCGCCTGCAATGCCCAGTGAAACAGGATGGGTCACCGTCTCCCCGAATGCAGACCATTCAATGGGAATACCGGCATTGGCCAGTGCAAAAATTGGAATGACAAGGTAGGCAGAGGGAAGATGCATGCTGCGTTCCAGAATCTGGGCGGGTGCCTGCACTAGAAGTGCGCCTTCCTCCAGTGCATGTACACGGGAGCGCAGTTCGTCGTTTTTGAAGATGTTTGGCTCGTGTTGATAAGCTTTGCGAATTTTTTCGGTCAAGCGGGTGATGTGGTCGAGAAAACGTTCGGGGTCATATTTCGGTCGCATTGGAATTGTGAATGCCAGCATGACCCCTGCCAAGGTGGCATGTACGCCGCTTTTCAACATCGCGATCCATAAGACCGTTCCTACCAGCATGTAAGGGAGGGGGCGGCGGATGCCGCCGAGGTTGAGTGCAATAAGTACGAATAGCAGTACTGCCACGCCGATAAGGGCTCCAACGTTAAGGGTTTCGGTGTAGAAAAGTGCAATGACGATCACGGCCCCCAGGTCATCGACAATTGCCAACGCGACCAGAAACATCAGCAAGGCCTTCGGAACCCGGCTACCGAGTAATGCGAGCGTACCCAAAGCAAATGCGATATCGGTTGCCATGGGGATTCCCCAGCCATTGAGCGCAGGCCCCTCAGGATTCAACATGATATAGACGGCAACAGGTACCACCATGCCACCGATGGCTGCGATAATCGGTAACATGGCCTGTTTGATGTTGGCCAGTTCTCCAACCAGTATTTCCCGTTTTAGTTCCAGCCCGACAACGAAGAAGAAGATGGCCATCAGGCCATCATTGATCCAGTGATGCAGTGACTTTGAAAGTTCGAAACCTGGCACACCAATTGTGAATTTCAGTTCCAGGATATGTAAATAGGTGTCATGCCATTGACTGTTTGCAATAAACAGTGCCGCAATGGCGCACAGCATGAGCAGCACCCCACTGGTTGTCTGTCGATGGATAAAGTCATCCAGTGGCGTCAGTACCCGGTTGAATGCCTTCTCCCAAGGGGCTACATACTCGTTAGATTTCATGTCCTATTCCGTGGTTGTAATAAGCAACTTTGTGAGTTGAATGAAAATAATATCGGGTCTATCAGCGCTTTTGCGGCTCAGCGACATGGGTAGCAAAACCCGTTCCAGCTTCTGCATAGATGTTGAAGACGGTATCCGCGCCAGCTTTCAGCAGTGCTGCTTCGTCTTCCTGAAAAGCCGCTGTGGCTGCAACCTGCCCGCTGAAACCGGCACTGCGCAGTTGTCTGATGGCATTGAGATTGGCTGTATATTGCGGTAGCGCCAGCATCACCAGATCAAGATTGTGTTGGTGCATGATCTTATCCCAGAATTCCGGGTCGCCGGCATCACCATACAGCACCCTGCGTCCTTTGCTGTGATGTTTGTCGACCACTTTGGCATCGGCATCGACCCCGACCACCTGGTCACCATACAATACTCTGATCTTTTCGTAGGCACCGGTGCCTACCCGTCCCATACCGAAGATGGCGACCGTTGCATCTGAGATGTCGAATAGTTCATCGCCGGGCAGCCTTTCGTCCCGCTGGAAGCGGAGCCATGTCTGCCGAAAGCGTGTGAAGATCGAGGTGCCGTTACTATTGAGCCACGAGGCAAGTATAAACGAAAATGTCAGCGCAATGGACAGCACCACCAGCCAGTCACTTGCCATCCATCCGGCCGAGACGGCAATGGCCGTGACGATCAGCCCAAATTCGCTATAGTTCGACAATGCCAGCGAACTCATCAAAGCTGTTCGTGCGCGTAGCCTGAAATGGGTTAGTAGCACGAAAAATAAGGCGGACTTGGCGATTATCAGTGGCACCAGCAGTATGCCGATCATAAGCGCTTCGATCGTCAGTTGTCCCGACATCCCGATGGAGAGGAAGAAACCTAGCAAAAACAGATCCTTGAGGCCAAGCATGGACTTGGCCAGCTCGCCGGCCTTGGCATGATTGGCGATCAGTACCCCCATGATCAGGGCACCCAGATCGTCCTTGATACCGGCAAGCTCGAACAGCTCTGCCCCACCCAGTGCCAGCACCAGGCCATAGAGAATAAGAAGCTCACCATGCCCTGTTGCTTCCAGCAGACGGTGGAACAGGGGGCGCAGAGGAATCAGCAGCATCAGCAGCGGTGCCCAGATCAGTGGGAACTTGCCGCTGGAAACCGCCAGGAACACCACAGCCGCCAGATCCTGCATCACCAGAATGCCGATGGAAACACTGCCGAACAGTGCGGTCATCAGGCCGCGTTCCTGTAATGATTTTACGGCAAAAACTGTGCTGGAAAAACTCAGAGCAAAGCCGAGTATCAGGGCATGAAACAGGGTGAGGCCCGAGAATAGTGGTACGTTCAGGGTCGACAGCAACAGCACCAGGGCGCCAAAGGCAATGGTGCTGGCAAGCATATGCAGTACCGTCACGGCCCAGACGTGGGGCCGAACCAGAATGGCGGGATTCATTTTCAGCCCGACGGTGAACAGCAGCAGCGTAATACCGAGGTCGGCGAGTTTCTGCAGCACTTCTCCGCCACTGAAGCCTTGACTGCCAAGTACGAAGCCAGCGGCAAGAAAGCCTACCAAGGGGGGCAATCGCAGCAGTCTAGCCAGAAAACCAAGTGCGAAGGCCAGCGTGATCCAGGTGACATCTCCCAGCGCAATGGCCACCCATTCGAAATCCATGTCACTCCGTGGAAAGGTAGGAAGGTGGATGATCCACTATAACGGTTTCTGCAGCGGTCGACAGTTACCATTCATCCAGCACAATTCTGCCGCACATCAATCGCTTGGCAAAATATCCTGCAGGACGCTCTCGGCCTTGGCGAAATCGGTATCGTGAATCACCCACACCTCCGGCCAGGCTGCGGTTGGCGGCAATTCGCCGAGCGCCCCGCTAAGGTAGTTGTTCTTGATTACCGCCTTGATACCCAGCGATTCCAGGGTGGCATGCAGGTAACCGGCTACCAGCGGATCATGATGCGTGAACAGTTGCCTCACAGCGCGCCTTCGTGCCGTAGCAGCCATTGCTTGATGCTGGTTTGGCCACCATTTCTGTCGCCGGCGAAACCGCCGATTCCCTGTTTGGCGATGACGCGATGGCAGGGAACGATCAGCGGCACTGGGTTGCGGCGACAGGCGTTACCAATGGCTCGGGCACCGCTGCCCAGTGTCGCTGCCAGTGCGCCGTAACTGATGGTTGTGCCGCAGGGCAATGTTTGCAGCGCCTGCCAGACACGTTGCTGGTGTTCGGTTCCCTGGAGCAGTACCGGTAGATCCAGCGGTGATGTCGGATCATCGGCATAGCATTGCAGCGCGGCAGCGCAGCGGCTGGCGAGTGGGTTGGTGGCGGCCTGTTCCGGGTGGTCGAAAGGGAGGAACGCGATACGGCTGATGGCATTGTTGCTTGTGGTGATGCCGACCATCGCGAAGGGCAGCTGGACCACGGCGGCGAAATGGTGCTTGCTGCTCACGCTAGCCGTCTTCTGGTCAGCATTGGTAGTGGTCGCAAGGCGGCGAGCAGCAGGATCAGCAGCGACCCCCAGCTGATCCAGGCTGGCAGCACATCCTGCCCTGCCGATAGCTGCGCCTGAATGTCGATCTGCCAGTATTGCAGCAGAAAGTCGGTGCCAAGCCCTGCCAGTAGCGCAACGCCCATGACGCCTGCAAGATAGCCGGTCATCGCACGCTTGCCGAGTTCCTTGCCGATGATGCCGAGGGTGGCGATATTGGTTGCCGGGCCAGCCATCAGAAATACCAATGCAGCCCCGGGCGAGATGCCGGCCAGCATCAGACCAGCGGCGATCGGCGTCGATGCGGTGGCGCAGACGTACATCGGAATGCCGATGACCATCATCACCAGCATGGCAGGCAAGCCGCTGCCCCACTGTGCAAGGAAACTGGCGGGGACGAAGGTTTTGACCAGTGCAGCGAATATCAGCCCAATGATCAGCCATAACAGGATGTCATCGAGCAACTGAGTAAAGCCATAACGTAGCCCCTCGATGGTGCGGGCCATGAAACCACTGGCCGGTGGACTCTCGGGTTTGTCGCAGCAGCTGTCATCATCGGTGCTGCTACAGCAGCTGCTGACCGCAACCGGGATGGCATCGAGTTTGTTCGCGGCGGGTTTCCGGGCGGCTACCGGCTCGTCGGGGCCAGCCAGCATCCCGGCCACCAGTGCTGATACGATGGCGGCGATGGGGCGTACAATCGCCATGAACGGACCCAGCAGTGCGTAGGAAATGGACACAGAATCGACTCCGGTTTCCGGTGTCGAGACCAGAAACGAGACGGTTGCGCGCTTGGAAGCTCCCGCCTTGCGAATGGCCAGTGCTGCCGGAATCACACCACAGGAACACAGTGGCAGTGGTGCGCCTAGCAGGGCAGCCTTGATGACCGGCATGACGCCTTTGCCACCGAGATGACGTTGCATCAGATTGGTCGGAATCCATGCCTTGAGAATGCCGCCGACCACAATGCCCAGCAGTAGCCACGGCGCCGCTTCGAGCGAAAGTTCGAGCAGGTTGTTCAGCAGTTCGAGCATGCAGATCATTTCCGTCGGTTGTGATCCCCGGTATTCTCGCATACTGCTGTCGGCCTCGGCGTTTTGCCCGAGTTTTTCACAGGTAAACGGCCGTATTTGGGTTTCTCAAGTGGCGTAGCCGTGTTTTTGCGGGCTGTTTGGCAATATGTTGTAGTCTTGCCAGGTATCATCAGCTGTTGTACTGAGTAGTTACTGTCGACGCGAATAGGGAATTAGTTGCTGCATGCCGGACGCTGAACAGACCAGACTGGAAAAACTGCTTGGACGCAGAAGCAAGTCGACGCTGATCGAGTTATTCATGGAGCTCGCCGTGGAAGATGCGGTGCTTGGCGATTGGCTGTTGCAGCGTCTCGACAATGATGCGAGCACTGTTGTACCGCTGGCCGCAGCAGGGGTTGGGCCGGCTGAGTCCGCCTCTCGCATTACCCGGGCCGATTACGGTTCCATTGTACGTGGTCTGGATAGCCTGCTGGATTGTGTCGCGCTGGCGCCATTGCTGGAGCTGGGGCCATCACTGCTTGCTTTCGCTTCTGCCGATGCGGCCCGTCAGCCTGGAAGCGCCGAAGTTGCGGCCGAAGCGAGTGCCTGCTTTGCAATCGTGTTCAAGGGCTTGCAGCGTATCGACTGGCGTCAGGTCGACAAGCTGATCTGGTACTGGAACTTGCTGCTGATGGATCGCCATTCGCTGCTGGAAACACTGCCGGCACCGGTCGATGAAACACTGCTGCCAGCACAGGACTGGCGTGAAGCGGCGGAGTATTTCCAGATTCGTCTGGGCGAAGTCATCCAGTCTGGCGGGCAAGGGCGCTATGCCGGTACGGCGGTGCAACGCGGTGAGCTGATTTCCCGCATCACCACAGCACTGGTGCAGATGGGGGAGGTCGATGCAGCCACCGATGTGCTGATGATGGAACTGCCGCACACGCTCTGTTACCCCGAGCTGGTTCACCACTTGGCCGATCACGGTTTTATCGCCGAAGCGGAAAGCTGGGCGCGGCAGGGGTTTGCCGTCACCGTGCAACATCGTCCGGATGTCGCCTGGGCCTTGGAACACTACCTGGCAACCCTGGCGCGGCAGCGCGGCGATGTGTTGCTGGTCGCAGCGTTTCGCGCCGATGAATTTCTCGCGCAGCCATCGTTGACACGTTACCGGCGCCTTCGAGCGGCAGTGGATGACCCTCAGCGCTGGGAACTGGTGCAACTGCAACTGCTTGCATGGCTCGAATTCGGTGAACCTCCTGCCGCCACGCCGGAATGGCCGTTACCCGCCACCGGGCTGGAATTGAAACTCGACGACCACCCGATCCACCGCAAGGAGCGTCATTTCGAATTGCTGGTCGATATCTTGCTCGATGACGACGAAATCGACTATGCCATGCAATGTTTCGAGCGAATGCAGTGGCGGCGCGACATCGCCCAGCGCATTGCCGATGCTGCGCTGGACAAGCACCCCGAGATCAGTCAGCAGTTGCTGGAACGGATCATCGAATCCTGGATCGACGAAGTACGGGTGAAATCCTACCAGCAGGCTGGAAGCGAGTTGCGTCGATTGCAGGCGCTGTGTCTGCAACATCACTGGCAAGCTGAGTTCAGCGCGTTCGTCAGGCGTCTGCGTGGACGCCATGCGGCGAAGCAACGGTTGCTGGAAATACTCGACGAGGTAGAGGCCTCTCCACCGGTCACACTGCGCCTCGTCAAACACTCTCACTCATAACCAAACCTGGGACCGCTGGCAACTTAGCTCTGTTGCAATTGGTTGGCCAGACGGACAAACGCCTCGACAGGCAATTGTTCTGGCCGACTGCCAGGATCGATGCCAGCGGCGGCAAATGCTGCTTCGTCCAGCAGGCCGCGCAGGCTTTTGCGCAGCGTTTTGCGGCGCTGTGAGAAGGCCTGCCGGACCACAGTTTCGAGCGTCGCAAGGTCTTGCGCCTCAACCGGTGGCGTGCGGATCGGAGTGAGTCGTACAAATGCCGAGTCAACCTTGGGTTTGGGGTGGAACGCTGCCGGGCCGACGCCAAACAGGCGCTGTACCTGGCAGTGGTACTGCACCATGACGCTTAGCCTGCCGTAGTCCTTGCCGCCGGGTGCCGCCGCCATGCGATCGACGACTTCCTTCTGCAACAGAAAGTGCATGTCGATGATGCGATCGGCGTGCGCCAGCAGATGGAAGATCAGCGGTGTCGAGATGTTGTAGGGCAGGTTGCCGATCACCCGCAGTGGCCCGAGTTCCGCTGCCAGCGCTGCAAAATCGAAGCGCAGTGCGTCGGCGTTGACAATGGTCAGGTCGCCCAGCGACTGGGCCTGTTGCCGCAGTGGCTCGATCAGGTCGCGGTCGAGTTCTATGACTTGGAGTTTGCCGATGGCACGTAACAGCGGGAATGTCAGTGCCCCTTTGCCAGGCCCGATTTCAACCAGCGCGTCGTCCGGCTTGGGCGCGATGGCGGAGACCATGTTGCGCAGGATATTGGCGTCGTGAAGGAAGTTCTGACCGAAGCGCTTCCGTGCACGGTGGGTATGCGGGCTAGTGTCCACGATCGGGCGGCGGTGCTATCGCATCGACCAGCTGTTCCAGTTCGGCCAGCTTCTGGTTCAGTTCATCTTCCGGGTGAGGGGGCGGTGCGGCGGTGCCGCGGGTGGTGGCGGGTTCGTAGTGGGCATGTGTATAACGTGGCTCGCCCAGATCATTGGGGGGCCAGTGGCGAGCAAGCGAAACACGCGCCCCTTCTTCGAGCCGCGAAATACTGTCGGTGATCTGTGTCTCGTCGCGGAAGGGGTAGAGCCGATAGCTCTCCTGCAGCAGTTTTGCCGCTGTCAGTGGCGGGTTCAGCAGGAGTACGCCGAACAAGGCGTGCTCGGGTGGCGCCAACTGGAAGCGCGAGGCAGCCAGTTCACCATAGCGGAAGGTGCCCATCGTCTCTTCCACCTGCACCAGGCCCAGCTTGATCAGTTCGGCCAATGCTTGGTGCACCTCGGGTTTGTCGATGGGTGCTGAGATGGCATGGCTGTCATGCTGATTGCAGGCAGACGTGAGGTAGTCGGCGGTGCAGGGAATTTCCGCCGGATCAGTGAAGCGAATTCTGATCAAAGCCCCCAGCACGCGCCAGGTGGTTGCGTTGGTCTTTTCCATTATGCCTGTTTGCAGCGACTCCGCCCCAGTGTAACACGCTCGTGGCCGGCAAGGTCAGTCTCGCTATGGACTTGAGTAAGCCCGGCAGCATCGAAAATGGCGCGGACATCACTGGCCTGGTCGTGGCCGTGTTCCACCATCAGCCAGCCACCGTGGCGGAGAAAATCGGCGGCACCCGCTGCAATATCGTGGATGGCATCCAGGCCGGATTTCCCCGACACCAGCGCCTGTGCTGGTTCAAAGCGCACATCGCCTTTGGCTAGATGCGGATCGTCTGCACGGACATAGGGCGGGTTGCTGATGATCAGATCGAACTGACGGGCACCCGATATCGGGGCGTACCAGCTGCCTTCGATAAATGAGATGTTCTCGAGCCGATGCCGCGCTGCGTTATGGTGTGCAATATCGAGCGCCTGGGTGCTGCGATCGGTCGCCAACAGCTGCCAGCCAGGGCGTTCGCTGGCCAGTGCAATTGAGATCGCGCCGCTGCCGGTGCCCAGCTCCAGCACCTGTCCACTGGCATGCGGATGGCGTTCCAGGGCCAGCTCCACCAGCCGCTCCGTTTCCGGGCGTGGGATCAGTACATCGGCTGAGACCTTCAGTGGCAGGGACCAGAACTCCTGCTCACCAACGAGATAGGCAACCGGCTCGCCTGCCTCGCGGCGATGCACCAGTTGCTGGAACGCACTGATCTGCTCCGGTGTCGGCGTATGCTCGGGCCAGGCAAACAGAAAGCTGCGTGGCTTGCCAAGCACCTGCGCCAGCAGTATCTCGGCGTCGAGCCGGGGAGAATCGCTATCGATGCGCGAGGCGGCCTGTGACAATAGTGCCTTGATGGATCTGTTCAATGGCATGGGCGGGGCAGGATTCTCATCTGTGACGGGTATATACTCATTGAAGTTTCAGAGTTCATTCGAGTGGATGTTGGCACCACTGGCAGAAACATCGCTGCCTCCTTTGACGGCTTCCCCCTTTGTAAAGGGGGATTGAGGGGGATTTTCAGGGGCTTGCTGCCAACCGAAGGCCTTTCCAATCCCCCCTAACCCCCCTTTGCGAAAGGGGGGAAGTGCCTGACCCGCATATCTGAACTCCGAAACGTGGGATACCCAGTTGAGGCGTTTTCATTGGTGTACAGATGACCTTTGCATATCAGGAACATTATACGGTTGAAGACTATCGTCAATGGCAGGGCGACTGGGAGCTGTTCGCAGGGATGCCCTACGCGATGACGCCATCGCCTTCGGTGTCGCATCAAATGGTTATCGTCAATGCGGTTTCCCGCTTCAAACTGGCGATCGATGAGCATGCCGGCTGTGGGCATTGCATTGTATTGGCCGAGACTGACTGGCAGATTTCGAATGATACCGTTGTGCGCCCTGATGCGATGATTCTTTGCCGCGAGGTCGGTGACCGGGTGTTGGTGACGCCCGATGTGATCATGGAAGTGGTTTCCCCCTCAAGCACAAAAAGAGACGAGCAGATGAAGTTCGAACTCTACGCCAGAGAAGGGGTTGCGTATTATTTGCTGGCCTATCCCGAATCGCGCCTGCTCAAGTTCTACTGCAATGGCGTGGACGGTTTCCGCAAGCTTGGGGACTATTCTGACCAACCTTTGGAGCTGGCGCTCGGGCAATGCCTGCTTTTGGTCGACACCGCCCGTTTCTGGCGGTGATGACAGCGCCTCATTCCTGAATCCCCAGCGCGGCCAGCTGTTCGGCCTGATATTCATTCAGTAGCGGGTCGATCACCTGATCCAGATCGCCGCCGATGATTTCTTCCAGCTTGTACAGCGTCAGGTTGATGCGATGGTCGGTCATTCGCCCCTGGGGGAAATTGTAGGTGCGAATCCGCTCCGATCGGTCGCCGCTGCCGACCAGGCTTTTGCGCATGGCTGATTCTTCCGATGCCTGTTTCTGCATCAGCCCGTCCTGAATTTTTGCCTGTAGCAGCGACATGGCGCGGGCCTTGTTCTTGTGCTGCGAGCGTTCATCCTGACATTCGACGACGATGCCGGTGGGCAGGTGGGTCAGGCGCACGGCGGAGTCGGTCTTGTTGACGTGCTGGCCACCAGCACCGGAAGCGCGGTAGGTGTCGACGCGCAGATCAGCGGGATTGATTTCCACTTCCTCCAGCGCTTCCGCTTCAGGCATCACGGCAACGGTGGCGGCAGAGGTATGCACCCGGCCCTGCGACTCGGTTTCGGGCACACGCTGAACGCGGTGAGCGCCGGATTCGAATTTCAGCCGTGAATAGGCGCCCTGGCCGATAATGCGGCTGATGATCTCCTTGTAGCCGCCGTGTTCACCGGGGCTTTCGTTGAGTACTTCGATCTGCCAGCCACGGCGCTCGGCGTAGCGTGAATACATCTTGAACAGGTCGCCAGCGAAGATCGCGGCTTCGTCGCCGCCGGTGCCGGCGCGAATTTCCAGAAACACATTGCTGTCGTCTTTCGGATCTTTCGGCAGCAGATGTTTTTGCAGGGCTTTTTCCAGCACTTCGATTTTCGGCAGCAGCACCTTGCGTTCTTCGTTGGCCATTTCCTTGATGTCGGGATCGCTGTCCTTGAGCATTTCGTCGGTATTGGCCA
Source organism: Gammaproteobacteria bacterium (assembly GCA_026981985.1). GTDB lineage: Bacteria > Pseudomonadota > Gammaproteobacteria > UWMA-0217 > UWMA-0217 > JALSHZ01. The sequence goes on along the minus strand of JALSHZ010000103.1, from coordinate 21,393 downwards.
GTTCTTCGGTCGCTTCCAGGTATTCCCTGAATGACTGCACCACCGGTTCGATCTGGCCGTATTCCTGCGACAGCGCGCGAAACCGATCCTGGTCGTTGATGGTATCTGCTTCGCCGAGCAGGGCGGTGACTTCCTCGAAACGTTCGTGGAGGTTTTCCAGTTTTTGTCTGACGGAATCTTTCATGGATTGAATTCGGTTGCTGTCGCGGGGGATGGATCGGGGTCAGTTGTGCGGCTTGAGCTGGAAGATCTCCAGGGCGGCTTCCAGCAGATCGCTGCGGCCTGCGCGTGCGGCCTGATTGAGCGAGCTGGTCGGTGCATGCAGCAGCTTGTTGGTCAGTGTGTGGGTGAGGAAATCGATCACCTCGTTGGGATCGCGGCCCTGTTGCAGCATGCGCCGGGCCTGACTGGCGACTGCTTCCCCGACGATTTTGGCATCGCTGCGAAAGCGGCGGATGGTTTCGACGGCGTCCTGGCTGTTGAGCCAGCCGCGGAACGTATCGACCTGGGCATCGACCAGCTCTTCGGCCTTCTCCGCTGCCTGGCGGCGTGACTGCATGTTTTCCTCGATGACATCGTGGAGATCATCGACGGTGTAGAGGTAGATATCCTCCAGCTCGCCAACTTCCGGCTCGATATCGCGCGGAACGGCAATGTCGACCATGAAAATCGGGCGGCGCTTGCGGCGTTTCAACGCACTTTCAACGGTACCCTTGCCAAGGATCGGCAGCGGGCTGGCGGTGGATGAGACGAGTACATCGGCATCGGCCAGACGCTCGGGCAGCTCGGGCAGGGCGATGGCTTCACCTTTGAATTCATCCGCCAGCTTGGCGGCGCGCTCTACGGTGCGGTTGGCGATGATCAGCTTGCCAATGCCCTGGGAATCAAGATGGCGGGCGGCCAGCTCGATGGTTTCACCAGCGCCAATCAGCAGTGCCGTATGCTTTTTCAGATCGCCGTAGATTTTCTTCGCCAGGCCGACGGCGGCAAAGGCGACGGAGACCGGGCTGGAGCCGATCGCCGTTTCGGTGCGTATCTGCTTTGCCGTCGTGAACGCATGCTGGTAGAGGCGGTCGAGGTGACGGCCAAGGCTATTGTGTTCTTTTGCAGCCTGCCAGGTGGTCTTGAGTTGGCCCAGAATCTGCGGCTCGCCAAGCACTAGCGAATCGAGGCCGCAGGCCACGCGCAGCATGTGGCGCACTGCATCGTCGTCGTGGTGGATGAACAGGTATTCGCTCAGGTGATCGGGGTGGAAGTCGTGTCGTTGGGCAATCCAGTCGATCAACGTCTGCGCCGCGTTATCGCTGTTGTGCCAGCAGCTGACTTCGGTACGGTTACAAGTGGATAGCACCGAGGCCTCTTCTATGCCCGGCAGGGCGGTGAGTTCCTGCAGCGTCGCCGCCAAATGCTCGCTGGCAAACACGATCCGCTCGCGTATCTCGACTGGCGCCGTGTTGTGGTTGATACCGATGGTGAGCAGGGGCATATGCGGGCTGGAGAACCAAGGAGGCTGGATTTTCGGTGATGGCGAGTGACTTTACAAGATTCGGATCATTGTCATTCAAGACGTGGCAGCGAAACAATGGGGGCATGGGTGGGGAACTGTGAGCTGTGGTCGCCGACAGAATGGCGAGTTCTGCTAAGATACGCCGAACTTTCTGATGAAGCCAAGGGAACATGACCAGGAAATCTCTATTAGCCATGACGGTCGCGCTGGTACTCGGTGCGAGCGGTTGCGCAGTCACCAACTCTTCGAGCAGGGTTCAGGTTCCCGTTAATGCCGCGCCGGTCAGCCCCGAGATCGAAAAGCGGGCTGAACTGATGTATCAGATCCTGGCCGGCGAGATTACCGGCAAGCTGGGGGATCTGGAGCAGGCGAAGCAACACTATCTGGAAGCGGCGAAGCTCAGTGACGATCCGCAGATCTCGGCGCGAACTGCAAAAATCGCGCTCTATGCGCAGGACTATGATCTTGCGATGAAGGCTGTCGACCGTTGGGTCGAGCTCGAGCCGGACAATGTCGAGGCGCTGCGCATGGCGGGTGTGCTCCATGTGCAAATGGGCGAGCCGGAAAAAGCAGCGAAATATCTCGCACAGGTCATCGATGCGGCCGGCAAGGATGCCTATGAGACCTCTTTTGCCCATCTCAACCTGCTGTTCGGTGGTGACGCGGTGTCCGCCGACGAACTCAAGACGATGGATCTGCTGCGGCAGCGCTATCCCGACGTGATTCATGCGCATCAGGCTTATGCCGAAATGGCCTACCGTGCCCATGACTACGAGGCGGCCCTGCAAGGTGCCGAGGCAGCGTTGCAGCTTGATCCAGGCAACCGCAAGGCTCAGATCGTGCGTTATCGCAGCATGCTGGCGTTGGGCGAAGAAGGCCTTGCCTTGCTCGGCATGAAGCAGCTGGTGGATGCTGATGCCGATGATGTCGAGCTGCGACACAATTATGCCCGTATGCTGGTTCAGGCCAAACGCTATGGGCAGGCTCTGGCCGAATATGAACGTATGATCACCAAGCGGCCCGATGACATGGATCTGATCTACAGCGCTGCCTTGCTGGAAATCGAACTGGGTCGCACGGAAAGCGCGCGTAAGCGTCTGCTGCGCTTGAGTGAATCGCCCAATCATCGCAGCGAAGCGTTTTTCTATCTGGGCATACTCGAAGACGAGCAGGGGAATACGGATAAGGCCATCGAATGGCTGTCACGTATTCAAGAGGGTGACTACTACTTCGAAGCGCACTCGCGCATTGCCACGATCATGGCGAAAAACGGCCAGATCGAGGAGGCTCGCAATTATCTGCACAATCTGCAGCAGCAGGCTGCCAGCGAGGAAAAAAAGCTACAGCTCTACTTGCTGGAGGGCGAGCTGATACGCGACATGGAAGGCCCCCAGCAGGCTTATAATTTCTATTCCGAGTTGCTGAAGACCTACCCCGATCATAGTGACTTGCTGTACGCCCGGGCGATGGTGGCCGAGAATATCGATCGCATCGACTGGCTGGAGCGCGATCTGAAAAAAGTGCTGCGGAAAGAGCCAAAAAACGCGACGGCGCTCAATGCGCTTGGTTACACGCTGGCTGACCGCACCGACCGCTATCAGGAAGCCTATGAATACATCGAGCAGGCATTGAAGCTGCGCCCTGATGATCCGGCGATTATCGACAGCATGGGATGGGTGAAATACCGCATGGGCGATCTCGATGCGGCGGAGCGGTATCTGGAAAAGGCTTACCGTATCACGCCCGATGCCGAGATTGCGGCTCATCTGATGGAAGTCTATTGGAAACGTGGCAAGCAGCAGGAGGCTGAAAAGGTGCTGGCCGAGGCGCTCAAAGCCAGCCCTGATGATGAAAAATTACTTCAAGTCCGGGAGTTGCTGCGCCAGTGATGCTTGTCCATCCGTTCATTGCTGCATTGGCTGCCATTGTCGCGCTATCGTTTGTCGGCTGCGCATCCGCGCCCACAACACGACCGGCCGATGGCGTCTGGCCTACCGAACTGGCTGTCGAGCGTACCGAAGTGCTGGCACCGATCTCGACATGGAAGCTGGAGGGGCGTCTGGGCGTGCAACTGGAAAATGATGGCTTCAGTGCAGCATTGGTCTGGCTGCAAGACGACGATCAGTTCGATATCCGTCTGTTCGACCCGGTTGGCAGGCGTGTGGCATGGCTGCGGGGCAGTGACAAGGCCGTCGCTCTGCAGACAGCGCAAGGGCAGTCATTTTCTGGCGACAACCCCGAAAAATTGCTGCAGAAATATCTTGGTTGGTCGATTCCGGTCAAGAGTCTGTCTTGGTGGGTGAAGGGGCTGCCTGACCCGACCACCGTCGCCTGGCGTCAGGAATACGATGACGCCGGTCGCCTGGTGTCGCTGGAGCAGGGCGGCTGGTCGATGCGCATCGCGAGTTATCAGAGCGATGAACGTCTTGCCTTGCCGAAGCTGGCACGTATGGAGCAGGGCAAGGTCAAACTCAAATTGCTGATCAAATCGTGGGAGTGAGTACGATTCCGTCGGGGCTGGTCAAATGGCCGGCACCGGCTAAGCTCAATCTTTTTCTGCATATCACCGCTCGTCGCGACGATGGCTATCATGAGCTGCAGACGATCTTCCAATTGCTCGATGTCGGTGATGAGCTGGCCTTCGAGATTACTGCCGAACCCGATATCGAGCGCGTCACCGATGTGCCCGGCGTCCCGGCGGAGAGTGATCTCGTCGTCAGGGCTGCGGCTTTGCTGCAAGCACACACTGGTGTCAATACAGGCGCGAGAATCCATATCGACAAGCATCTGCCAATGGGTGGCGGGCTTGGTGGTGGCAGCTCCGATGCGGCGACCACCCTGGTGGCCTTGAACCAGCTGTGGGGTTGCGGCCTTGGCGTAGATGCGTTGGCTGCACTGGGGAAATCGCTTGGCGCGGACGTGCCGGTATTCGTACGCGGCGAGACTGCCTGGGCCGAAGGGATTGGTGAAAAACTCACAGCGATAGCGCTGCCCCAGCAATGGTTCGTGGTGCTTCGTCCGGACGTGGAGATCTCGACACCAGCACTTTTTGCATCACCGGAATTGACACGGGACTGCCCCCGCATCAAAATACGCGACTTTCTCGCCTCGGGCGGGGAAAATGTTTTTGAACCGCTGGTGCGCAAGCAGTACCCGGAAGTCGACAAGGCCATGAAATGGCTGGATAAATTTTCGCCTTCCTGTCTCACTGGAACCGGCAGCTGTATTTTTTCTGCCGTTGCAGATAAGGCGCAGGCTGCTAGAATACTCGCGCAATTGCCAGCGGGGTTGACCGGATTCGCGGCACGGGGCGTCAATCGTTCCCCGTTGTTGGAGATGGGTTGATCAGCTGCCATCGTCAGCAAACTATCGGCGATAGCCGATGTAAAACAAATTGGGCCGTCGCCAAGCGGTAAGGCACCGGGTTTTGATCCCGGCATGCGCAGGTTCGAATCCTGCCGGCCCAGCCACTATTCAGAAGTAGCAGATGTGGATGAACCTCTCCCGTTTGCTGCTGAACCACACCGGTATCGGTGGGTGCACATACATCGAGCCTGGCTCATCTGTAGAGATACCCCAAAGCGGAAGAAGCAAAGTGTCCGATATATCAGGAATGATGGTGTTCGCTGGCAACGCGAACGCCAAGCTGGCGCATGCGATCGTCGATATACTTGGGCTGCAGCTTGGCAAAGCCAAGGTGGGGCGCTTCAGTGACGGCGAGATCCAGGTGGAAATCCTCGAAAACGTCCGCGGGCACGATGTATTTATCGTGCAATCCACTTGCCACCCTACCAACGACAATCTTATGGAGCTGCTGATTATGGTCGACGCTTTGCGTCGTTCATCGGCAGGCCGCATTACGGTGGTGATTCCCTATTTCGGCTACGCAAGGCAGGATCGCCGCGTACGGTCGGCGCGAGTGCCGATTACCGCAAAGGTGGTGGCAAACCTGCTGACCGTTGTTGGTGTGGACCGTGTCCTGACGATCGATTTACATGCCGATCAGGTGCAGGGCTTTTTCGATCTGCCAGTGGATAATATCTACGGCTCGAAGGTGTTGCTCGAAGATATCGTGCAACGCAACCCCAGCAGTGAGAAATTGACGGTTGTATCCCCTGATGTTGGTGGCGTTGTGCGGGCGCGCGCTTTTGCCACGCGCATTGGCAACAAGCTGGCGATCATCGACAAGCGCCGTCCCAAGCCGGGCATATCCAAGGTGATGCACATCATTGGTGACGTCAAAGGCCGTGATTGTGTCGTCGTTGATGATCTGGTCGATACCGCAGGAACGCTCTGTGAAGCAGCAATGGCACTCAAAGACAACGGCGCTGACCATGTCTCGGCCTATATTACCCATCCGGTGCTGTCGGGGCCGGCCATTGAGAATATCAACAATTCGGCGCTGGATGAGCTGGTGGTCACCGATACGATTCCGCTTTCGCCAGAAGCCGAAAAATGCGACAAGATTCGCGTGTTGAGTACTGCCGAAATGCTGGCTGACACAATGGGTCGCATCAACCGCGAAGAATCAGTCTCTGAGCTATTCGAGGAGTAGCATCAGCGGGTAAGGCGCAGTGCTGTTGGAGCAGCCATCTCCTTCTGTTATCAATTATTTTGGGAGCCTGTCACCGTACAGGCTTTGTTGTTTTGGGGTTGACCCCAAATCCGTCCTGGTCGCAAGGGCGGGAACTCGGCGCGCTGTTGGCGCGTCAATTTTATTCAACCTGTAATATTGGAAATATCATGAGTAACGATTATGTATTGGAAGCAGAGCTTCGGACTGAGCAGGGAAAAGGTGCGAGCCGCCGCCTGCGCCGCGAAGACAAGATGCCGGCCATCGTCTATGGTGCTGGCAAAGAGCCGGTAGCAATTACCCTGACGCACCATGTGGTGCAAAATCATCTCGAAGATGAAGCATTCTACTCGCAGATTTTAACGCTGAATCTCGAGGGCAAGCAGGAAAAGGTATTGTTGCGTGACGTGCAGCGGCATCCCTCAAAAGCCTTGATCCTGCACATGGATCTGTTGCGCATCGATGAGAACGAACTGCTGCGCACTCATGTGCCACTGCACTTCATCAACGAAGATACAGCACCGGGCGTGAAGTTGGGCGGCATCGTCAACCATCTACTGACTGAGGTTGAAATCAGCTGTCTTCCGAGTGCGCTGCCAGAATACATCGAAGTCAATCTTGGTGGACTGGGGCTGGGTGAAGCCGTCCATATGTCTGACATCAAATTGCCGGCAGGCGTTGTGCTGCCTGAACTCGCATTGGGTGAAGAGCATGATCTGGCCATTGCCATTATCCAGAAAGGCCGTGGTGGTGCCGACGAGGAAGAGAGTGCAAGCGAAGAAGTTGGTGAGGCGGAAGAATAGCCACCGATTGACGTTTCGCGAAAAACAATGGCGATTCGACTGATAGCCGGCCTCGGCAACCCGGGGCCAAAATATGACCAGACCCGGCACAATGCCGGGTTTTGGTTTGTAGAGGAGCTGGCTGCCCGCTACCAGGGACGTTTTGGCCATGAAACCAAATTCTCTGGCGATGTGGCGAAAATACTTGTCGACAACCAGGCGGTCTGGCTGTTGAAACCGACCACCTTCATGAATCGTAGCGGTATTGCGCTGCGCCAGCTGATGAGTTTCTATAAAATCGGCATCGATGAGCTGCTGGTCGCCCACGATGAGCTCGATCTGGAACCCGGTACCTGCAAACTCAAAAAAGCAGGCGGCCATGGCGGGCACAACGGTCTGCGGGACATCTTCAACCATGTTGGCAAGGACTTCTGGCGACTGCGGATTGGTATTGGCCACCCCGGACATCGTGATCAGGTCATCGACTACGTTCTCAACCCGCCGCGCCGTGAAGAGGAAGGGCTGATTCGACAAAGCATCGATGATGCCGCCGCATTGGCGCCGTTGATCATCGCCGGTGAATTCGAAAGGGCCATGCACCAGCTGCATAGCCGATAACCAGGAATACCGATGGGATTCAAATGTGGAATCGTCGGCTTGCCGAATGTGGGTAAATCGACGCTGTTCAATGCGCTGACCAAGGCGGGTATTCAAGCCGCCAACTATCCTTTCTGCACCATCGAGCCGAATGTCGGGGTGGTACCCGTACCCGATCCAAGGCTGGATGCGCTGGCGCAAATCGTCAACCCCGAGCGGGTAGTGCCGACGACGATGGAATTCGTCGATATCGCCGGACTGGTAGAAGGTGCCTCGAAAGGGGAAGGGTTGGGTAACCAGTTCCTCGGTCACATCCGTGAGACCGATGCAATTGCCCAGGTCGTGCGCTGCTTCGACAACGATGACATCGTCCATGTTACCGGCCGGATCGACCCCGCTGACGACATCGACACCATCAACACCGAGCTGGTGCTGGCCGATCTGGAAGCGGTGGAAAAAGCCGTTAATCGTGTCGGCCGGGTCGCCAAATCGGGTAACAAGGAGGCCAAGGCACAATTAGCGGTGCTGGAAGCGCTTCAGGCGCATCTCGGTGAGGGACGGTCGGCGCGGACGCTGGAACTCGACGAGGATCAGCTCAATCTGATTGGTGAACTGCGGCTGATCACCATCAAGCCAATCCTCTTTATCGCTAACGTCGCCGAGGATGGCTTCGACGATAACCCCTACCTCGACACCGTGCGCGAGATTGCTGCGAAAGAAGGCGCTGAAGTCGTGCCCGTCTGTGCGCAGATCGAAATGGACATGTCTGAACTGGAAGATGCCGAGCGCGACGAATTCTTGCAGGAACTCGGCCTGGAAGAGCCTGGTCTGAACCGTGTCATCTACGCCGGTTACAAATTGCTCAAGCTGCAAACCTTCTTCACCGCCGGGGTCAAGGAAGTCCGCGCCTGGACCGTCCATATCGGCGCCACCGCACCACAGGCCGCGGGCAAAATCCACACCGACTTCGAAAAAGGCTTCATCCGCGCCGAAGTCGTCAGCTACGATGATTTCATCGCCTGCGGTGGTGAGCAAGGCGCCAAGGATGCAGGCAAATGGCGGCTCGAAGGTAAGGACTACATCATGCAAGAAGGTGACGTCGTTCACTTCCGTTTCAACGTCTGAAGCGTGGCGGATACAAGGTAGTCAATTCGTTATTTCACGATTGACCCCCAAGCCCCCATTCGGTAAGCTTCGCCCTCCAAATTTGGCTATGTAGCTCAGCTGGTTAGAGCACATCACTCATAATGATGGGGTCCCCTGTTCGAATCAGGGCATAGCCACCATATTTTCGCTGGTCTAGCGGATCACCACGAAATCGTATAGACCAGTACCTGTTCAGCCTGCACAAGTCGACCAACCTCTCCCTTTGTCCCCAAAGCCTCCCATTTGCGGAGGCTTTTGTTTGTTGATGGTTAAACCCACAAGCTTGTGGTTCAAGCCTGTTCGCCCCGCAGACGATAGTATCCCGCTGCAGTTTCAAAACTTGTCGCTGTGAATATCATCACGGTTTGTTGTAGGCAGGGGTGCTATGATGATAATAACCATAAAATAAAAATGGACAATGGGGGCGAACATGGAGCTGGCGCTTCCGCTGGCATGTTTCCGGCTTGTGCTGCGTGCGCAATCCTCCATCCGATTCAATCACTACTCTGGTTCCGCGTGGCGCGGGTTGTTCGGTCATGCGCTCAGGCAAACGGCCTGTGTGACCGGACAGCGTGATTGCAGCGGCTGCATGCTTTACCGCAGCTGTGTCTATGCCGCGGTTTTCGAAACGCCACCGCCGCCGGATACACAATACATGCGGCGTTACAACGCCGCGCCGCATCCCTTCATTCTCACCCCCGATCCTGCGCTTCGGCTGCTCAACCCCGGCGAAGAAACCGAGCTTAACCTGGTTCTCATCGACCGCGCCGTGGCACAGCTCCCCTATCTTGTCCACGCCTTCACCCTTGCCGGAAAACGCGGTGTCGGTGCCGAAAAAGGTCATTTCGAACTCATCGATATTCGCCAGGAAACCTGCCCCGGCAGTGGCGAATGGGTATCCATTTTCGACAACGGCAGCCTGCAACCCCTGCCGCCCGCCGCACCCAAGGCGCCGCCGCTCCCTGACCACATCGAACTCGAACTCACCTCGCCGCTGCGCGTGAAATACAACAACAGAATCATGTCCACGCGATACTTTGTCTTCGCCGGTGTCATCTCCAACCTGCTGCGCCGCGTTTCGATGCTGTCCTACTTTCACGCCAGCCAACCATTCGACACCGACTTTCGTGCCCTGGTGATACAGGCGCAGGAGATCGTCCCCGCAAGCAATCAATTGAAATGGTTCGACTGGCACCGCTACTCCTCGCGCCAGCAAACCAAAATCAAGATGAGCGGCCTGGTCGGCACGATCACCTTTTCTGGCGACGACCTCGAACCGTTCTGGCCACTGCTGTGGACCGGACAATGGCTGCACGCGGGAAAAGGCACCAGCATGGGGCTGGGCGCTTACCGCATTGGGGATGCATCGCGCCGGGTGGCGGGGTCTACACGAGACATTGGGAAACGAATGGGCAAAGCAGTCACAAGCTTGTGACTGAATAAAACTGCGTATCGATGAAGTAGGCTTCTGAGCCGGAAATATCGGAGACTGATCGTGATAAAAGCAGCACCGAAACAAAAAACGAAAATGATCCAGTGCAACTATAAGGTGAATTTCAATACACCAGCCTTTCTTGGCAATGCTGAGCAGGCCGGGCTGTGGCGCACGCCGCCGTTCAAGCATCTGCTGCGGGAGTGGTGGCGGGTGGCTTGGGCGGAAAAACACGATCCGGCAGGCGTTTCCGTAATGCGTGCAGAGGAAGCGCGGTTGTTTGGCAGTGCTGCGGATGGTTCCGGTAATCGCAGCTTGGTGCGGATCAGGTTGGGACGTTGGGACATGGGGGAAGAGAAAAGTTGGGGGAATGATCTCCCGGTGATTCACTCTGAGGTTCAACGAAATCAGGGTGAGGTTGGTTCACAGTTCTACTTGGGCTATGGGCGACTCAAATGTGCTGGGGGCAACAGACTTAAGGCCAACGCCGCCATTCAGTCTGATGAAAAGGCGGATTTTCGTATTGCATTTCCTGATAACGATTCGACTTTGCTGGATCGAGCCACCGGCTTGATGAGTGCTTTCGGCGCTATAGGCGGTCGCTCGCGCAATGGCTGGGGTTCATTTGAGTTGGTGGAAGAAAAAACAGCCATTGCGCCGAACAGTTTGCCGCTGAGGGATTGGCAAAGCTGCTTGGCGCTGGAATGGGCGCATGCCATTGGTCAGGATGAAAAGGGTGCTTTGGTCTGGCGCACTGGGGAATTTTTTGATTGGCGCGAGCTGATGCAGGAAATGGCGAAAATCAAGATCGCATTGCGCACCCGGTTCCGGTTTCATTCGGGACGTAATGCGTCGCGCCCGGAAGATCGTCACTGGCTCAGTTATCCGGTGACTAATCATTCGGTTCGTGATTGGCGAAATGCTCGCCTCCCCAACAGCCTCCGCTTCAAGGTGCGCAAGGATGAAAACGGCAAATACTACGGCGTGATTTTCCACATGCCCTGCAAGCCACCATCGGATTTCAGGCCGGACAGAGCGACGTTGATCAAGGTCTGGTCATCGGTCCACAAGTTTCTGGACGCTGAAGGTGGCTTGCAAAGGGGGCGGTGATGCTATCCGTGAATCACGGAGTTTCTGTGGGCGTCCATAACCGCAGGCCGGGTTCGATTTCGGCAATGCGTTCGAAATCCCGATCATCGTGCAGCAAAGGGGTGTTGTGTTCGATGGCCAGGGCCGCGATCAGGCAGTCATGGGGGCTGCGGATGGTGACGCCCTGCCAGCGGCAACGGGCGTACAACTCGCCCGCCAGCCAATATGTAGTATCACCGGCTCGGAGCATGGGTTGGTCGGAAAACTCAACATGCAGCCGCCGTATTTCTGCTTTGCTGCGTGCGCCCTGCAGCAGCTCCTGCAGGATGACCGGTGCCAACAGGGCGTTGGCTTTGTCCAGCAGGGTGTCGAGTTGTAGGGTGAGCGGCGTTTCCCGGCCAAGCAGCCAGGGAATCCAGACGCTGGTGTCAACCAGCATCATCCATCCAACGGCGTGTTTTGAGCAGGTCGTAGCCGGGGTCGATCAGCTGGCTGCCTTTCAGCTTTTTGAGCCGTTGCTGCTTTTCCTTGTACAGCAGCTGGCGCAGCGCCAGATCGACTACCTCCCGCTTGGTCTTGGCGCCGGTGAGCTTCATGGCTTCGGCCACCAGTTCATCATCGAGAACGATATTGGTACGCATGATACACCTCCTGATGTGTATTGTAGCACGACAAAAAAGGATGACTGACAATGAACAACGATACGCTCTGGCAAACCAAACTGTCCGCGCGGATTCACGATCCGTTCGAAAAGGCGCTGGTGCTGTTGCGTGACCAGGCTGGCCACGAGGGCGGTACGACTCGGGTGCTGCGTGACTTCCTACCACTTGAGCAGGCCGATGAGCAGGCTGTGAAACGCGCCGACTGGTGGGCTTCGGCGGCGGACCGGCCGCAGTGGCCCAAGGACTGGACCCAGGTACGCTGGTTCAATGACCCGGTGCTGATTCATCCCCTGAGTGGCGAACAGATTGACTTGGCTGATAAGGGCCGTTTGTCGGATACGGATGTCGAGGCAATCAAGACCCGCAGCCGTCAGCATTTCGTCGATCTCGCTGATGCAGTGGGTAAAGACGAGAAAAAGACCTTGCTGGCCTATTGGCGCTTTGGCGGTGAATTGCGCGAGACTGGTGACCACAGCAAACTTGGCGCGCTCTGGCCCTTGTTGCCCGCCGATACTCGGGTGCCGGATCACAGCATCGCCGACCATCTCGATCTGACTTCCGCTTTTGCCGGTGCGTTTGCGGCTGATCCCGATGGCGAAGCGGCGCTGCTGGCCCTGTCCATCGGTCCGGTGCAACCCTTCATTGCCGCAGCCCGTTCCACTTCCGATCTCTGGGCCGGCTCTCATCTGCTGGCGCGGCTTTCCTGGGAGGTGATGAAACCGATCGCCGCTGAAGTGGGGCCGGATGCCATTCTGTTTCCCCGACTATGTGGCATTCCGCAGGTAGATTTGTGGCTGCGCGACGAAATGGGACTGCCTGAAGCATGGTTCGAGAACTGCGAATGGCAGAAGGGTGGCACCGACGCCAACCCGCTGTTCGCTGCGGCCCTGCCCAACCGTTTCGTCGCCGTGGTGCCCGCCAGCCGCGCGAAGGAACTGGCGGAGCAATGTCGCGAGCATGTCCGGCAGTGGTTGCAGCAAAAAGGCCGTGAGGTGATGGACCGGCTGCTCGATGAAATCGGCGAACAGAAAAATCCCAAGCTGTATTGCTATCAGCAGATGGAGGAGCAGTTGCGGGGCTTCCCCGAAGTGCATTGGGCAGCGGTACCTTTTTCACTGATCCATCCGCGTAATGCAGAAAAGCAGACCGATCTCGACACCCTGCAATTGTCCGAAGCCATGGCGCCGTTTTTCGGCGTCGAGCCGGTGCAGCCCGCCGGGTTTCTGGCAACCCAGGCCTGGCAAGTGCTCAGCCAGGAGATCGCATGGGAGGATGACACCACCTTTTTCGCGCCCAATCCCGGTGTGCTTTATCCGGCTATTTACGACCTCACCGAGCGGGTGATGGCAGCGGCTAAATCAGTGCGCGCCTTCGATCAGCTCGACCAACAAGGTTGGCGTTGCTCGCTCACCGGGGAAACCGAATGGTTGACCCTCGATGCGGCGCAACTGGAAAAATCCTACCGCCAGCAAAGCGATACCCTGTGGGCGAAAGTGGCCAAAAAGTGGCCCGCCTGGGTGAAAAAGGGCGAACACCTGGGCGCACTGCCCGCCATCAAACGGCTGTGGCCAACCTTGTTTGCCGAGGAGGTGGGCAAGGCGTTGGGTAAATCCGGCAAGCAGGCTCGCTTCGTGATTTCCACCCACACCATGGCACTGGCGCATCAGCTCGACCGCTGGCTGGAACATGGCGGCCTGATGGTGGACGGGTTGCCGGAAGACAGCGGGCGGGGGAATATCGCTCTGCCGAAAAAACTGGTGAGGAAGCACCATGCCAATCCTGCCCTGGCGGATGCCAAGCGATTGCTCTCGCTGCTGGAAAACGCAGGTGACAGCGACGACGGGCAAGCGGCAGAGCAGGCCCGGCATAAGGTGCGCGACACCTTGAAACAGGCCGGCGATTCCGACGCTGATTTCCGTCTGGAAACCTATTACGGCCTGTTGCTGATGGATGGCGACCACATGGGGAAAATTCTCTCCGGTGACGACGATCACGCTATTTCCTATTTCGAGAGCTTCCACCCGAAGATTCACGCCAGTTTCGAGAAGAAGGCGAAAGACAATGAGCACCTGCAAGCCTACGGCCAGCAGAAACGGGCGGTATCGCCCAACCGGCATCTGGCCATTTCCGGGGCGCTGAACGACTTTTCCCAGCACATCGTCCGCCATGTGGTGGAAGAGGAACACCTGGGCAAGCTGATCTACGCTGGCGGGGACGATGTGCTGGCCATGCTGCCGGTGGCCGATTTGCTGCCGGCGGCGCAACGGCTGCGCCATGCCTATTCGGGGTTTGATCCGGCGCATGAGGGCGGTTTTGCCGTCAAAGGGCTGAGTCTGGCCAAGGGCTTTGCCTTCCTCGATGGCCGCCTCTACCGCTGCATGGGCGAAAACGCCACCGCCAGCGCCGGGCTGGTGGTGGCGCATCATCAGGCGCCGCTGTCGCGCATCCTGCGGGAGCTGCGCGAGGCGGAAAGCATGGCCAAGAACGCCGGGCGCAACCGCTTCCATCTGCGCGTCATCAAGCGCTCGGGCGGCGCCTTGAGCATCACCTTGCCCTGGGATGCGCCTTTGGCGTTATTGCATCGTCTGCGCGGTTTTCTGGCGGACCCGGCCATTTCCCGACGGGCGGTGTACAACACGCTGAACTGGCTCAAGGATTTGCCTGAACCGGAAGGTGAGGGCGAGATGCTGGCGCAGTTGCTGGCGTATCAATTCAGCCGTCAGAGCGACAACAAGGCAGCGGTCGATCATCACGATGTACGAGGGCTGTCCAAGAACATCGTGGCCACGGTCATCGATCAGGCCGGGCAGGGCAAGCGTCTCGATTATCTTGCCAACTTCCTCTCCATCGCCGAATTCCTCGCCCGAGAAAGTCGCTTCGTCACAGAGGAAAAGCCGCAGCAGCCCCATACCGATGCCAAAGGAGAAGCCGCATGACCACTTGTTTCATTGAACCTGTCGATGTGCTCTACCTGCGGGGCAATAAACTGTTCGGTGATCCCGGCAGCTACGGTGAGTCGCAGGTGCCACCCTGGCCGTCGGTGGCAGCGGGCGCGATTCGTTCCATGCTGCTGGCCCGCGATGGCGGGGAATTCGATGGCTTTGTCAGTGGCGAAAAGCCCCATCCCGTTTTGGGTACAGCCAAAAAACCGGGCAGTTTCCGCATTACCGATTTCGGCCTGGCCCGGCGCGTGAATAGCCGTCTGGAGCGCATCCACGCACTGCCTGCCGATCTGGTGCTGAGCGAATCGGCGCAGGGCAAGCATCTCTCGCGCATTCGTCCTCATGCACCGCAGCAAGGCATTCAGTCGTCGTTTCCACTGGAAGCGCTGCCGGTGCTTGCCCAGCCGGAGCGGGGCAAGCCGCTGACCGGTTACTGGCTGAACGAAAAGGGCTGGCAGCGCTATCTGTATGGAAAAACACCAGCGGTCGATGATCTGCTCGCCACCACCGATCTTTGGGTGAATGACGAGCGGGTGGGCGTTGGCCTCGATCCCGCCAGGCGGCGCGCCGACGATGGTAAGTTGTTCAGTATCCAGGGCGTGGCATTTCGCGATGGTATCGGCTTCGGCGCCGAGGTCGAAGGCGCGGAGCTGCCCGAGAGCGACATGTTGCGCTTTGGCGGCGATGGCCGGGGCGCATTGCTGCAGACTATTGAAGACAAACCCGTGACCATCGATTTCGATGCGCTGTGCCAGGCCGGGCGTGGCCGTATCATCCTCACCAGCCCCGGCCTGTTCGATCAGGGGTGGCGTCTGCCGGGCATGGATGGGGATGGCCGGTTCGAGCTGGCCGGCGTCAAGGGGCGGGTGGTTGCCGCTGCCGTCTCCCGCGCCGAGGTCGTATCCGGCTGGGATCTGGCCCGCTGGCGTCCCAAGCCTGCTCGGCGGGCAGCGCCCATCGGCAGCGTCTATTGGCTGGAAGATTTGCAGGCCACGCCCGAAGCGCTTGGCAAGCTTGCCGATCATGGCCTGTGGCCCGAGCGCGGTTACGATGAACAGCGCCGGGTGGAAGGCTTCAACCGTTTCGTCTTTGCACATTATTGAGGGATTACCATGTTTGAAAAACAAGCTGCGATGTTTCTGTATGCCGTCAGCCCGGTGCATATGGGCGCGGGTACTGCTACCGGCATCATCGACAACCCCATCCAGCGCGAGCGCCATACCCACCATCCCAGCTTTGCCGGTTCGGGCATCAAGGGTGCGTTGCGGCACGGCTTCGAAGCGATTGGGGGTGAAAAAAACCTCATCGATACCTTGTTCGGCCCCGAATCGGGTAGCAGTGGTCTCCATGCCGGTGCGGTGAGTTTTGGCGACGCCCAACTGGTTGCCTTCCCCGTGCGCAGCCTCAAGGGTGGCTTCGTCTATGCCACCTGCCCGCAGGCGCTCGCGCGGGCGCAGCGGATGCTGACATTGGTGGGCGAAACGGTGGCCTGGGACATTCGTGACCCGGGCGAGGGCGAGTGTTTTCTCGCCAACCCGGCCCTGCTCGGAGACGACGGAACAACGCTGCACCTGGAAGCCTTCGAATACAAAGTCGAGCAATTCAAGGAAGCGGGGGAAATTTTGCCACCCATTGCCGAGAAGCTGGCGGAGCTGGCGATTCCCGAAGGTGAGAGCTATCAGTTTTTCCGCGAAAAACTGAAATCCGATCTGGTCATCCTCAGCGACACCGACTTCGGCTACTTCGTCGAACACGCCACCCTGGTCGAGCCTCATGTGCGCATCGATCCGGACACTGGCACGGCAAAGGATGGCGGCTTGTTCTACACCGAGAACCTGCCGCCGGAATCGCTGCTGATTGCACCGCTCATGGCCAGCCGGGCGCGTGATGGCAAGGAGGAGATGGATGCCAATGCAGTCTTTTTGATGATCAAGAATGTGCTAGGTAATGGCGGCGGCAAATTGCTGCAATTCGGCGGTGATGCCACTACCGGGCGCGGGCTGGTCGTAGCCAAAGTTGTGGGAGGTTGAGCATGACCAAAATGACCATGGAGCAGAAACGGGCGCAAGATGCCTGGGAGAAGGCGGCGCAAGGCTTGCAACAGCATGGCAAGGACTACATGAACGATGCTAAGGGCCTGCCCGCGCTGATCATGAACAGCGGTCTGATGCAAGTGATGGCCTTCCTGGAGCAAAAAGGTGGTCGGCATGTCACGCTGGGACTGCATTTGCGTCAATGGCTGCATCAAACCCGCGATACGCCAGAAGACTTCGATAGTTTCATGGAAGCGATGATGCAAGCCGACAGCCGAAAATTCCAGGCCGTGACCACTGAGGCCTTCGCTTGGCTGCGCTGGCTGCGGCAGATGGCGGCGGCGCGGCAAGGGGGTGGTCAGTGAGGCAGATCACGCAGCAGAATATAGGCGTCGCGCGGCGAGCGGATCGGCAGGTTTTCGACCGTTTCGAGCGCCAGCAGCGCCTTGTCCCCGGTCACGAACAGATCCGCGCCGGCAGCCAGAGCTGCGCCGATGATGGGCGCATCGTCCGGGTCAGGGAAATTGTCGGGCAGTGGTGCAGGTTTGTCGGAAACCAGGAAATCATCAAGAAAAGCGCGAGCTGCAACGACCTCATCAAGCGGAACGCGGAATTTATCAGTCGCGATCCGTTCGAATTCCGCAATCACCGGCGCGGACACCAGAATGTGATGGCGCTGCTCGAGCAGCAGGTAGTCGAGCAGCTTGGTGCAGAGTCCGTGACCAAAAAGCGCGCTGAGGCAGACATTGGTATCCAGAAAGACCCTCATGAATCGATCTGCAGGAAGTCCTCGTCGGTCAGGTATCCCGCCGCTTCGGCGTATGGCCTTAACCGCTCCCGCAGTTGTTTCAGCTCGTCGAACTTGGTCTGGCGCCACAACATATCGCGCACCAGATCACTCTTGCTGCGGTGCTGGCTGCGGGCAAGCTTGGCAAGCCGCCGATCCAGTTCGTCGTCGATGCGGACATTCAAAGTGGTCATGGCATTTTCTCCATTCAAAAGTGTATTACATTGTAACACAGGAGTTTTCCGATGAGTATCGCAGCAGTGCCCGCGTATTTGGGTGAGGGTTTCCAGAACGCTTCGCCAGGAATGCGCTTTGGTATGTATTTTGCGATTTGGCATAGGGGATGGGAAAAATCTAACGGCCCCGACTGGCGAACAGTCTGTGAGATGAAAAATGAACGAGACATTGTTCGAGACATTCAGAAGCGGCAGGCAACGCATGCTGAAGCGATACCCGACTGCTTCACCCTCCCGGCCCAGTCCATCGCACCCTTCGTCACCGGCATGGGCAATGAACATCCGCTGGAAAACGGCTTTTCCTTCCTTTGGCCCTACGGCCTGCCGTACCTGCCCGGCAGCGGCATCAAAGGCGTGCTTCGCCAGGCAGCACGGGAGTTGATCAGTGGTGAATGGGCTGACGACACGCCCTGGCGCCAGCTCCCCTCTCCCGCCGGGAGAGGGGCCGGGGGAGTGGGGCTTCTGGCGCTGGATATCCTCTTCGGCCTCGAAAGCGAAGACCGCCAGACCGAACGCTTCCGTGGCGTGCTTAGCTTTTGGGATGTCATCCCTAACATCAAGGGCGACAAACTCATGGTGGAAATCATGACACCCCACCAGACCCACTACTACCGCGACGGCGAGCAACCCCACGACTCCGGCCAGCCAACGCCCATCAGCTTCCTCACTGTACCACCGGGCTCAGGGTTTACTTTCCATGTGCAGTGTGACCTTGCCCGGCTGGCGCGCCTGGCGCCTGAGCTGGCCCGAGACGACGATTGGAAAACGCTGCTTGAATCGGCTTTCGGGCATGCCTTCGACTGGCTCGGCTTTGGCGCCAAAACGGCGGTGGGGTATGGGGCGATGCAGAAAGATCCTGATGCTGGGAAGAGTCCGCTCCAACGAGAAGCGGAACAGTGGATTGAAGACACCGTCAAGAAGGTTAAATCGGCCAATAACATAAAGGCGGATGTGGAAGCTGTTGCCAGCAAACCCATGGCTGAGCAGTGGTGTCAGATAGATGATGAGGAACTAAAACAGCATGTTCTTGGAGCTTTGAAATGTTCTTGGGAGGAGAAAGGCAGGGTGCCTTCGAAAAAGGCAGCCAGGATTTATGAGGAAGTCCAGTAGGGTGCTGGTTGCTAACACTGCAAAGGCTGAGCTAATACGATCATGATCGCAACCATGAAAACAATCCTTATTCTAACGGTAGGCGGCTCGCACGAGCCGATTCTCCGCGCCATTTCCGGCGTTCGGCCCGACCATGTCTGCTTTGTCTGTTCGGGCGACGATCCGGCTACGGGCAACAAGGGTTCCTATGTGCAGATCACCGGCAAGGGCAGTGTTATCAAGGCGTGTTTCGGGGATGAAAAGCCGACCTTGCCCAATATTCCCGCCCAAGCTGGTCTCGACGAAAATCAATTTGAAATCGTCGAAGTCAGCGCTGACGATTTCGATGATGTGTACCAGGAAGTCACGGGCTGGCTTGGAGGGCAGGATGGTGTGCGGCTTATTGCCGACTACACTGGTGGCACCAAAACCATGAGCGCGGCGCTGGCGGTGGCCGCGCTGGATGATGAGCGCGTTGAATTGCAACTGGTCAGCGGCAGTCGTTCGAATTTGGTGAAGGTGGAATCTGGGGCGGAATACGTCATGCCTGCCAGTGTTGAAGCCAGTCGTTTTGCGCGCCAATTGCAACGCGCGCTCTCGTCCTGGCGGCGGTTCGCTTATGAAGAGACCCTTGCCATGCTGGAGGCGATGCGGCCTCCACGTGAGGCTGATTTGCGTGGCGAATATCAGCGGGCGCTCGATCTGAGTCGGGGTCTTGCTGCCTGGGACCGCTTTGACCACGCCGGGGCACGGGAAATCCTGTTGCGTTACCGTACTAAGCAGGGCGCATTGTGGCCGCAGCTATACGGTTCGCTGGATTTGTTACCGAATGCGGAACGCGGAGAACCGATACGCATTCTCGACCTGTGGCGCAATGCCCAGCGGCGGGCAGCGCAGGGACGTTTCGACGATGCGGTGGCACGCCTCTACCGGCTCCTCGAGTGGAGCGCCCAGTGGATGCTGCGGACGCTGACGGGGATCGAAACCGCAAATGTGCCGGCGGATAAGATTCCAGCGGGGCTGACGCTGACACCTAACCGGGAAGGCAAATATCAGGCGGGCCTGTTCAATGCCTGGGCGTTGCTGGCCGAGTATGGTGGAGAGCGCGAACGTGCATTTTGGGCGCAGGAAAAAGAACGCATGCTCGATCACCTCAAACGGCGAAATCAATCGATTCTCGCACACGGATTCAAACCCTTGACCGAACAGGACTGGCACGAGTTTTCAGCCTGGACAGAGCAGGCATTGTTGCCGTTGCTTTTATCACGAACGGTGGCTGATCCATGGCGGATCAAGGTGTTGCCGCCTCAATTGCCGGTAGGGATCCAGATCGCGCCGGAATGACGGCAGCTCGTCATCCCCGCGGGACGGGGATCCAGCCACGGGGAAGTGATGCACCGCCGGTGGAAGCCCTTCCTGGCGCTACTTTCCGGCATCGGCAGAAATGACGGAGGCTCAGAAGACTCCGGCTTTACGTCGGGGGTATGGTGGTAGCGTGCCCGTCCAAAAATCAGGAGGCCAATATGTGGCAGTCATTTACCAATGTCGTTATGACCTATTTCGACCCGGTCGGCGTCGTTGTTGGGATCATTATCTCCATTCCGGTTTTTCTCACCTGGTATGAAGTGTCGCTTGGCCGCAAGCGCCGACAGAAAAAATGGCTCAGGGAAGTACGCAAGCAGCCGGGTGCACGTCCTGGTATTGTGGTGGTTGATTTGCTCGACAAGCGTGATATTCACACCAACGTAGAGAATTTCCGACAGCAGCACGATGGCCTCAATGCTATCCCATCGGATCGTATTTTCCACATCAAAAGAGACAAGCGGATTTCATCAGATGACATGCCTACATTGTTAGAAGAGATTCGTCGCATCGCAGGTCAAGTGCTTGCCAGTGGTGTCGATACACTGCATTACTTTCACGCCGGCCCCGCAGTGATTGCAGCAGCCATTGGTGCCCAGTTTGCCAATAGCTGCCGCGTCCAACTCTACCAGTACAACGCAACCAAAGGCGCATATGAAAACTTCGGGCCAATTCGGTTGGAGGAATAAAAATGCTCACCCACGTTTATCTCGTTTCATCCCAGGCGACGCCCAATCTCACCCCGGCATTGGACCGGCACACGGCGCCGCAGCGAGTCATACTCATCGTCAGCCCCGGCATGGCGCAGCAGGCTGATTGGTTGGAAGCCGTATTATCCCCCAGGCTCAAAACTGTACGCTGGCAGGTACCCGACCCTTTTGATGTCGAACTGTTGCAACTGCGTTTTCTCGAATTACTCGAAGCGCACGCTGACCTGATTCCCGCAAAACAAATCGTATTGAATGCCACCGGTGGCACCAAGCCGATGAGTATTGCAGCCTACGAAGCCTTTCGTGCCTATGATCTGCCGATGTAACTACTCAGCCCATTAAATCAAAATGGGGTAATTTTCCCGCAAAAACCAACGCCAACGCATCGGATGCACTCAGCCCTTGTTTTCGACAAGTGGATAAATAGCCCCGAATACGACAAAACA
>JALSHZ010000102.1 GCA_026981985.1 Gammaproteobacteria bacterium | reverse complement strand
CGTCGGTAATCACCAGCGTGTTCAAGGCTGCACGTAGCGCTGCCTTCGCTTCATCGATCTTACCGGCATCGATCAACGGCGATACCGCTTTGATGGCTTCTGGATATGTCGCTAACGGAATGCTAGTCGTGCTGAAGACGATCTCACTGGCCAGCCCCGCCAGCAGCCCCCTTGCCTTCTGTACCGCCCCATCCTCAAGAGCATCCTCGGCCTCTTTTACAACCGCCTTCACCGTCTCCGGGCGGGCCAGCAGGTCATAGGTCCGGACATCTACAGCGATTGGCGCGAATGCCAAGGCTGGATCACGGGCCAGCAACAACTCCAGTTTGCTAGTCGCAACTTCAAGCGCTTTTAAGGCATCCTTGGGTTTATTCTCATCCAGCGCCACCAGCGCTTTCTGAGTTTCTGAAATGGCGGCAATAGCATCATCGAGAATTGCCTTGCGCTTTTCTTCCGCCTTGGCGCCAGATGCCTTATCGACATCAGCCTGCACAGACTTGGTCGCTGCCGATTGCTCCTGAGGCTCAGTGGGCATGGCGGACTTGTCTGCCCAGGCAGGTGCTGACAGCGCCAATGACAGGCCGAACATGGCTGCATAGAGGGTATTGAATTTCATTACCTTCATTTTTCTTTCTCCTTTTCCAATGGGATGTATGTTCATCGTGGAAAGGATCTAGCGAAAAACATGCCAGCCCGCATGCAACACATTCAGCAGAAGTGAAAGATGCCAAATTCTCTGAAACCGGCATACACTCGTTGCTGGGCCTGGTGAATATGCAGGCTGACAAGAAATTCAGTTCAAACTGAGAAACGGCGCATGGCCACGATGACCGCAACGCCAGTAGAAGATGCGGTCAAAATGGCCGGTCAAATAGCCGATGTAGCCATACTGCTACAGACCACTTGCTTCGCGGCCATCCCTCGCCAGCAAATAAAAGACAACCCCAAGTACCAGGATGGCAAAACCCAGTGCCGCCAGCTTGGCCGCACTGGTGCTGGAGAAATCGAGAATGATGAATTTCCGCGCCAGCGCCAGCTGTGCGATCAAAATGACGGTTTTCACCTGGATAATATGACTTTTTCGTTCCAGCACCTTGAGGATGGAATGCTTGAACTCCATCGCGATCAACAAGGTCATGATCATGCCAAAGATCAGCTGAAACACCTGATGGTCGAGTGGGTCGAGAATACCCAGGACCAATAGCCGGAATACCTCATGAACCAGTCGCCAAAGTGCAATCAAGACGATCACTGCAATCACGAAACTCAAGACCAATGCGACCACGTGCTCGAAACGTTCTGCCAGCGTCATCACTGACCAGTATTGCCGGGTTTCGTTCTTGGGACGGTGCTTGCGTTTCTCGATATCAGTCATTTTTCCTGCTCCTTCTGGATCAAGGCATACGATACCATCGTTGAGGTTTGATATTCTTCCCCACCCAATCTGTTCAGGTACTTTCTCAATGAAACGAGTCGGCGCACATGTCAGTATCAAAGGCGGCGTGGAGAATGCGCCATTGAATGCTCAGGCCATTGGTGCCCGGGCGTTCGCCATGTTCACCAAGAATCAGCGTCAATGGCAGGCCAAACCACTGACCGAAGAGAGCATCGCCGCTTTTCGCGCCAACCTCAACGCGGTCGATATTGCGCCTGAACATGTACTCCCCCATGACAGCTACCTGATCAATCTGGGGCACCCTGAAGCCGAATCGCTGAAAAAGTCGCGCGAAGCATTTATCGACGAAATGCGGCGCTGCGAGCAACTGGGACTGAAATTATTGAATTTCCACCCTGGCAGCCACTTGAGAAAAATCAGCGAAGACGATTGCCTCATGCGCGTGGCTGAATCCATCAACCTTGCCTTGCAGCAGACGAAAGACGTGACCGCCGTGATCGAGACAACTGCCGGGCAAGGCTCGAATGTTGGCTATCGGTTTGAGCATCTGGCGAGCATTATCGAACAGGTGGATGACAAGCAACGGGTTGGTGCCTGCATTGATACCTGCCACATCTTCGTCGCCGGCTACGACCTGCGCACTACCGCGGCCTGCGAGAAAACGTTCGGTGAATTTGGGGCTGTTGTCGGTTTTCAGTACCTGCGCGGCATGCACCTCAATGACAGTAAACCCGACCTTGGCGCGAGAGTCGACCGACACCAGAGTCTCGGCCTGGGCAAGATTGGCTGGGAAGCCTTCCGCTACATCATGCACGACAATCGGTTCGACGAGATTCCAATGGTGCTGGAGACCATCGACGAAACATTGTGGCCTGAAGAAATACGCAGCCTGTATCAGTTGTAGCCCTTGAGGTGGTCGATGTATTCCGGCAGAAACAGTGACACCTGCGGCACGTAGGTAATGATCATCAGGAAGAACAGCAACAGCAGTAACCAGGGAAACGCCGCCTTGATGACCCAGCCGATACTGTGACCGGTGATACCGGCGGTGACAAACAGGTTCAACCCTACCGGCGGCGTCAGCATGCCGATTTCCATATTGACGACCATGATAATGCCCAGATGGATTGGATCGATACCCAGCTGCATCGCAATCGGAAACAGGATCGGCGCCATGATCAGCAAAATGGCCGAAGGCTCCATGAAGTTGCCGGCAGCCAGCAGCAGCAGATTGACGACGACCAGAAACAGCCAGGGCTCCAGCCCCCAATGGATAATGGTTTCAGCAATGATGTGGGGTATGCGTTCGGTGGTCAGCACATGCGCAAACAGCATGGCATTGGCGATGACGAACAGCAGCATGATCGCGACCTTGGCACCATCCAGAATCGTTTCTCGCACCTCATTATCGAAGACGCTTTTGGGGAATGCCCACGCCATCTGCAGTGTGTTACGCACGACGATACTGGCAGCGCCCTCCCCTTCCTTGCGCCAGGGCACATGTTTCAGCGGTCCCATGTCACGATAGCCGAACACCGATACCAGAAAGGCATAGACCGCCGACACCGCCGCAGCCTCGGTAGGACTGGCAATGCCACCGTAAATGGAGCCCAACACAATGACAATCAGCATCAAGCCGCCAGAGGCAATCAACCCCGACTTGAACAGCGCACGGAACCCTGGCCAGGGCTGGGATGGGTAGCCTTTTATTCGCGCAACGATATAGATCGCGACCATCAGGAAAAAACCCATCATCAGACCCGGGATGAAGCCCGCCATGAACATCCGCGCTGCTGATACCTCGGTTGCCGCTGCATAGACCAGCATGACGATCGACGGCGGAATCAGGATGCCGAGCGTGCCGGCGTTGGCAATGACACCGGCGGCGAATTTTTCCGGGTAACCGGAACGTACCATGCCGGCAATGACGATCGTGCCAATGGCGGCGACGGTTGCCGGAGAGGAGCCTGACACGGCCGCAAACATCATGCAGGCCATGACAGAGGCCATTGCCAGCCCCCCGCGAATATGCCCCACCAAATTGACCGCGAAGGTGATCAGCCGACGCGCAACCCCTCCGGTGGACAAAAACGCCGAGGAAAGAATAAAGAAAGGAATCGCCAGCAGCGTATAGTGCTCAGACAGCGCCTCATACAACTTCAGCGCAACCGACGACAGCGAATCGTCGGAAAAGAAGAGGATCGTGGCAACGCTCGACAAACCGAGCGCCACCGCCACCGGCATGCCCAGGAACATGAACAGGAAGAGCAATGTGAACAATGCTGCCGACGTCATTTGTTTGTACGCTCTAACGCCAACTCATCGGCAAGCTCTTTTGCCAGGTGCAGGCTCTCCTCAGCCTCGGTGCTCTGATGAAAGCCAAGCTGCCTGCCCTGCGCCACCAGCCAGAAGAGTTCCAGCAGCCGTATGGCAAACAACGACATGCCTATCAGGATAATGCTTTGCGACGCCCATAGCGGGAACAACGGATCTTCTGCATCGATGGTCCAGAATTCCAGCATTTCTTCGGAGAGATTGGCTACCAGCCATTGCGGCAGCTTCAGATCTTCCATGCCAATACCGAGCTGGTACATCTTGAACAGATAGATCCAGCCACCGTATAGAAACAGCGCACAGTAGACGAGACAAAAGAAGATCGCCAGCAGCGTGGCGATGCGTCGGGGCCGATCGGGCAACAGCCGCACCACGGCATCGACGCCGATATGCGCCCCGACGCGCAGCCCGTAACTAATACCGAACAGCACAAACCAAGCCGACAGGTTCAGCGTCAACTCCTGCGACCAGAGAAACCCGCTTCCCCAGCCAAAGCGCATCACCACATCCATGAACACCAGCAACGTCATCGCCACCAGCAGCAAGGCGATGACCGACTCTTCAATGCGGTGGATCAGTTTGATCATTGCCTGGCCCAGCCCCGAGCGAGTGATCGAGTGATCTACTGATTGGCGGCGTAGGCTGCGTCGATCAACTCTTTGCCAATCTGCCCTTCAAACTGCTTCCATACCGGCTTCATGACCGCAACCCATTTGGCACGCTCTTCCGGTTTCAGCGTGATCACTTCAGAGCGCCCTGAATCGATGATCGCCTGACGATCGGCTACCGATTTTTCGTAAGCCACTTTGTTGCCCAGCGCAATGGCTTCGTCCAACGCCTTTTTCACCTCTGCCCGGACATCGTCGGGAAGGCCATTCCAGAATTCAGCGGAGGTAACGACCATGTAATCCAGCACACCGTGATTGGACTCGGTGATATACGGCTGCACCTCGAAGAATTTCTTCGAATAGATATTCGACCAAGTGTTTTCCTGACCGTCGATGGCCTTGGTTTGCAGCAGCGTGAACACCTCGGAAAACGGCTTCTTCAGCGGCATGGCGTCAAGCGCCTTGAACTGGGCCGCCAACACATCGGAAGACATAATGCGGAATTTCAGCTTCCTCGCATCCTCAGGCACACGCAAGGGTTTCGATGCCGACAACTGCTTCATACCGTTGTGCAGATAGCCCAGCCCGATAATGCCTTTCTTTTCGGTTGCATGAAGCAACTGCTGGCCTTCCGGACTTTGCTGGAATTTCTCAACCGCCGCGAGATCGTTGAATAGAAACGGCAAATCGAATAGCTGCAACTTTTTGGTATAGCGCTTGAACTTGGACAATGACGGCGCGGCCATCTGCACGTCGCCAAGCAGCATTGCTTCCAACACCTTGTTGTCGCCGAACAACTGGGAATTCGGGAAAACCTCAACTTTCACCTTGCCGGCGAGACGCTCTTCCACCAGCGCCTTGAACTTGTTGGCCATCTGGCCCTTGGGTGTATTTTCCGCAACAACATGGGAAAACTTGATCACAATCGGATCGGCTAACACGGCATTGGCCAGCACCATGACGGAAACAGCCAGCATGCTCAACAAGCGATATTTCATCGGGATTCCTCCGAATTTATTCGGTTTATTGGACGGACAGACCAATCTTACACCCATCTTCATGCGCTGGTACACGACGAGCAGATATTGCCAATAGATAGTATTGAAACCCGGCCGTCAACAGCGGCATATCACCGGTAATTCAGCATATTATAATATCCATAAATAACAATAGAATATAAACATATGTCATTGATTAAACGGGCAATAACAGCCATAATATCGATGCCGCAAGGCATCCCCTATGCGGGGAGGGTCGTGGGGGTTCGATACTGTTAAAAACAACGCCTTTCGTGAGCACCGGAAACTGTGCGAACCCCATCATTCTAAGCATCAAAGTTGCAGGAGATAATATGAGGATCAGAACATTTGTTCTCACAGCGATGGCGGCCGCACTGGTCGTCGGCTGTTCCACCGCGGAAAAAGCGGTCGATAAGGCGAAGTCCGCGGCAACTGCTGTCGCCAAAGCCGCACCCAAACCCAAACTCATGAGCGGCGCATCAGCCGAAATGCTGGCCAACACCTGCGCCGGCTGCCATGGTACTTATGGCAACAGTGGCGGCCCCGCCACACCGACCATTGCCGGTCTTGAAGAAGACTATTTCATTGATGTCATGAATCAGTTCAAAAGTGGCGACCGTTGGTCATCCATTATGGGCCGGATTGCCAAAGGCTACACCGACGATGAGATTGCTGCGATGGCAGGCTACTTCAGTAAACAGACATTCAAACCTCTGCTCAACCAAACGGCTCCCAGCCCTACCGGCGCAAAACTTCACGAGGAGTATTGCGAGAAATGTCATGAGGAAGGTGCAACCGACCCCGATGACATTGTACTTGCCGGCCAGACCGTTCCTTACATCAACTGGACCATGTGGGACTACGCCAACGGCGTCAACAAGTTCACCGAAAAGAAGATGAAGAAAGCCTTCGATAAGATGATTGCCGAACACGGCAAGAAGAGCATCACTGAACTCGTTGCCTTCTACGGCAGCCGCAGCAAGTAATCCAGAGGAGTAAACCGTATATGAACATTTCACGCAGACGTTTTATCCAGGTCTCTGGCCTGGCCACGGTAGCCGGTGCGGTCGGCGCACCGTATATCGCGATGGGCGCCACGAAAAAAGTGGTCGTGGTGGGTGGCGGCACCGGTGGTGCCACCGCAGCCAAATACCTGCGCATGGCCGACCCGAGTATCGAGGTCACACTGATCGAGGCCAACCCGCATTACTACACCTGCTACATGAGCAATGAAGTATTGAGCGGTGAGCGCACCCTCGACAGCATTCGCTTTGGCTATACCGGGCTCGGCAAACACGGCGTCAAAGTGGTTAATGACATGGTCACCGGCATCGATGCCAAGGCGCGTACCGTCACCACCAAGGGCGGCAAGACCTTCAACTACGACCGTTGCATCGTCGCACCCGGCATCGACTTCAAATGGGACACCATCGAAGGCTATGACGCCAACGTCGCCGAGCGCATTCCACATGCCTGGAAAGCCGGTACGCAGACAGCTCTGCTGCGGCGCCAGCTCGAATCCATGCGCGATGGCGGCACCGTGGTCATCTGTCCTCCCGGCAACCCGTTCCGCTGCCCTCCTGGGCCGTATGAGCGTGCCAGCCAGATTGCGCACTATCTGAAACAGCACAAGCCGAAGTCGAAAATCATCATTCTCGACCCCAAGCCAAAATTCTCGAAAATGGGGCTTTTCGTACAAGGCTGGAAAGATCTCTACGGCTACGAGACCGACAATTCGATGATCGACTGGCGTGGCAGTGCGCAGGGCTCCAACGACAATGCCGTCGTCAAGGTCGATGCGGGCTCGATGAGCGTCACGACCGGTTTTGACGACGTGGTCAAGGCCGATGTGTTGAACGTGATCCCGAACCAGAAGGCAGGCAAGATCGCTTTCGATGCCGGGCTGACCAACGACTCAGGCTGGTGCCCGATCGATCTGCATACCTTCGAGTCCAAGATACACCCCAACATTCACGTCATTGGGGATGCATCGATTGCCAAGGGCATGCCGAAATCCGGCTATGCGGCAAACTCCGAAGCCAAGGTCTGCGCCGCATCGATCGCCGCGCTACTCAATGGTCACGAGCCGGGTACACCAGCCTATGTCAACACCTGCTACTCGATCGTGGGCAAGGACTATGGCATCTCGGTCGCCGCCGTCTACAAGCTGGCGGAAGATGGCTCCAAGATCACCAAAGTCTCTGGTGGCCTGACGCCCAAGGACGCCTCCGCAGAAGCGCGCAAGCGTGAAGTCGGATACGCCCACAGCTGGTTCAAGAACATCACCAGCGATATCTTCGGCTGATTCAATCGCACTTCCGGTCATTCTGGCCGGGTTCCAAAACGGCACCGAGGGCTTGCTCCCCGGTGCCGTTTTTTGTCGGCAGGACTTCAGTCGATTGCGATGAACTCGATATCGAAGCGGGAAAAACCAGCGAGTGATGTCGGCTTCATTCTGGCATCAAGAATCACCTTGCCACGATGCGCGGCGATACGTTCAAGCAGATAGCTGAAACGCGGCGATTCTGGCGCCGCCAGCAAAGCATCCGCACTGCGAATAACAACCACCGCGTCACGCTTGGCCGGATGGCTGAACAGCCGATTGATCTCCCGGTCACTACCACGCCAGGATTCTCCGACCAACGCCGCAAACCGTACCGTGACCAGCGTCTTATCCGCCTCACGAGCCAGTTGCTTCGCCCTGGCGCGGAGCCTTGGCCAAGATATCCCCGTTGCGATCAGCAGTTGCGGCATTGCTGTTCCAATGACGCAATCCGGATCAGCAAGCACGGGTGACCACTGACGACGCTCACTTATCAAACCCTGAAGCTGTAGCATGTTCCATACCTCCCTGTTCATGAAAGTGTCGTTTTACGACACCCTCTTCATACACGCGGGGCTTCCTGCCAGTCGCGTACCCTATGTTATACGCATGAGATGAAACAAAGGGGCTTGTTCGGACTGACCGCCTTGATTGGAAGATAAACCCAAATCGTTCACAGCGATCTGGCGAGCATCGTCACGCTCGATGGTAGGGGTGGTTACGTAACAGGCTCAGCGCCCGGTATAGCTGTTCGGCAACAATGACGCGAACGAGGGGGTGGGGGAATGTCAGCGGTGATAGCGACCAGCGCTGCTCGGCCGCAGCGACACATTCTGGAGAAAATCCTTCAGGACCGCCGATGAGAATGGCGATGTTGCGACCGCCCTGCATCCAGGTTTCCATCTGCCGGGAGAGCTGTGGCGTACTCCATGCTTTGCCCGCAACATCCAGCGCAACAATCCGGCTGCCTTTCGGCACCGCTGCCAGCATTGCCTTGCCTTCCTGTTGCAAAATTCGTGTGACATCTGCGTTCTTGCCACGCTGTCCCGCCGGGATTTCACGCAGGTCCAACCGGCAATCGGGTGGCATGCGCCGCGCGTATTCCTGATATCCCTCATCAACCCACTTCGGCATCTTGGTACCAACGGCGATCAGGTCGATACGCATTACTCGGAGGCAGCAGCGTCAGACGGTGGCGTCTCCCACAGCTTTTCGAGATTGTAGAAGTCGCGCACCTCGGGCGTGAAGACATGCACCACCACGTCAAGCAGATCGACCAGCATCCAGTCCATCGACATTTCGCCCTCGGTGCCCAGCGGTTGCAGACCCGCGACATGCTTGGCCTGATAGACCACATGATCGGCCAGCGCCTTGACGTGGCGGGTCGATGTTCCCGAGGCGATCACCATGACATCGGTGACAGAGGTCTTGCCCTGCACGTCGATGATCTTGATGTCTTTCGCCTTCAGCTCTTCGAGCGCATCGATAACGATTTTCAGGAGTTCTTCGCGGGAGATGGATGGTTTTTCGGTCATGAACGCTAATTGTATAGGTGACGGGAATGGATGTGATCGCGCAGCGCCTCGGGAAGTAGGTATCGCACCGACTTGCCCTGCTTCAGCGCCGCCCGGATGTTGGTGGCGGAAATATCGAGCTGGGTGACAGGAACGCGCAGAATACTGCCCGCTGCTCGCTGGCGCAAATCGGCCACATCATCGACCCGGCGGGATTCGACATAATCACCCGGAAAACCTGCGCTGTCCGGGAAATCACCGGGGCGCGCCATGACCACGATATGCGCCAGTTGCAGTAGCCGCTGCCACTGGTGCCAGCTCGGCAGGCCGGCAAAGGCATCACTGCCCATGATCAGCAGTAGCGGCTTGTTCTGGCCATAGCGCTCACGCATCAAGGCCAGGGTATCGACCGTGTAGGAGGGCCGGTCGCGCTCCAGTTCGCAGGTGTCCAGCACGAACCCGGGCTGGTCGCGGATGGCAAGCGCCACCATTTCAGCGCGATCCTCGGTCGAGCGGGCGGGCTGATCGCGATGTGGCGTGATATGCGAGGGGATGAAACGCAGCTCATCCAGCGCCAGGCTTTCGAAGACCTCCAGCGCCGGACGCAGATGGCCAAAATGGATCGGGTCGAAAGTACCGCCGAACAGACCGATCATTCGCGCACGTGGCCATCGCCCATGACGATGTATTTCAGGGTCGTCAGCCCTTCGAGCCCGACCGGCCCGCGTGCGTGCAGCTTGTCGGTGCTGATGCCGATCTCGGCGCCCAAGCCATATTCGAAGCCATCGGCGAATCGGGTCGAGGCGTTGACCATGACCGAACTCGAATCCACATCACGCAGGAACTGCCGCGCCTTGGTGACGTTTTCGGTGACGATCGAATCGGTATGCTGGGAGCCGTGCGTGTTGATGTGGTCGATGGCGCTATCGAGCCCATCGACGACGCGAATCGACAGGATCGGGGCAAGATACTCGGTATCCCAGTCTGCATCGCTGGCCGGCTTGATATCTGGCAGAACGTCCCGCGTGCGCGCGCAGCCGCGTAATTCAACGCCCTTCTCATCGAAAAGCGCTTTCAGCTTCGGCAGCATTTCAGCGGCAACAGCGGTATCGACCAGCAAGGTCTCCATCGCGTTGCAGACGCCATAGCGATGCGTCTTGGCGTTCAGCGCGATATCCAGCGCCTTTTGCTCGTCCGCATCGGCATCGAT
The DNA here is from genome assembly GCA_026981985.1 of Gammaproteobacteria bacterium. GTDB lineage: Bacteria > Pseudomonadota > Gammaproteobacteria > UWMA-0217 > UWMA-0217 > JALSHZ01. Next base: position 2,519 of record JALSHZ010000102.1, on the reverse strand, counting down.
ATAGACATGGCAGATACCGTCGAGATGCTTGATCACCGGCACCCGTGACTCGCGACTGACCCGCTCGATCAGGCCCTTGCCACCCCGCGGCACGATCACATCGACGAAAGCCTCCATTCTCAGCAGCTCGCCAACGGCCGCGCGATCCGTGGTTTCGATGACCTGCACCGCCGCTGCCGGCAGACCCGCTTCGGTCAAACCGCTGCGAATGCACTCGGCAATCGCCTTGTTGGAATGAATCGCCTCGGAGCCGCCGCGCAGAATACAGGCATTGCCAGACTTCAGACACAGGCCGGCGGCATCGGCGGTCACGTTCGGACGCGACTCGTAGATAATGCCGATCACGCCCAGCGGCACACGCATCCGCCCCACCTGAATACCGCTGGGACGGAAATTCATGTCAGAGATCTGGCCGACGGGATCAGGCAGGGTCGCGATCTGGCGCAGACCTTCGGCCATGCCTTCGATACGCGCATCGGTCAGCTCCAACCGATCCAGCAATGCCGCATCCAGGCCATTGGCCCTGCCCGCTTCCAGATCCAGTGCGTTGGCGGCCTTCAAACTGTCGCTGCGCGCCAGGATCGCGTCAGCCATGGCCAGCAACGCCGCATTGCGCTGGGCTGTGGGAGATGCGGCGACATCGCGCGAAGCCGCCCGCGCCGCCTCGCCAACGCTCTGCATATAAACGGGAATATCGGTTTGTATTTCAGGTAAAGCACTCATCGATTTGTTCCAGTACAGGTTGCCCGGCCAAGTTGAGCGCCAATTGTAACAACTCCTCCCAGGCATTGCCCTCGCCGATGCCTTTGGCCACCCGATCGACGCGCGCACAGTGACGCAACAGCCCGGCCCAGCCATCGGCATCGAAGCGGCGCGCCGCGCGATGCAACATCGACTGACGATTTTTCCACACACCCTGTAACGCAGCTTGCGGACTGTGGCCATCCGCCTGCAACGCGCTGTAATCGGCCAATACGCGGATATCCCGCGTCAGCGCCCAAAGAATCACGTTCGGGTGTACGCCCTCGCCTTCCAGCCCGCGCAGAATCTTGAGCACCCGGCGGGCATCTCCCATCAACGCGGCATCAGCCAGTTCGAACGGATCGTAGCGCGCCGAGTCCGCCACTGCAGCAACGATATCCCCGACCGACAACAGCCCCGGTTCGCGAATCAGGCGCAGCTTTTCGATCTCCTGCACTGCCGCCAGCAGATTGCCTTCGACCCGTTCGGTCAGCAAACGCACTGCATCCCGCTCGGCCTGAAACCCGGCACGCTGCAAACGCTCTGCGATCAGGCGCAAGGTGTCAGCCGGTTTCAGATCCCAGATCTGCATCACCACACCCACCTTGTCGATGGCCTTGACCCAGGCCGTGCTCATCGAGCTGCGATCGAGCTTGCCGGTCTGAATCAGCAGCAGATTGTCTTCCGGTGGATGCTGCAGGTAGTTCGAAATCGCCTTCGAACCTTCGCGCCCCGGCTTGCCGGTCGGCATACGCAGATCGAGTATTTTCTTTTCCGCAAACAGCGACATTGCCGCCGCCTCGCCTTCCAGCAACGACCAGTCGAAACCGCTTTCGACATGGATGACCTGGCGTTCGGAAAAACCCTGGCGCTGCGCCTCGGCACGAATCGCATCGACCGCTTCCATCTGCTGCAGCGGCTCGTCACCGGCAATCAGATAGACCGGTACCAGTGTTTTTTCCAGATGACTGCCCAGGCGGGCGAAGGGAAGTTTCAAGTGCTACACCACTTCAGTCGACCATTCGACGTAAATCGCCAGCGCCCCGACGACGAACAGCCCCAGCCCGGCAGCGACATTGCCAAAAGTAAACAGCATGATGCCAATGGCCGCCAGCGCCGCGCCAAGAAAATAGAGCGTCAATCCCGGCACGATATCCTTGCGCCGCCGATCCCTGCCTGAACGGATCAGGCTCAGACCCAGCACGAACATACTGATGAAGAAAACCAGCCACAACAGCTGAAACAATAACTGGAAAGTGAGAAAGGCAAGACGCCCATCGAGCCAGGCCGGCAGCGCCGCGCCCAGCATATACCCCAACAGCAAGGTACCAGCGGCACCGGCAGTCGCGGCCATGATACCCAGCAGCACAAGCAGCCGGCTGAATATGGGCGTTGCGGGTTCGATTGCGGTATTCATCGTGAGCTCCTAAGATCAGCCCCAAACCGGGATCCGGCTTGATAGCATGATTCATTGCAACAGCGACAATCTCAAGGAGGGTGTCGCAAAACGACACCCTCGCGCGGCACAAGGAAGTGCCGCCAGATTCAACAACGACTAAGTTGTTGAATCTGTAAGGAAAGGAAAAATCGCACTTTTTCCTTTCCGTGTGTCGCAAAGTCCCGGATGGGCTTTTGCGACACCCTCTCAAGTGCAATGCCATTAAGTTAAGCCCCAAGTCATTGATTTACATGGCCCGTTTATAACAAAGATAGAATGGCTGCCGCCCCGTAGCCCGCTTTTTTCGGACGAAGCACCTGTCAGGGCGTATTGCCGTCAG
>JALSHZ010000101.1 GCA_026981985.1 Gammaproteobacteria bacterium | reverse complement strand
ACCCTATTCACCTGAGCTGAACCCGGACGAACTGGTTTGGAACCATGTCAAAACCCACCGATTAGGCCGAACCGTCGTAAAAACCAAGGAAGCGTTGGCTACCCGTGCGCGTTCTGCACTGCGTTCGTTGCAGAAAAGCAGCGATTTAATCAAGCGGTTTTTCCATGAGTCGCATGTGCAATATGTAATAACTTGATGTCGGGTAGGTTTTTGCCGGGTTAGCCACTCTTTCGACGCTTATTTCCAGACCCCGGTTCGGGCGCTTCGAGATAGGTAACTATTCAGCATTCGTCCAGATCGAACCGTAACTGCTCAGATTGCCGCTGGAATGTGTCAGATCAAGGCGGGAAATGTGAGTTTACGCGTGTAAATGACCATTTCCCAACGCAGAGATGGCGCATTCCAGTGGTGAGCTGAGTAGTTACCGAGATAGTAGTGTCAGGGTCTACCCTGTTGAAGCCATCCTGCGGATAAATCAGCTATCATCCAGTTCTGAGCCTACTCCCGATCCCTTGCCCAATGACATCTCTGAAGCTGCGCAAAGTCTGTATCGATACCTATCATGAAAACGTTGCCTATCTGCATCGCAATTGCCCGCTGTATCGCAGTGAGGGCTTTCAGGCACTGAGCAAGATCGAGATCACGGATGGCGCCAGTCGAGCGCCAGTCATTGCGGTACTCAATATTGTCGATGACGATGCCATCATCGCGCCGGACGAGCTGGGGCTGAGTGAGCAGACATTTGCCCAGTTCAAGACGGATGAAGGCAGTGCAGTCTTTGTCAATCATGCCTCTCCACCGTCCTCGTTGAACGCGGTACGCCAGAAAATTGCGGGGAACCGTCTCGATGCCGACGATTTCCTTCAGATCTGCGAAGACATCGTCAATAACCGCTATTCCAAGATCGAGATTGCCGCTTTCCTGGTGGGCTGTGCGGAGTCGGGCATGGAGCGCGATGAGATGCTCTATTTGACCCAGGCCATGGTGAAAACCGGCGAAACGCTGGATTGGGGAGAACCGCTGGTCGTCGACAAGCACTGTATCGGTGGCATCCCCGGAAATCGAACAACCATGGTAATTGTCCCGATCGTCGCCGCTCACGGCATGCTGATGCCAAAAACATCGAGTCGTGCCATCACGTCACCCGCGGGTACTGCTGATACGATGGAGGTGCTGGCACAGGTCAATCTGCCACCGGACAAGATGCGGAATGTGGTGCAGCAGCATCGCGGCTTCATTGCCTGGGGTGGCACAGCGAATCTGGCGCCCGTCGATGATGTACTCATCTCCGTAGAGAGACCGCTGGCGATGGACTCGAAGGGACAGCTGGTGGCATCGATCCTGTCGAAGAAGCTTGCTGCCGGTTCGACCCACCTGCTGATTGACATCCCGGTTGGTCCCAGCGCCAAGGTTCATACGCAAACGGAAGCACTGCGGCTGCGGAAGTTGTTTGAATATGTTGGCGACCGTGCCGGTCTGGAGATCGAAGTTATGATCAGCGATGGCCAACAGCCGATCGGCAATGGTGTCGGCCCGGCGCTGGAAGCCAGGGATGTCTTGCTGGTACTGCAAAACGATCCTCAAGCACCGATCGACTTGCGGGAGAAGGCGTTGCAGATGGCCGGCCGGATTCTCGAATTCGATCCGGATGTTCGCGGCGGCCAAGGTTACTATCTTGCCCGTGATCTGCTCGAATCAGGCCGTGCCTGGGAGAAGATGCAGGCTATTATCAACGCGCAGGGCGCCAACGATGAACCTCTCCCACCAGCCAGCTTACAGCATAGGGTGGTCGCACCCCATGACGGCGTGGTGACTGCAATCGACAACCTGCAGATCGCTCATATCGCGCGACTCGCCGGCGCACCAATGGACAAGGCCGCTGGGGTCGATTTGCATAAAAAACTTCATGACCATGTTGAACAAGGGGAGCCGCTATTGACTATTTATGCAGAATTTCCGGCTGACTTCCAGTTCGCCAAAAAGGCGGCGAACGAAAATAGCGGATATTCCCTGGAGGCCCCCGAGTGACGCACCATCCAAGGCTCATTCTGGGGTTCCCTGAATACCTGCGCCAAACCCAACAGCTGGCGAAAAAGGCCGGCTTACCCTGGGCTGAAGTCGGACTCCACCATTTCCCCGATGGTGAAAGCAAGATCACGCTGCCAGAGCGCCTCCCTGGTGAGGTTATTTTCTGCCGTAGCCTCGATCACCCGAACGATAAGCTCGTCGAATTGATGCTCGCTGCCCGTGGTGCAAGGACATTGGGCGCCGATACGATTTCTCTTGTTTGCCCCTATTTGTGCTACATGCGCCAGGACAAGGCATTCAATCCCGGCGAGGTCGTCAGTCAGACCATCGTCGGTGGCTGGCTTGCAGCGCATTTCGACAATGTGCTTACCGTTGATGCACACCTGCACCGGATCAATACACTCAAAGAAGCCGTGCCCGCAAAAAACGCCATCAACGTCACCGCGACGGGGCCGATGGCGGAATTTCTGCTACAGCGCTTTGATCGCCCGATGCTTATCGGTCCTGATAGCGAGTCCAGGCAATGGGTGGCGGCGATTGCTGCAATTGGCGATTTCGAATACGTCGTGGCCGAGAAAACAAGGCTCGGCGATCGAGAGGTGAGAATTTCGCTGCCGCAGGCGGCATATGGTGGCAAAGACGTCGTGCTTGTCGATGATGTGGCCAGTACTGGCAAGACTCTGCTCGAAACGGCGCGTCAGCTCAGTGGCTTCAAGCCATCCTCGGTATCGGTGCTTGTTACCCACGCGCTACTGTCCGACCAGGCGGTTGAACTGTTGCGCCAGGCTGGCGTGGACAATATCTGGAGCTGCGATTCGATTCCGCATGCCACCAATGTGGTGAGCCTTGCCGGCTTGCTGGCAGCGCAGCTCGATTTTCGGGGCTGAGTCACAGCGCGTCAGCCAGAACAGCTGCGCAGGAATTATTGGCCGCCCATGTTCATGGCCAGCAGCGCGAGGACGGCAACAATAATGATCGCCACAATCACCCAGTCCAGCAGGTTCCACACCCGTGTCGGCGGAGGTGGCAATAACAATTCCTGTCGTGCCAGCTCTTCCGGGTTGAACTCGGCAGCAGCGGGGCTTGCCGCAAGCTTGGGCTTTTCCACTACCGCCTCATTGACAGCTTTCTCCTCCGGCTCTTGCCTTGCCTGATCTTCGTCCACGTCCACTGCTTCGATCATCGCCTTGATCTGCGCAGTATCGGCCTCTTCCAGCGGCACATCGATACCGATTTCGGCTTCGATTTTTGCCGCTGTTTCTATCGTATCGTCCGGGAGCAGCGCATCGTCCTCTTCGATACCCAGGTCGGCCTGGCTGAGCAACACCAGTGGATCTTCCACGGTATCGGGATCCTGTGCGAGTTCGTAGTCCTGTTCCAAGTCGAGGTTGATATCACTGTCGATATCGAGCCCGAGGGAATCCATGGCGGGTTCATCAGCCGCAGTATCCTCAACATCTGCCGGAATCAACGGTTCGACAATGGCCGGTTCTTCTGTATCAGCGTGGGTTATAACGGGCTGCTGGTGGAGATCATCGCGTTCGATCGTTGGCAGCACCGCTTCGACCGGTTGCGTATCGACTACGGGCTGGGGTTCTACCTCCGGTGCTGAACCCAACAATGCCATTTGTCCGTTGTCTGCGGCTGCCACCGATGTTTCACCCTCAGGCGCTGATGATGGCCAGTTCGTTGCCTGAAACAGTACAATCGCGGTCGCCGCAAACAGCAACGCAAACACCCAGCTGAAACCTTGCGCCAACAGCAAGCTCAGGCAAAGCAGTGCGATGCCGCCAGCGATGAATACCGGACGTGGCCGCTGGCGCGGATCGTTGATCACGACGGCCAGCACCAGTAGCGCCACCGACATGATCAGCGCCAGCGCGCCCAGCGGAAACCGATACGTCGCCAGCATATCGCTGATATAGGCGAAATCGTTGAAGTCGGATACCTGCTGCGCCTGGTCGAGGTTGGGCGAGTAGATCGACGCCGCAATGAAATCGGCGGCAAACCAGAGAAAGGCCACGACGGTTGCATACAGCGCTCCTACCACGAACACCGCCGTCAGGGCGTAGCGGAGGCGGTGCTGTGTGTTCGCCGACTGGTTCACCTCACTCACCGCTGCTGTGATGCCCTCGCCTGCCATCACTATTTCAGCGACTCCCAACGTATCCGTGTGACCTTTTCGGTAATGACATCAAGCGCCTCGATCTGCGCCAATGCCGTGTTCATGCGGCCCTCGATGACTTTGTGGGTCAGCATGATGATATTGACCTCGGTTTCGCCTTCCGAGGGTTCTTTTTGCAGGAAGGCTTCGATGCTGATCTCCTGCTCGCTGAGAATGCGTGTGATCTCGGCCAGCACACCGGGTCTGTCAACTGCCTTCATACGCAGGTAGAAGCCGGTTTCGACGTCTTCCATCGGCAGAATCGGCATCTCCTCGATGGCGGCGGTCTTGAAGCCCATGACTGGCACACGATGCTCGTGGTCGATGGCCATGTAGCGCACCACGTCGACGATATCGGCCACCACGGCCGACGCCGTTGGCAGGTCACCCGCGCCTGCGCCGTAGTAGAGTGTCGGCCCCACAGCATCACCCTGAACCAGCACTGCATTCATTACGCCATCGACATTGGCAATCAAGCGGCGCTCGGGAATCAGCGTTGGATGCACGCGCAGCTCGATGCCCTTGTCCGTGCGGCGGGTGATGCCTAGGTGCTTGATGCGATAGCCCAGTTCACCGGCGTATTGCACATCGAGCTGGCTGACTTTGGAAATGCCCTCGGTGTAAGTCGCATCGAAGTTCAGCGGCATACCAAATGCCAGGGAACCGAGAATCGTCAGCTTGTGGGCGGCGTCGATCCCTTCGACGTCGAATGTGGGGTCGGCTTCGGCATAGCCGAGTTGCTGTGCTTCCTTGAGGACCTCGGCGAAGTCACGGCCCTTGTCGCGCATTTCGGTCAGAATAAAGTTGCCGGTACCGTTGATAATGCCGGCAATCCACTGAATACGGTTGGCTGCGAGACCTTCACGGATGGCCTTGATGATTGGAATACCGCCAGCGACGGCGGCTTCAAACCCGACCATCACCTGCTTTTCTTCTGCCCGGGCGAAGATTTCCGCGCCATGCAGCGCGATCAGTGCCTTGTTGGCAGTGACGACATGCTTGCCATTGTCGATGGCCTGCAATACCAGCTCGCGGGCTGGTGAATAACCACCAATCAGCTCGACGACGATTTCGACCTCGGGATCATTCACCACCTCGAAAGCATCAGTGGTCAATCGGACGTCGTCGCCCAAGCCAAGTTGCTTTGCCATGCCGAGATCCAGTGTGGCAGCAAAATCGACTTTGATGTCGCGACCCGCGCGGCGTGCAATTTCAGCGGCATTTTTCAGCAGCACGGTGGCAGTGCCACCACCGACAGTACCCAGTCCCAGCAAACCTACTTTTACAGCGTTCAAGAATTTTTCTCCTGTTCTTTTGCCTGTATTGCACAGCCCCGAACGGGTTGTGCAATATCCTCATTAACCCACAGTCTGTCAGCCCAGCAAGCCATCCTTGCGGAACATCTGCCGCAGTCCCCGCAGCGCCTGGCGGGTACGGTGTTCGTTTTCAATCAGGCTGAAGCGAACATGATCGTCGCCATAGCGCCCGAAGCCGATCCCCGGCGACACGGCCACCTTCGCCTCGGTGAGCAGCTTCTTGGAAAACTCCAATGATCCCATGTCGCGGTAAGGCTCGGGGATCTGCGCCCAGACGAACATCGTCGCCTTGGGCCAGTTCACCTTCCAGCCCATCGCATCGAGCCCTTCGCACAGCACATTGCGACGCGACAAATACATATCGCGGATATCGGCGACACACTGTTGATCGCCTTCCAGCGCCGCGATGGAAGCTACCTGAATCGGCGTGAACATGCCGTAATCCAGGTACGACTTCATGCGCGCCAGCGCTTTGACCAGCTTCTGATTGCCACACATGAAGCCAACCCGCCAACCGGGCATATTGTAGCTTTTCGACAGTGAATAGAATTCGACAGCGATATCCTTCGCACCGGGTACCTGCAGAATCGACGGCGCTTCGTAGCCGTCGAAAACAATCTCGGCATAGGCGATATCGTGTACCAGCCAGATTCCATGCTCCTTGCAGAAATCGACGACCTGCGCAAAGAAGTCGAGATCGACGCATTCGGTGGTCGGATTGCCCGGATAGTTGAGAATCAGCATTTTCGGTCGTGGCCAGCTGTCTTCGACAGCCCGTTCCAGCTCGCTGAAAAAATCAGCATCCGGCGTCATCGGCAGGTAAAGAATATCCGCACCGGCAATGACACAACCATAGGGGTGAATCGGATAGGCTGGGTTCGGTACGATGACTGCATCGCCGGGGCCAAGCGTGGCCAACGCGAGGTGCGCCAAACCTTCCTTGGAGCCAATGGTGACAATCGCCTCCGTTTCCGGATCGATATCGACATCGAACTTGCGCCGGTACCAGTCGGCGATCGCTTTGCGCAGCCGCGGGATACCCCGCGACATGGAGTAGCGATGGGTGTCGGGACGCTGCGCGGCTTCGACCAGCTTATCGACGATATGCTGTGGCGTCGGCTGATCGGGGTTGCCCATGCCAAAGTCGATAATGTCCTCACCTTGTGCCCGGGCTTTCGCCTTGAGTTCATTGACGATATTGAACACATATGGTGGCAACCGCTGGATACGCGAAAAGTCCTGCATGCACAGAGCCCGATAGTAGTAAAACTCTGCACTCTAACCGCCTCGCGAATGAGCGTCAATTCACCGCCGCAGCATGCTAGAATAGCCCCGGTCGTCAATGGAAAAACCCCATGAAATTCAGCGAAGACGTTGACAGTAAGCACCGGTTGATCACTGCCTACGGCGATGACTTCATCACCGTTGATGAACAGCGTTTTGGCCACCCGCTGGCCCTCACCGAAACACAACCGCCGCAGCGCTGGCAGGCAAGCGGCATTGCCACACTAGCCACAGCCGACCTCGATATGTTGCTGGTGGATGCACCTGAAATCGTCATTATCGGTACCGGCATGACGCAGCAGTTTATTCCCCCAGCATTGCTACACCACATCATGCAGCGAGATATTGGCTGTGAAGTGATGAACACGCCATCGGCCTGCCGTACCTGGAATATCGTTGTTGCCGAAGGACGGCGTGTGGCGGCGGGATTGATTGTCGGCGAGCGGTAACCACGCAGCGGGTAGCCCAAAACAAAGTGTTCAGGCGTTACATCAACTTTAACTATTCAGTAGGCAGGAAAATAGAACCGTGACTGCTCAGCTCAACAGTGTATCTTCAGAGAATCCCTGCCCAGCCAGTATTCGCCGCAGGCGACGCAACGCTTCCATCTGGATCTGGCGTACCCGCTCGCGGGTGACGCCCAGTTCATTGCCGACACGCTCCAGTGTTGCTGCTTCATGGCCATGAAGACCGAAGCGCCGCACGATGACTTCTTTCTGCTTGTCATCCAGATCGTCGAGCCACTTCCCGACGAGGCGAATGATATCGCCATCCTCCAGTGCTGCGTCGGGTGACGGGAAGGTATCGTCGATGATGTTTTCGAGTACCGGGTGGTTGTTGTCGCTGTTAATGGGGGTGTCGAGCGACGTTACCTTTTCGCTGAGATCAAGCAGTTTTTCGATTTGTTCCAGATCCCTGCCAAGATATTCGGCGGATTCTTCGGCGCTTGGATCACGACCGAGCTTTTGCGTCAGCTCACGGACACCGCGCAGATAGCTGTTGAGGTCCTTGATAACATGAATCGGCAGGCGAATGGTGCGGGTCTGGTTCATCAGTCCGCGTTCGATGGTCTGGCGGATCCACCACGTTGCGTAGGTGGAGAAACGAAAACCTTTTTCGGGATCGAATTTCTCGACCGCTCGCATCAGGCCAAGATTTCCTTCCTCGACCAAGTCCAGCAAGCTCAGACCACGATTGAGATAGCGCCGCGCAATCTTCACGACGAGGCGTAGATTGCAGACAATCATCTTGCGCCGGGCGGTTTCATCCCCCTTGCGGGCAAGGCGGCCATAGTAGACCTCCTCTTCCGGCGTCAGGAGTGGCGAAAACTCGATTTCCTTGAGGTATAACTGCGTGGCATCCAGCTCACGTCTGCTTAGCTTCGATTCGGCCGCAGGTGGCGGAATCTTGTCAGCGACTGGCCGCTTCATAATTGATCAATGCCCCCGTTTGCAGACTCGCGCAATGCTCGCGTGTCTGCGATTCACAGCATTGTACCCTTATCATGGCCAGCGGCAACACGGGAAGATTTCTGGCCGCATCACGAGATGCAGCTCATCCTGGCCGCCCATCGATTCTGACTTTGATCAACATGGGAACGTAGAACACCGCCATGCCGAAGAAGGCGGCAGCCCATAATATCTGTGACAGCCCGATCCATAGACCGTATTGTTCGCTGACAAGCAAAGGCAAAATGACGCGAATGATCGCACCGATTGCCAACAGTAGAAATATCGGCAGCAGAATTGCAGGCGGGTCGAATACGTTGCGGCCGGTATGTCCCAGTGTGACCCGCGCCATCATGCCAATGGTGATCAGGCCGATGCCGCCATAGGCAAAACTATGGATGGCGAGGTAGGGAGAGACGCCAGCAACGATACTGATTGCCTTGAGCAAAAAGCCAAAGACAATCCACCAGTACCCTAGGTAAAGCGTCCACAGCAGCGTCTTTTTCCAGATGCCGGCGTGGTACCAACCCAGCAGCCGCCAGCCATGAAGTAGAAACAGCACGAGCGCCAACGCAGCTGTGATGATTGCGGTTGGGTTGATCAGATCGACGATGACAAACAGGGCAAACAGCACGACCGTGGAGATGTCGAGCCATTGGTAGTTTTTCGCTGAAAATGGGCAGCCAAGACCTTTTTCGATAAAGAACGGGATCACCCGGCGCCCCATCGTGAAAATGATCGACAGCAGCAGATAAAGACCGGCATAGAGACCGATATTCAACGCGGCCGGCCAGATGCCGAGCAAACCGAGATAGAACAGCAGGTTGGCAACGGCCATCAGACCAATCTGAAGAGGAAAACCGATTTGCTGCCACTGCCGGGATTTGACGATCGGCTGCGTCAGCGCGATCGTCAACAGCAGGTTGAACAGCACATCCACCGCTGCCAGCGCGACAAGACCCGCATCGGTAATGAAAAACACCAGCCCCCTGCCCGCCAGCCACAGCAGCAACAGCACCAGCAATGGTGCATTTCGAACAGTTTGCACCCCGGTCCAGTTCATTTCGGCGGTGAGTAGAAACCCGCCCAGGATGGCCAGTCCAAAGCCGAAAACCATTTCATGGGCATGCCAGAGTGTCGCGGGATAACTGGAAACGGACAATAACCAGCCTTGAAAATACATGCCCATCCACAGCAGCATGGCGATGACGCCATAGATCATTGCGGCACTGAAGAATGGCCGAAACCCCAGCTTCAGAAACGCGGTTTTGTCGGTAACGGGTTCTTCGATATTCAGCATTCGATTGCCTGTTCGGGTTGCTTGTGGTCGTCAGGGGTGACTGAGACGCCCTTTAAGATGTAAACTACATATATGTTATATGATTCTCCATCGACCTGACAACCACCACTCATGCAGCTGACCCGACAAACCGACTATTCCCTGCGCGTGCTGATGTATCTGGCCATTCTGCCAAAAGGACAACTCGCGCAGCTCGGTGATATTGCTGCGGACTACGAGATTTCCCGCAACCACATCGTCAAGGTGGTACACCGGCTTGGGCAGTTGGGATATATCGTCACTCGGCGAGGCAAAGGTGGCGGCATCCGTCTTGCTCATGCGCCGGAAACCATCAATATCGGGGACGTTGTAAGTCGCCTCGAACCAACGCTGACTTCGATCGATTGCAACGCGCTCGGCTGTAAACTGTTACCCGCCTGTCATCTCAATCACATTCTTGCGGAAGCGATGGCGAGTTATGTCAGCACACTGAAACACTATACGCTTGCGAACTTGGTCGACCCACAGAGAACACGCCGCTTACTGCAGAGGATTCATCACCAAACCGATACAACCACTGAAGATTGATGCACATTCTCTACCTGCATGGTTTCAGCAGCGCGGCAGCATCACACAAGGCCAATGCCTTGCGACAGGCACTGGCGCCGACCCCATTCACCATCCTCGATTATCCTTCCCACCAACCAGCCAACGCGGTTGCGACCATCAGCAAGACCATCGACAGGATCCAGCAGGGTTATTATTCAACAGGCCAACTTGCACTGATGGGGAGCTCACTCGGCGGCTACTATGCGCAATACCTGGCGGCGGCACGGGATGACATCGACAAGGTAGTATTGATCAACCCTGCCCTTGCTCCCCAAGCGCCCCTGCGACCCTGGATCGGTACCAATACGAATATGGTCAGCGGTGAGTCTTTTCTTTTTAGCCACGCCGATTGGGAACAACTCACTCGCTATGATGTCTCAGGGGATCAGATTCACAAACCAACCCTGCTGCTGGTCGATGCGGGTGATACCGTGATCCCGCCTGAACATGCCGTAGACAAATACCGCCACATCAGGGGCAAGACCTGTGTCTACCCCGGTGGCAGTCATTCTTTTGACCATCTCAGCGAAGCGCTGCCGGAAATACGTCACTTCCTCGGCATCTGAATGACACTGGCGGCAAATGTATCTAAAACGTCACAGTTTAGGGTAAGGTTGTTGCGATAAAATCACGAATAATTAGAGTAAATTCCTGGCTCCCGGCAACGCGAGCACGTCGATATATCGGAGGACTAGAATCCATGAAACAACAATATAATGCACGGCCGGCAACACTCGCAGCTGCCATTGCGCTGGCGATTCTTTCACAATCACTCGCTGCCGAACTCGGTTGTCCGACCGGATTTTTACCCGACGGCAACGAGAAGTTTATCGACAGCAATTTCAGCCAAGGCTACGACAGCTTCCGAACCGACATCCCCTTCAAGTTTCCCAGGGGGCAGTATCCGGTCGACGGCAACCCACCCAACACATCGGCCTTTCCGCAGACAGGGATCAGCATTATCGACGGCGACGTGGATTTTGGCGTTGTCAAACAGATCGCCTTTCCCGGTGATCCCAACCCTGGATTTGGCCTACCGCCTGTACCGGCCGCCGATAGCTGGCTGGCATACAACGGTGTCAATGACGGCGCACCGACGTTGATCTGGGAGCAGGAAGTCACCGGGCTCAAACCCAACAAGGATTATGCGTTCACCGCCTACCTCTCCAATGCCTTGGCACCGGGCCAGCAGGCAGGAGGGGCCATCGCGCCGCAGATCAGCTTTCGTATCGATGGTGTACAGGCTGGTGAGATCATCGCGGTTTGCGATGGCGGCGGCCCCGTCGATTCCGGGGCAGGCTATTGCATCAATGAGGCCACTGAAGATACCTGGCAGCGCCTTGGTGTCACCGTTAACCCGGGCAGCAAGACGACAGCCAAACTCTCGGTTCATGACGCACAGCAGTTCGTTACATCCTACGGCAACGACTTTGCCATGACGCTGATCAGCTTCCAGGAGTGCGTACCCATCGGTGGCGTCGATATCGATGTCACGGTAAACGGCAGCAGCACGACAACCGTTCTATTTCCTGCGTTTACATTGGGTGGCACCCCAGTCAGCCAGACGGTCACGGTCAGCAACAAGGGCACCGGGGATTTGGTCATCGGTAACATTGCAAACCCTGCAAACACCGATTTCACCATTGTCACCGACAATTGCAGCAGTAAGACGTTGGCACCTGCAGGTACCTGCACCATCGTCATGAACTTTTCCACCACCACCGAAGGCAGCAAGACTGGCGCACTCTCGATCCCATCCAATGACCCGGATGAAAACCCACTGCTGCTGACGCTCAAGGGCAACACCGGGGACGACGCCGACAACGACGGTATCCCGAACGATATCGACATCGACGACGACAATGACGGCATTCTCGACAGCGAGGAGGGCAGCGGCGATTTCGACGGCGACGGCGTACCAAACCACCTGGATCTCGATACCGACAACGACACCATCCCTGATATCCTCGAAGCACAAGGCAGCGATGTCGACAACAATGGCCGTGTCGACAACTTCGTCGATGCCAATGGCGATGGCTACCACGACCCGCTGGCGACAACGCCCTGGACACGCCCCGACACCGATGGTGATGGCAACAAGGACTATCGCGATCTCGATAGTAACAATGATGGCCAGTTCGATATCGCAGGAACCGGACGGGCAGATAGCAACAACGACGGGATTGTCGACAACTTTACCGATCCCGACGGCGATGGCTGGGATCGGGGGCGTGCTGTGCTGGGTGATACCGGCGAGGCCGAGATTCTCACTCGTGTCGATGGTGGCTTAGGTGGTTTCGGACTGCCCTTTGCCCTGATGCTGCTGCCACTGGCACTGCATCGACGCCGGCTGATTTCCGTTGCTGTCCTGCTCGGGATTGGTTCGAGCGCTGCCGCAGATCAAGGCCAATTCTACGTCGGTGGTGGCTTCGGCATGTCACAACTGGAACCGAAAATCGTCAACCTTCCCGCTTGGAGCGTCACTGAGGAAAACGACAAGGCATTCAAACTCTTCCTCGGCTACGATGCCACGGACTGGCTCTCGGTAGAAGGTTTCGCAGCCCGCATGGGCGCTGCCAGCCTCTCCGACGGCGCGGGCGGTGGCGGTGATATCGACTACGATAGCTATGGCGTCGGCCTGGTCGCCACCCTGCCCGACAACAGCGACGGCTTCGCCGTGCTTGGCAAGCTTGGCTATGGCCAGATCGACAATAGCAGTGACAGCGTTAACTTTCGTGAAGTCGAAGGCCATCAGATCTACGCCGGCATCGGTATCGAGTATCAATTCGACAACGACTTTTCCTTCCGCGGCGAGTATGACTACATCGACAAAGATGCCACGATGATCACCATGAGCCTGGTGAAACGTTTCGGTGGCAAGGAAGAGGAGTATGTGCCACCCGTCGCCCCGGCACCAAAAGTCGTCAAGGTGAAAGAACCCGCACCGGCACCGCCACCACCGAAGAAACCCGCCGATGTCATCACCCTGGTACTCGAACCCATCCACTTCGAGACCGACAAATCGACATTGACCGCTGACGCGCGCACCCGTCTGGATCGCATTGCGGCTGTGCTCACCACCTATCCACAGGTGAAGCTGCTGATCGTCGGCCATACCGATAGCCGTGGCAGTGACAGCTATAACCTGGGTCTGTCACTCGCTCGTGCCAAAGCTGCTACCACCTACCTGGTCCGCAAAGGCATCGCCAACTCCCGCCTCAGCTATGAAGGGCGTGGTGAGCGTGAGCCAGTCGCCGACAACAGCACCAAGGAAGGTCGGGCACAAAACCGGCGCGTGGAGTTCTACCCCACCCCGGCCAAGGTGGAAAAAGCCGAAACGAAGTAAGGCTTCCGAATCTTCGGCGCTGACGTTGCATTGCTCGTCGGTTTTGGCAAAGCAGGGGCACTGGGCCGGATTCTGGATATGGGTTTGACGGGCTAAAGGGTGTCGTTATACGGCACCCTTGGGGATACCTTCGTGCCTAGATCGCGCCTCGCCTTGATCCTCTTGCCACCCGGCTAGCCCAATTCCACAGGCCTGCTCCACAGATCGAAACGGTGCAGTCGATCGCACAGGCGGGTCATGGCGTCGCCTCGCCAGCGGCCAATCAGCAGGCCGTGCAGGCGCAGGCCGGTTTTTTCTTTAGCTTTTTTGAGTTGGGGTTCGATCGACTCGGGACTGGGGAAGCGGCCATCACTGACCAGCAAGATATCGGCCTGTTCCCATCCTGCTTCAGTATTTTTCTCCAGCGCGGCGGTCAGAGCGCTGCTGACGTCGGTGCCGCCGTGAAAACTATGTTGTAAAAAATCTAGCAGCGCACGGTAGCCATGGCGGCTGAAGTCGAGTTGCCAGGAGATCATCTGCTGTTCGCCGCTGAAGGTGATGACGCAGCAGTCGCGTTTTTCTTCCGCGGCGATGCGCAGGGCTTCAAGGGTGACGGCTTTGGCGATGGTTTCCGGCTTGCCTTGCATCGAAGCCGAGCTGTCGAGGCAGACGATAATGGGGCCGTGACCAGGATTTTCTGGGGATTGACTGCTGGTTTGTTGCTCTTCGGGTTCCGGCATCGGGCTGTGCTCGGAAAGCACGCCATGCAGTTGATAGCAGCGCAACATGCTTTCGGCACGGCGTGCATGCCAAAGCGTGTTGAGTTTGGGATGGCCGAGCAAGGCCGATTCGACCGGCAGCATGCGGGCGATATCGTCACTCAGTTTGATGCCTTCGGTGGTGTCGATGGCATGGGGTGAAAAGCCGCGCGGTGGATTTTCCGGCACTCTGCGCAACGGCTCACTGAATTGTGCCACCAACGTTTCTGCTGTGTCGCCATTATTGGCACCACGCATCCGCCCGAGCACATCGACCAGTTGCTTGAGTTCTGGAATATCACGCATCAATTTCCGATAGCGTGCGATATCACGCCAGCCCTGCGATGCCAGCACACCACGCGTAAGATCCCAGCCACGTCCGAGGAATCCGCCCAGCTCATCAAGCACGCCAGACAGCGCCTTCCAGCTCATGGCCAACTCGCCCCACTGCCCCTCGAAGGTATCGTTCAGCGCTTGAAGATTGCGGCCAACGCCTGACTGGTCGAGCGCCGCGGTGGCATCGGCGTCCGCTTGTGGTGGTGCCGATTGATCTGCGATCACTTCTGATGCAGTCGCGATCTCCCTACTGTCTTCAGACGACATTTGGTTTTCGATATTTGCAGTGATGTCGGCAGAGGATTTGGCTTGCATGCCGCTGCCGCCGCCAGCAGCAGCCGGATCACTCCCCGCTTCACCGTCAGAAGAAGCATCATCAGGGTCACCACCATCGGGCTGCGAGCTGCCGGATTCAGCATGCTCGGAAATACCCTCCTCGTCTTCGAAGACCGAATCACGGTCGCGCATTTTCTGGCGTTGCGCGAGCTGATCGTCAAACGCCCCCGCCTTGCTGAAATAGTCCTCTGCGCTGCTGATGCCTTCGAGGACGGTTTCAAGGATAGAGTCAGTCAGCGCCCGTTCATCCTTGCAGTAGCGCACGATATCGAGCGCCTCCAGCCGCATCAGAATCACCCGGCGCAGTGATTTATCCGGCCAGCAAAGGTTTTTTTCATCCGGCAGCTCACCCTGCAACAGTGCCTCACGCCATTGCAACACGCCCTCCGCACGCGTCAGTAATTCGCCGTGAGTGTGGGTGACGACACTGGAAAAAAGCGCCTCAGGTATTTGATCGAGAATAGCAAAACGGGCTTCGAAGGCCTCCAGGCTCACGGCGACACCGCCCGCTCAGGCCCGCACGGGCAGGGTTTTGTAGCGCTCGTGGATGGCTTCGAGACGGCTGATCACTTTGCCCACCTCATCGATATTCTGCTGCAAATAATTCCGTGAACCATCAATGAATTGCTGATCAACCCAGAGATGGGCACCATCCTCCTCATCGAGCGATCGCAGCTGCAGCACCAGCCGAACTTTGAGCTGCCGAATTTCATCCAGCAGGTTGCCGGTTTCACGCAAGCGCGAATCGATGAATGCGGGGTCGTGGACCGTCGGTTCCATTGCCGGCGGATTTTCGGTGTATTCGACCAAGCGGTTTTTGTTTCGGGAAATATAGCGGTCGATGCTCTGCCACTCCCCGTCGATATGGCACTGACCATAGACATCATCGAAAAATTGTTCACGCAACTCCGCGGCGGTATAGCCCTGATTATCGTTGGTACGGTCGCTCTGATCTGGGGGTGCGAGGTAGAGCGGCTCGCCATCGCGCTCTCGCAGCCGCCGCACTTTTCGCACTGTCGTGGGATTATTTTTCTCATCGAGATAAAGCAGCTCATTGCGTGCATTACGCATGGGCGTTTTACTGCTGGCATCCTCCTCGAGCGCCGCCTCCCACACCGCGAGCAGTTTTTTCAGCCGCTCGCCATTGAAGCCGCTGCCAACGCCAATATGCTGCTGATACCAGCGCGAGATGACCTTGCGTTGCTCGGGCCGGTGCCACAGGCAGTGCTGCAGCAATGCACAGTCCCAAATGGAAACCGCTGCACGGTCATTGGTATGCGCCGATATTTTCAACAGCTTCACGGCCTTGCGCCAACGCCGGTCAGAGACATAGATATTCTGCTGCTGTAAAAATTCACGTAATGCCTGCAATAACGCTCTCACATCTTCGGGCAACCCAACCTGCCCGGCGCCCTGCTGGATTGCTTCCAGTTCACCGGGCGCCAATGCCAGCTGCGGTTCGATCTGACAAGGCACCTCCTCGAGTTGCAATAGATCGACGAACTTCTCCGCCGACACGGGCGCCACCTCAAAACGACAGAGGAAACGGTCGTAGAGCGCGTCCAGCTCGCCCTCCTCCGGCAATTCATTGCTGGCGGCAACCACCGCGATCAATGGCGTCTTGAAGCGCCGCGAGCCGTTGTCGAACTCGCGCTCGTTCAGCAGCGTCAGCAAGGCATTGAGAATGGCGCTGTTGGCCTTGAATATTTCATCGATGAACGCCACGCTGGCGGTGGGTAGATAGTGTTCGGTCTGGCGTTCGTAGCGGTCATCCTCGAGTGCTTTGATCGACAGCGGCCCGAACAGCTCCTCCGGTACGGAAAAGCGCGTCAACAGGCGCTCGAAATAGCGGCTGTCACGAAACGCCTGGTGCAGACGGCGCGCCATCACACTCTTGGCCGTGCCGGGAAGACCGATTAGCAGCAGATGTTCACCCGCCAATGCCGACAGCAGCGCCAGCCGCGCCGGCTCTTCCCGCTCGATCAGACCGGCGGAGACCTGCGCGATCAGATTGCGCAACCGTGTTTTCATTTGTCTGCTCCAGTGAGGATCACTTACCGGTGAGTATCCACTTCACATGGTCGAGCATATCGCGAACGCTGTTTTCACGAACCGTCTGCAACAGTTCGTCAAGCTTGAACTTATGATGGCGCTCATGCACGACGCCCACCTGCTCCATATCCGCCAGCCCGACTTCTCGCGCGTGTTCGACAAACCCCTTATTGCGCCAGAAAAAAGCGCCCGGCATCGTGGTTGGAATGACCAGGGCATAAAAAATAATGCGCTCCAGATAGGCCATCAGCAGCAGTGACACCGCCAGCGCCGATGCAAGCAGCAAACCCGCGACACTGGTGACACCAATCAACGGCAAAACCAGTAACATGATGCCATTGACCGCCATCAGAATATTGCGCAGCCAGTAGGTTTTGCCAAATGCCGTTGTCTGCTGATAATGCGCTGCCGCGCCTTCACCCTGACCTGCCACCAGATCACGCGCATGGAAGAACAGCCCAACTGCTTCGACCAGCAAACCGACAAGCGCCATTGCACTGAGCGTTGCCACCGGTACATCAGAGGCGGGCATGAAAATGAGCGCAACGATACCGATCAGCACACTACCTAGCACCAGCATACTGCCGTAGAAAGCCGTTGCCGTTTGCCAATGATCCCAGAACGGTCGGGCCGGAATGCGATAGAGCTTGTACATGTAATAAGAGCCAGCGGCGAAACCGGCCAAGGCCAGCAATCCGGTCACATTGGCCAGCAAGTTGGCGAAGGCGTTGTCGAACAGCGAGAAAAATGCGTAGCCAACCAAGCCAGCAAAAAAAGCTGATACGCCTGCAATTTCACGGCTAAGTGGTGACAGACGCAAATTATTGAAGCCACGGTAGAAGCGGTGCGGCTTGCCAAGGTGCATATTCAATTTGAACAGGCCAAAGCCCATCAGCGCCAACATGCTACCCAACAGTGGCAAAAACGCAGCTGATTCGCGCACCCGAACCAAATCGGCGATGCCAAACCAGGAACCGAGCAATATCATCAAAAATGCCCCCATCACCGCCTGCGCGCTCAACGTGAAAATGACGTGGGCGTTTTCGTGGGAAGCCAGCAGGGTTTTAATCCCCCAGGACCTCTCCTTGCCGTGTTTTTTGTCCACCACCGACTGATAGCCGCCATCGCGACTCTGCTGATATTTGACCGGCATCGTATCGATGCGGGTCAACTCCTTTTGCAGCGTGCGGGTCTGCTGAAAACGAATATTGGGGTGGGTGATATCGGTGCGGGGAAAACCGGGAATCTCAGTCTCCGCTTGAATTCTGTTTTCTGGAATGTTTTCGACCACGCCAAAATCGAGCGCATTACCCAGACAGGCAGCGACACAGGCAGGCTTCAACCCCACTTCCAGGCGGTCGACACACATATTGCACTTACTCACCTGCCCTTTGACCGGATCTAGCTGCGGCGCGTTATAGGGACACACCCAGGTACAATAACCGCAGCCAAAACAGGTGTCCGGGTCCTGCAACACAGCGCCATATTCTGCGAACTTGGTGTAAGCGCGCGTTGGGCAACCCTTCAGGCAAACCGGATCATCACAGTGGTTGCAGGCCATCGAAATCGACAGCCGCGTGTAGTTGGGGTGGACGCCACTTTCGAGGAAGCCGACTGAACGAAACGCGATATGTGGTGGGTTGTCATTTTTCTCTGAACACGCCGCCTCGCAGGCATGGCAGAAAATGCAGTTATCGGCATTGAAAAAGAAGCCATGCTGCTTATAGCGGTTGGGGTTTTTCTGCTCCTGTACTTCATCGTTGATGACGAATGGCTGCTGCCGCAGCTCGTGCGACTCCGGAACGGTTTCGATGCTATCGCCGTAACGATTGGTCTGCTTCGTCTCCTTATCCCAGAGAAATGCATATTTTGGTTCGTCGGATCTTACGTTGAACATGGTTTGCTCTTTGGTTTGGTTGGACCCTTGTCATGGATTGGGTGAGGGCTTTTGGTTACTTTGGTGTATCGCAGTGCTGTGGTGGTTTTGATGAGCTGCGCTCGTTTCCCTCTCATCCCAGCCTTCTCCCCCAATGGGGGAGAAGGAGTCAATGCCCTCCCCCTGCCAGGGAGAGTTTTAGGGAGGGGGTAGACGCCGCCGAATCATTTCCAACACCCCTTCGAGATTCTCCATCACTTCATTATTCCAAAAACGTAATACTGTATACCCCTTTGCCTCCAGAAACTGCGTTCTTTTTCCATCATATTCGATGGCATCCATATGCTGCCCACCATCGAGTTCAACAACCAGTTTCTCTTTTGTGCAAACAAAATCCACAATATATGGCCCTATCGGATGCTGTCGCCGAAATTTATGGCCTGCCAACTGTCTGGCTCGGAGTTGATACCAGATGCGTTTTTCGGCTTCGGTCTGGTTTTTTTGAGTTGGCGGGCGGATTTGATCAGCTTCATGTTATTCAGGCGTCTGTGGAAACAAGCGAGCAGCGCTCGCACCCCCTCACCCTAACCCTCTCCCCGGCGGGGAGAGGGAAAATTAGTTATTCCCTCCCCCTGCCAGGGGGAGGGTTAGGAAGGGGGGCACACCACCAAACCTCAAAACTCCCGTCGCTCCATGCTCAACTTCGCGGCCTCGACCTGATCCTCCACTAACTCGATGCGAACCGCCGACTGTTTGAACGCAGGCTGGCGGGAGTGCGGGTCGAGCAGTCCCAGGGTCAGGCGGTTGACGCAATCGTGATAATGAAACGGGATGAACACCATGTTGTGCGGTACCCGTTGGGTCAACTGCGCCATGACGATGGCGTCACCACGGCGCGAGACACAGCGAACATATTCACCGTTGCGAATACCCATGTCGGCGGCCGCGTCGGGGTTGATCTCCATATAGGGTATTGGGCTGTATTTGTTGTTGTTGCCAAGTTTTCCGGTCTTGGTTCGGGTGTGGAAATGCTCGACGACGCGGCCAGTATTGAGCCAGTAGGGGTATTCGTCATCGGGTACTTCGTTATTGTCGATGAACGGCAACGGAATCATTTTGGCGCGGCCATCGGGGTAGCGGAAGCTGCGTTCCTCGGTGTACAGACGTTTCCCCCCTTTGACCGGCTCCGTGCCCGCCTGACGCTCCGCTTCGGTATAGGGCCATTGAATCCCCCGCTTCTCTTCGATCAGATCGTGGTCCATGCCGGAGATATCGACCAGTCGCCCTTTCGACAATTCGCGCATCTCTTCGAACACTTCGGCCGGTTTTTCCGGAAAACGGATTTTCCGCCCCTGTTCGAAATGCTTGGCCAGCTCGGTGAAAATCCACAGGTCCGATTTCGAGTTGCCATGCGGCTGCGTTGCCTGACGCACGATATTGACCCGGCGCTCGGTATTGGTGAACACGCCCTCCTTCTCGGCCCAGGTTGCTGCGGGCAGGTAGAGGTGGGCATATTGCGTCGTCTCCACATCGGCGTAGGAATCCTGCACGACGAGAAATTCCAGCTTTTCCAGCATACGGCGAATGCGGCTGGTGTTGGCCATTGATGTCATCGGGTTGGTGGCGACCAGCCACAGCCCTTTGATCTGCCCCGTTTCGATGGCGGGAAAAATGTCGGTTTCGGTGAGACCCCGCTGTTTCGGAAAGAATTCTGGATCAACGCCCCAGAATTGGGCAATTTCTTCGCGATCCTCCGGTTTTTCCAGCAGCCGGTAGCCCGGCAGTCCGGAGCAGGATGACCACTCCCGGGTGCCCATGGCATTACACTGCCCAGTGATCGATAACGCAGTGCCCCCCGGCTTGCCGATATTGCCGGTGCTCAGGGCGAGGTTGTTGATGCCGACGACGCCATCGCTGCCGTGTGTACTCTGGTTGATGCCCATGGTCCAGATCTGCATCGCAGCATCGGCCTTGGCAAAAATCCTGGCGACATTACGGATCGTATCCTCATCGATGCCACAGATTTTCGCGGCGGTGGCAGGATCATATTTCTGCACCTCCTGCTCGACCTGCTCGAAACCTACCGTATTGGCTTCGATATAATCCCGATCCTCCAGGCCCTCATCGAGGATGACGTGCATCATCGCGTTCATGAGCACCACGTCGGTGCCCGGCGTGATGGCCAGATGGATATCGGCGTTCTGCGCCAGCATGGTGGTGCGCGGATCAACCACGATCATCGGAAATTTGCGCTTTTCCTGCGCCTCTTTGAGCCGCCAGTAGATGATCGGGTGCTGTTCCGCGAGGTTGGAACCCCAGGCGATCAGGCAGTCGGTGTGCTCGAAATCTTCATAGCTGCCCGGTGGCCCATCGGACCCAAAGGAGCGTTTGTAACCTGAAACGGCTGAGGCCATGCACAGCGTGGTGTTTCCGTCGTAGTTGTTGGTGCCAATCACCGCACGGGTGAGTTTACCGAGGGTATAGAATTCTTCGGTCAGCAACTGTCCAGTCGAGACGATGGCGAACGAGTCTCGGCCCCAGGTTTTCTGGATGCGGAGAATTTCATCTTTCATGTGTTCCAGCGCACTGTCCCAGTCAGTCTCGCGATAGCCTTCGTGGATGTGTTCGCGAATCAGCGGGTTGTCGCCGCGTCCGGACGATTCGAACAGTTCATGCTCGAAAATCCCCTTGACGCAGAGCTTGCCACGATTGACATCGGCGCCGCCAACGCCACGCGACGCCACCGGCTTGCCTTCGTTGTTGATGCCCACTTCGATGGCGCAGCCAGTCGAACAATAACCACAGGTGGAGTATTTCCACTCCACGACCTTTTTATCGGCGATATTGATACTTTTTTTCTTGCCACGTCCAAACAACATTGATCTTCCTCCAGGGTGGCGGTGCTATGGCGTCGCCAGAAACTCGCGTAATTCAGGTATGCAGGAACCACAATTCGTTCCCGCCTGTAACAGCTCACCAATTTGCTCGGGTGTCTTGAGCCCATGCTCGGCAATGGCTTTTTTGATCGTTTTTTCGCCCACATTGAAACAGGCGCAGACGATACGACCCACATCCACATGATCCAGCGGTGGCTTGCCGGTGAGCAGGCTTTGGCGCTCGGCGGGTTCCAGCTTTTCTTTCATAAACAGGCTGACCAGCCAGTCGCGTTCCGGCAACACGGCGCTTGCACCGATGAATACGCAGCTTTCCAGCTGCTCACCGATAAAACGCGCGGCGCGATAGTGATTCTGGTGTTTATCGAAGAATTCGACCCAATTGGCATCGGCGTCATTTTCATCACTGAGCAGCACACGGGCGCGGTCGGCCCAATCATCGGGTGTCTCCCGTCCGGCGATTTCGTAACGCCACAATCCAGTGGCGCGGGAGCGCGTCCAGTAAGTGGAATATTCCAGATTGAGGCGATTGCGACGAGTCAGGATGAATCCATGCCAGCGCGGTTGGCATGGCGCAATCCGTGCGACACTGTGTTTCGATTCCGGCTGCCCGGAAATCGGATCGACATTCGCCTCGACCAGCGTATTGACGCGCCCCTTGCCGGAAAAAACCCCGTTCCAGTGCATCGGTACGAACACACTTCCTTTGCGCTGCCCTTTGCCAATCTTGACGCGCACATAGATCTCACCGCGCGAACTGCTGACGGCAACGAGA
The DNA here is from genome assembly GCA_026981985.1 of Gammaproteobacteria bacterium. GTDB lineage: Bacteria > Pseudomonadota > Gammaproteobacteria > UWMA-0217 > UWMA-0217 > JALSHZ01. The sequence goes on along the minus strand of JALSHZ010000101.1, from coordinate 31,518 downwards.
TCATCCTCATTCAACTGCTGCGCTGTCGCATCTTCAGGATGCATTTCAATATATGGCTCTGGAATATGCTGCGACAGCCGCGGAGACATCCCGGTACGGGTCATTGTGTGCCACTGATCGCGAACTCGCCCGGTGTTCAAAACAAACGGAAACTCACGATCGGGTTTTCTTACCGGCGGCCGTGGCGTGACGGCGATAAATCGTGCCTTGCCATCTTCGGTATTGAAACGCCCATCGCCATAGATACGTGCCTTGCCTTGCGGATTTTCCGCATTAACCGGCCACTGTACGGGGTTGAATGCCCCGTACTCTTCCCAGCTGATATCCGCCAGGGCACTGATATCGAAACTGCGTTCACCATCGTTCTCAAAACCCGACAGTGCTGCATGCTCGCGAAAAATATCGTGCGCAGAACGATAGGAAAACTGCTCGCCAAACCCCATCTGGCGCGCAACTTCGCTAATAATCCACCAGTCTGGACGCGCCTGGCCAGGCAGTGGCAGAAAACGGCGTGTTCGCGATATATAACGCTCGGAATTGGTGACAGTGCCATCCTTCTCGCCCCAGGTCAGCGCCGGCAGGCGAACATCCGCCAAACGCACGGTGTCGGTCTCACGCACGCAATCCGATACCACCACAAACTCGCATTTTTCGAGCGCTGCCTTGACAGCATCCGCTTCGGGCATGCTGACGACCGGATTGGTCGCCATGATCCAGACGGCTTTCACCTTGCCCGCATCAACGGCCCTGAACAGATCAACGGCTTTGAGCCCGTCCTTGTCAGACATCACCGGCGACTGCCAGAAACGCTGTAGCCGCTCACGATGGATCGGGTTTGACAGTTCCATATGCGCAGCAAGCTGGTTCGCCAATCCCCCGACTTCACGCCCACCCATGGCGTTCGGCTGCCCGGTGAGGGAAAAAGGCCCCATGCCAGGGCGGCCGATGCGGCCGGTAAGCAGATGGCAATTGATGATGCTGTTGACCTTGTCGACGGCGCTACTCGACTGATTTATCCCTTGCGAATAGAACGTCAATACGCGTTCGGTACGCGCAAACATGCGGAAAAACTCGGCAACATCACTGTCGCTAAGACCGCATTGCCGTGCAACTGATGCCACATCGGGCGCCGATTTCCTTGCCGCCTCGAGCGCCGCCGTCATTCCCAAGGTGAAATTCTCGGTAAACAGCTCATTGCGCTCGTCTGACGCATCGAGATGGGCCAGCAGACCATTGAACAAGACGCTGTCGCTACCCGGCTCCAGCGCCAGGTGCAAGTCGGCGACGCTCGCCGTCTGGGTTTTGCGCGGATCGATGACAACAACAAAAAGATCGGGATTGGCTTTTTTGGCGCGCACAATGCGCTGGAAAATCACCGGATGGCACCATGCCATATTGCTGCCGGTGATGACGATCATTTTTGCCCGGTCGATATCGTCATAACTACAGGGCATCACATCTTCGCCAAAGGCGCGCTTGTAACCGGCAACCGCCGATGACATGCAAAGCCGGGAATTGGTGTCGATATTCGCCGAGCCGATAAAGCCTTTCATCAACTTGTTGGCGACGTAGTAATCTTCCGTCAGTAACTGCCCGGACACATAAAATGCGACCGCATCCGGGCCATGTTCGTCGATGATGTCGCGAAACCGCCCCGCCACAGTTGCGATGGCCTGTTCCCAACTGACTTGCTGATCAGCAATCTCCGGGTACAGCAGGCGCTCCTGCAAATAGACCGTCTCGCCCAACGCCGTGCCTTTGGAACAGAGACGACCGCGATTGGCAGGATGATCGGGGTCGCCCTTGACGGTGACGACGCCATCCTCGTCCAGCGAAGCGATGACGCCGCAGCCAACGCCACAGTAGGGACAGGTGGTCTTGACGGCCATTTATCGTACCCTATGGCAGCCGCAGAAAAACCGTACCGTTTTCGACCTTGGTCTCGAAAACATTGGTGCAACCCTCATCGGGTCCCATGGCCTCGCCGGTGGTGAGATCGATTTTCCAGTTGTGCAGCGGGCAGGTCACCGAGTGACCATGCATGATGCCCTGGGACAACGGCCCATTCTTGTGCGGACAGGCATCTTTTATTGCATAGACGGTGTCGTCACGACCACGAAAAATCGCGACATTCATCGTATCGGTTTCGACCACACGCGACCCCAGCACGGGAATCTGATCCAGCGTCGTTATTTCCAGCCATTCACTCATGATTAAACTCTCTTTCCGTGCTGCGCGGCTTAGGGCGCAGCGTATTTGAATTGGGATTTTCAGGTAGCTTCCGATGGTTCCCTCGTACGGGACGAGGCAAGTATTCAAGAACCGCTCTCACCCCTCTCCCCGACCCTCTCCCCTCAAGGGGAGAGGAGGATTAAGAAACCTTGAGCTTGATCGGCTCGAAAAAGTGATCGCTACGCTCACCTTCGGCATAAGCTTTCCAGGGGTCGATCTGCGCCGGTTTTTGCGAGACGAGAAAACGCTCATGCAATGTCTTGCGCTGCTTTTCGTCTTCGAGAATATCCTTGATCTTTTGCAGCCCGACACGCTCGACCCACGGTGCGGTACGTTCCAGGTAATGGGCATCTTCACGATACAGCTGACAGAATGCGCCACACCATTCCAGCACCTCTTCTTCGGTATCTACCTTGGTCAGAAAATCGGTGACGCGCACCTTGATGCCGCCGTTACCGCCGATATGCAGCTCGTAGCCGGAATCGACGCAGACGACACCAAAATCCTTGATCGTCGCTTCAGCACAGTTACGCGGGCAACCCGACACCGCCAGTTTGAACTTATGCGGCATCCACGATCCCCAGGTCAGCTCTTCGAGTTTGACGCCAAGGCCGGTGGAGTCCTGCGTTCCCATGCGGCACCAGGTTTTGCCGACACAGGTTTTGCAGGTCCGCATCGCCTTGCCGTAGGCGTGACCTGAGACAAAACCGGCTTCTGAGAGGTCTTTCCACATCGCAGGCAGATCTTCTTTTTTGATGCCGAACATGTCGATGCGCTGACCGCCGGTGACTTTCATCTCCTTGACATCGTATTTTTCCGCGACATCGGCAATCGCTCGTAGCTCCTGCGGCGTACACAGCCCACCAAACATCCGTGGCACGACCGAATAACTGCCATCTTTTTGAATATTGCCGTGGGCCCGTTCATTGATGAAACGTGATTCGGGATCGTCGTAGCCGGGATATTCGCAGAGCAGATAGTAATTCAGTGCGGTGCGGCAAGCGGCGCAACCATCCGGCGTTTTCCACTCCATCATCTGGCGGATTTCTTCCTGTGACTTCAGACCATGTTCGCGGATCGCCGCGCGGACTTCATCATGACTGTAATCGGTACAGCCACACATCGGCTTTTTGCTCGGTGCTTCGGAATAGTCACCACCCAGCGTATGCGCCAGCAGGGATTCGACCAGGCCGGTACAAGAGCCGCAGGAAGCCGATGCCTTGGTGTGGGCGCGGACCTCTTCCAGCGTAAAGAGTTTCTTGTCGGTGATCGCCTGTACGATCTCACCTTTGCAGACGCCATTACAGCCACAAATCTCGGCATCGTCTGGCATTGCGGCTACCCGGGTTTCATCACCGTGACCAGCGTCCCCAAGGTGTGCCTGACCGAATAGCAGTGTATTGCGAAAATCTGATACATCGGTGCCATCGCGCATCAACTGGAAGTACCAAGTGCCATCGACGGTGTCGCCGTAGAGCACTGCACCGATAATGATATTGTCTTTGAGCACCAGCTTTTTATAGGTACCACCCGCAACATCGTGGAACAGCAGTTCTTCGGTGGTCTCGTCACCATGAAAATCGCCGGCGGAAAAGAGTTCGATACCAGTGACCTTGAGCTTGGTCGACGTCACCGTGCCTTCGTAGCGGGCAATACCAAACTCGGCGAGGTGATTCGCTGCAACCTTGGCCTGCTCGAACAACGGTGCCACCAAGCCGTAGGTCACACCGCGGTGCTGCACACACTCACCCACAGACCAGATACGGGGATCGAAGGTCTGCATGGTGTCGCTGACGACAATGCCGCGCTCGCAGTGCAAACCAGCCTTTTGTGCCAGCTCGATATTGGGTTTGATACCGACCGCCATGACCACCAGATCGGCCTCGACCTCGTCGCCATTGGTAAAACGCAGGCCGGTCACGCGGTCATCACCGAGAATCTCCTCGGTGGCGTGATCCATGAGGAATTTCATGCCCCGGTCTTCCAGTGACTGTTGCAGCATTTTTGCGGCTGGCTTGTCGAGCTGACGCTCCATCAGGGTGTCGAGCAGATGCACCACGGTGACATCCATGCCCTGCTTCATCAGACCGTTGGCCGCTTCGAGACCAAGCAGACCACCACCGATCACGACCGCCTTTTTGTACTGCTGCGCTGCCTCGATCATCATGTCCACATCGGCAACATCACGGAAGCCGATGACACCGTACTTATCCGCGCCGGGCAGCGGCAGCATGAACGAGGTGGAGCCAGTGGCGATGATCAGCCTGTCGTAGGGTGCAACCGTGCCATCTTCGGCGATGACTTCGCGTCGGGCACGATTGATCTCAACGACCTTCTTGCCCTTTTCCAGCTTGATATTATTATCGGCATACCACTGCTCATCATTGAGCATGATCTCGTCGAGCGTCTTCTCGTTGGCCAGCACCGGCGACAGCATGATGCGGTTGTAGTTGCCGTAAGGCTCTTCACCGAAGACGGTGATGTTGTATTTCTCCGGCGCGAGCTTGAGCAGCTCCTCGATGGTGCGCATGCCGGCCATTCCGTTTCCAATCAGGACGAGATTTTCTTTCATTTGAACTGACTCCAGACAGTCTCATTAATACTATGTAATCACCTTAAGCAACAGTCGTGCCAATATACAGCACACCTCTTATAAACAATCACTTGCCGCTTGATCAGGCACAAATTCATCGCCGATACCGAAGCCCTGAGCCCTGCTCTCGCCCGCGATCGCACCATCGTGGTGCGACGCTTGGCAACCACTGCGCCAGCATGGTGCATACCCCGCGATTGCGCCGGAAAACAACTCAAAATCGTGTGGATATTGCGTTAAAACCGCGACTTTCATCGTTGGCACGGTAGTTGCTAAAGCTATCACTGAAAGGCACATTTTTTCAGGAGAACCCGCATGGCTGAACGACTCAACATATTCAACCTGTCCAAACCCAATATTCGCATTCTTCACTACACCTGGTTTGCATTCTTCATGACCTTCGTCGTCTGGCTCGGGCTCGGGCCGATGATGCCGTTTATCAAGGAGGCACTGGACCTGACCGACCAGCAGGCCAAGGTGCTGCTGATTCTCAACGTGGCGATGACCATTCCTGCACGTATTATCGTCGGCATGCTGGTGGACAAATACGGCCCACGCATCATGTTTTCGAGCATTCTGATTCTGGGCGGCGCAATCAGCATTGCTTTTGCCTGGGCGGATGACTACGAGACACTGGCGGTGCTGCGCTTTCTGTCCGGATTCATCGGCGCAGGCTTCGTCGTCGGCATTCGCATGATCAGCGAATGGTTTCCGGCGCGTCAGACCGGCACTGCCCAAGGCATCTACGGCGGCTGGGGTAACTTCGGTTCAGCCGGTGCTGCCATGACACTGCCTTTTATCGCGGCCAACTTCGGCGGCGATGAGGGATGGCGCTATGCCATCACTTTCGCCAGCATCGCCGCCATGGCCTATGGCGCGCTGTATTACTTCATCGTCTCCAATACACCGAAAGGCTCGACCTACTTCAAACCCAAGAAAAGCGGTGGCATGGAGGTGACAAGCGTCGGCGACCTGGTGATCTATATTCTGATGAATATCCCGCTCTATGCGGCACTGGCACTACTGACATGGAAGCTGTCGCCGGTGAAAATGGGGCTGATCAGCACCGCCATGGCCGATATCGTCTACCTGGTGCTCGTGGCGCTGTTTCTGTTTCAAACCTGGAAGATCTGGAGCATCAACAAACACATCCTCAAAGAGCCAGTACCTGAGCTGCACCGCTACAAATTCAAGCAGGTTGCGATTCTCGACTGGGCCTACCTGGTGACCTTCGGCACCGAACTGGCGGTGGTTTCGATGCTGGCGATGTTCTACGTTTCGTGGTTCGACATCCCGAAGGTATCGGCAGCACTGCTGGCGGGAATCTACCCCTTCATCAACCTGGTTGCCCGCCCCGGTGGTGGCTGGATCAGCGACAAGATTGGCCGCAAACTGACGCTGATGATCGTCTTCGCCGGCATCACCGCCAGCTTCGTCGCCCTCGGCTTCGTCGATAAGGACTGGCCTGTGATCATGGTCGTCGGTCTCACCATCATCGGTGGCATCTTTTCCAAGGCTGGTTCGGGCGCAGTCTATGCGATGGTGCCGCTGATCCAGCGCCGCATGACCGGGCAGATCGCCGGTATGGCCGGTGCCTTTGGCAACGTCGGTGCGGTCATGTTCCTGACAGTCAACTCGCTGGTGGACTACGATCAATTCTTCATGTTCATTGGCCTGATTTCGGCTTTCGTTTTCTTGCTGATCGTCGTGTTCCTCGATGAGCCGGAAGGTCAGATGGCGGAAGTGCTTCCCGATGGCACCGTTGAGATGATCGACGTAAAGTAGGTGGATGCGACTGAACCCCCTCCGACGGAGGGGGGGCAGTACGCAAACATCAACCTGGCGACCCAACATTAGGAAATCGACAAGTGAGCAACAACCTCCAGATCTCCCTCGGCCAAAGCTCCATCGCCGGCGCCAAGGATGATAACGAGGACTTCCACGGCGCCTATATTCCCACCGACAAACAGCTCGACGAAAAGGGCATTGCGGTCGCCATTGCCGATGGCATGAGCGGCAGCGACGGCGGCAAGGAGGCGAGCCAGATCAGCATCAAGCAATTTCTGTCGGACTATTACGCGACCCCTGAATCATGGACGGTGAAACGCGCCGTCAACCAGGTGATGACAACGCTGAACAGTTGGCTATACAGCCAGGGGCAGGAACGCTACGGCTCGGCCAAGGGACTGGTGACGACGTTCGATGCGATCATTTTCAAGTCGCAGACGGCCCATTTGTTCCATGTCGGCGACAGCCGTATCTACCGCTATCGTGACGGCAAACTGGTGCAGCTCACCAACGACCACCGCGTTTGGATCAGCAACGACCGCGACTATCTTAGCCGTGCGCTCGGCATCGATACCCATCTGGAAATCGATTATCGCCACACCTTGATGCAAGAGGGCGATATCTATTTCCTCAGCACCGACGGCGTCCACGACTTCATTGGCGAAGCTGAATTGCAACAACTGATCGAGCGCTACAAGAGCGATCTGGAACAGCTGACCGATGAAGTGGTAGCAGCAGCACGTGCCGGTGGCAGCGATGACAATATCACCTGCCAGGCAGTGCGCATCGAATCGTTACCACGCGCCGACAAGAATGAGTTTTATGAAAAACTGACCCGGCTACCTTTTCCACCCGATTTGAAAGCCGGCAATATTCTCGATGGCTTTCGTATCATCCGCGAACTCAACGCGACATCCCGCAGCCAGGTCTATCTGGCGGAAACCACCGAGGGCGAAAAACGCCAGGTGGTCATCAAGACGCCATCGGTCAACTTTCAGGACGACCCCACCTATATCGACCTCTTTCTGCACGAAGAGTGGGTAGCGAAACGACTCAACTCACCCCATCTGATCAAGGTCTGCCCGCTGCAAAAGCCACGCAGCTTTCTCTACACCGTGGTGCAGTACATCCAGGGCCAGACGCTGAGCCAGTGGATGCTGGACAACCCCAACCCGACACTGCCCCAGGTACGTGGCACGGTCGATCAAATCGCCCGCGGCCTGCGCTGCATGCACCGAATGGAGATGATCCATCAGGATTTAAAGCCCGACAATATCCTCATCGACAAAAACAACACGCTGGTGATCATCGATTTCGGCTCGACCAAGGTGGCGGGCCTGGCCGAAGTGCAGTCGGTGCTAGATCACAGCCATATCGTCGGCACCGCGAACTACTCGGCACCCGAATATTTCAAGGGGGAGCCTGGCAGCAACCGCTCCGACCTCTATTCCCTGGGCGTTATCGCCTACGAAATGTTCACCGGCAAACTGCCATATGGAGAAATCACCCCGGAACGGGCCGCGAAGAAGAAATTCGTTTACACCCCCGCGCGCTACCACAATCCCAGTGTGCCGGAATGGGTCGATGCCGCACTACGCAAGGCCGTCCACCCCAATCCGGAAAAACGCTACTCCCTGCTCTCCGAGTTCATTCACGACCTCACTCATCCCAACGAATCGCTGGTGGCGGCCACCGAATTCCAACCGCTGGTGGAGCGCAACCCGACCGCCTTCTGGCGTCTGATCGCTGCGGCGGAGTTTCTGATTCTTGTTGCGCTCGGTATTGCCTGGCTGCGGTGATCACGGACACCCACTGAAGCTCCCTTCCCCATCGGCACCAACAGTCAGACCGTGATGCAAATCACGGCGATCCGTCAGATCCATGAGCAATTTACCTCATTTTGAAACAATCCCTGTTTAACAAGCTGCGGATACGTGAAAGCGATCACGGCCTGACACTTGTTTGCTTGCAACCCTCTGAACAAATCAGCTTGTCGCGAGTGCAAGGAAGCCAGCGCTACCCCGAACGACTTCATGGCCAATGGAAAAATCGCCGTGATCGTCCTGTTCGATGAGGTTGAAATGTTCAACATCGCAAGACGGCAGTTCCTGCAACGACTCTTCGCACTTCCCCTGCTGGGCAGCGTCATTGTCCCGCTGACAGTCAACAGCCCTGACGACAAATCCTATGACCGGCTCCTGCTTGTCAATGGTTGGGTGGTTCTGGAATCGGATCTTCACTAGATCGAATTTCTCACCAGAATGACGAGCCGCTATTACGAGATATAAAGGGGGAAAACAAACGTACTCAAGGATCTCAACACCATTGAAGGCAATCCATTCGAGGGCAAAACCTACGACGCCTGTATCTGCGGTACCGGCCCAGCGGGGATGACCCTGGCCTTGAAGCTGGCGGAAAATCACAGCGTATGCCTGCTTGAAGCCGGCGGGCTGGAATACAGCGAGGAATCACAGTCGCTCTACAAGGGCGAGGTGACGGGGGAAGACTATGCGGATCTGGATACCATTCGCTTTCGTCAGTTTGGTGGCTCCTCAGTCGCCTGGGGTGGCACTTGCCGGCCACTGGATGCACGTGACTTCAAGAAACGCCCCCTGGTGAAATACAGCGGCTGGCCAATCCAGCGCGAAGATCTCGAACCTTATCTCGCCGAAGCCCGTAACATCCTCAACGCCAACCATGGTGAAAAAGAAGCCTGTCAGCAAGGCGAGCGTCCCGAATGGCTGCCACCGATCGACGGCTACGAGGAGATGAAATACTGGGTGAGTTTCCCCCACGTCAACGTCGGCATCAAATACCGTGACTTCGTCGAAACCAACGAAAATGTCGATACATTTTTCCATGCCAACGTCACTGATATTCAGCTCGATGATGATCTCAAGACCGTAAATCACTTCGAGGTCACCGATTACAACGAGCGAAAATATCAGGTGCGTGCGCGTAACTTCATCGTCGCCGCAGGCGGTATCGAAAACCCGCGGATTCTGCTGAATGCCAACAAGCAAATTCCTTCAGGTATCGGCAATGAAAACGATCTGGTCGGACGTTTCTTTGCCGAACACCCCCACCACCAGTTGGGTGAGTTCATTCTCGAAGACGAGCCAAAGGCGGTGAAGGACAAGGATATGGCAGCCAAGCGCGAGCCTTACGAGCCAACCGGTCGCTATTTCCGCCCCGAAGACTCAAAACTCGTGGAAGACAAGCTGCTGAACCACTCGCTGGAATTCGAGGCTGGCGGCGTCAGCAGCCGAACAGCCGAAGACGGTCTGTTCAAATCCACCCTGCGCAAGCTGATCTGCACCTCCGACACGGTGAGAGATACTGCCGAGGCACTCAAGGGCGGCGCGGTAACCTGCAATATGGTCGTCGATGGCTATGTCACCATCTCGGCGGAACAGGAACCCAACTACGAGAGCCAGGTGCGGCTGTCGAAGAAAAAAGATCGTTTCGGCCTACGACAGGCCGACCTCCACTGGTATCACTCCAAACTCGACCGCAAGACCGTCCGTGATGTCGCCTGGTTCGCGGCAAAGAAACTCGCCACGACCCACACCGGCAGGGTAAGGCTGGAGCGCTGGATTCGCGAAGAAGATGTTCGCCTGCCCGGCCCCCACGCCAACACGGCGTCGATGGTTCACGGCCCTCAGCACATGTGCAGCACACGAATGGCCGACTCACCGGAAGAAGGTGTCGTCGACCCAAACTGCAGGGTGTTCTCGACCAACAACCTCTATATCGGCGGCTCAAGCGTCTTTTCTACTGCGGGCTTCGCCAACCCAACGTTGACGATCGTGCAACTGGCGCTGCGCCTGGCAGAACACCTCGACGGCACATTGAAAACGTGACACTGCGGTGGGCACCGCCAGGTGCCCACCGGTCATACGCCGTTGGTGGACACGCTAGTTGCGCACACCACCCTACCGGCTCTAAGACAGCCGCTGCAAATCCTCGTCGCGCATGCCGAGCAGATAGAGAATGCCATCCAGCCCCAGGGTTGCGATGGAGTGGCGGGCTTTCTCTTTGACCAGGGGGTTGGCGTGAAAGGCGATGCCGAGTCCCGCGATGGCGAGCATCGGCAGATCATTGGCACCATCACCCACGGCGATGACCTGTTCCAGGCGCAGTGCTTCTTTGGCAGCAATTTCTTTCAGCAGCGCGGCTTTGCGGGCGCCATCGACGATCTCGCCACTAACCCGCCCGGTCAGCTTGCCATTGTCGAATTCAAGCTGGTTCGCATGCACATAATCGATGCCGAGCCTACGCTGAAGATGCTCGGCAAAATAGGTGAATCCGCCGGACAGAATGGCGACCTTGTAACCAAGCTGCTTGAGCGTCGAGATCAACCGCTCGGCACCATCGGTAAGCGGCAGACGTTCTGCGACCGCGGCCAGTACCGACTCATCCATGCCTTCGAGCAAGGCCATGCGACGGCGGAAACTTTCCTGGAAATCCAGTTCGCCCCGCATCGCCGCTTCAGTAATTGCTGCGACCTGATCACCAACACCATGCACTTTTGCCAGTTCGTCGATGACTTCGACCTGAATCAGCGTCGAATCCATGTCGAAGCAGACCAGGCGGCGATTGCGGCGGAAAATATCATCTTCCTGAAAAGCGATATCGACGGCCATCTCCTGCGCCAGATGCAGAAACGCCGCATGCAATGCCGTGACATCGGACACCGCGCCCTTGAGCCAGATTTCAACCGACTCGCGCTGCGGCGCTGTATCAGCCTGACGCAGCGAGATTCGCCCCGAAAGTCGGTTGATACTCTCGATATTGAGTCCGTTGTCGGTGACGACGGTGGCAACGCGGGCGATATGATCCGCCGTCAGTTCGCGCCCGAGCAACGTTACGATGTGGCGTGGCTGGCCCTGCTCTGCCACCCAGGCTTCGTAATCATCTGCGCTGACTGGCGTAAAACGGACCGTCAGCCCCTGCTCGTGCGCGGAAAACAGCAGGTCGCGGAACACCGCGCAGGAGGCTGCCTCTTCCGGCAACATCGCCAGAATACCGAGCGACAGCGTGTCGTGAATCACCGACTGCCCAATATCGAGAATCGACACGCCATAGCGGGCGAGAATGCGGGTCAACGCGGCGGTGATGCCGGGCCGATCCTGGCCGGAGACCTGGATCAGTACGATATCAGGATTGGACATCTAGCCGCCCTGCTCGATCTTCGCCCAAGAGTCCCGCAGCGTGACAACACGATTGAACACCAATCGATCTGCGTCACCACTGTCGCGGCAGAAATAGCCTTCCCGCTCGAACTGAAACTGCTGGCCGGGCTCGCAATCCGCCAGTGACGGTTCAACGAAGGCATGGTCGATGACGACCAGGGAGTCGGGGTTGAGGTCCTCTTTCCAATTGTCTCCAGCCTGCGCGGTTTTCAGCAGCCGGTCATAAAGGCGGATCTCGACAGGAACCCCGAACTCGGCGGAGACCCAGTGGATCACACCCTTGACCTTACGGCCTTCCGGATTCTTGCCCAGCGTGTCCGGATCATAACTACAGATCAACTCTCTGATCTCACCTTGCGCATCCTTGACCACCTCATCACAGCGAATTACATAACTGTTGCGCAAGCGGACTTCCCCACCGCTGACCAAGCGTTTGAACTTCTTGTTCGGCGCCACTTCGAGAAAATCACTGCGATCGATGTAGAGCGTGCGGGAAAACGGCAGACTGCGGCTGCCCATCGCCTCGTCCTTGGGGTGATTGGGCGCTGTCAGTGTTTCCTGCTGCCCTTCGGGATAATTCGTCAGCGTCACTTTGAGCGGATCGAGCACCGCCATGCGGCGTGGCGCAGCAGCGTCCAGGTCTTCGCGGATGGCGCTTTCGAGTACCCCCATCTCGATGCTGTTGTCTTGCCGCGTCACGCCGATACGGTTGCAGAACTCCCGAATCGACGCCGCCGTGAAACCGCGCCGACGCAATCCGGCGATGGTCGGCATGCGCGGATCGTCCCAGCCTGAGACCAGCCCTTCATCTACCAACTCGGTCAGCTTGCGCTTGCTCATCACGGTATATTCAAGATTCAAACGCGAGAATTCGATCTGCTCCGGGTGGCAATCGATGGAGATATTGTCCAGCACCCAGTCGTAGAGCGGTTTGTGATCGGCAAATTCGAGCGTACACAGGGAGTGCGTGATGCCTTCGATCGCATCGGAGATTGGGTGGGTGAAATCGTACATCGGGTACAGGCACCAGCTGTCACCCGTCTGATGATGCACCAAGCCGCTGCGGATGCGGTAGAGCACCGGGTCACGCATGTTCATATTGCCGGAAGCCATGTCGATCTTTGCCCGCAGCACGCGGCTGCCATCGGCAAACTCGCCGTCACGCATACGCCGGAACAGGTCGAGGTTATCTGCAACCGAACGGTCGCGATACGGACTGTTCTTCCCAGGCTCCGTCAAGGTACCGCGGTATTCACGCATCTGTTCAGCATTCAGCTCGCAGACATAGGCGAGTCCCTTCTCGATCAGCTCGACCGCATAGCCATAGAGCCGCTCAAAATAGTCTGAGGCGAAGTACAAGCCATCCCATTCATAGCCCAGCCAGTGCACATCCTGCTTGATGGCTTCGATGAATGTCTCGTCTTCCTTTGCCGGGTTGGTATCGTCGAAACGCAGGTTGCAACTGCCGTTGTAGTCGATCGCAATACCGAAATTCAGCGTGATGGATTTGGCATGACCGATATGGAGGTAACCATTGGGTTCGGGCGGGAACCGGGTACGCACGCGATCGACCTTGCCGCTGGCCAGATCGGCATCGATGATCTGACGGATGAAATTGCTGGGTTTCTTCTCTTCCATTGTTTACGCCAAAGCTTCCGGTAAAGGGGCGCTATTGTAACGGGAATCGGGGTGCAAGAGAGAGGTCAGAAGAAAAGTTGGTGGGTGGGGATGGGTGCGGTGGGTTGGTGGATGCATTTGCCCCTACAAGCGCTTGGTGAGTTGCGGTGGGTTGGCGAATGAATTCGCCTCTACAGGGTTTGGCGGGTCGAAGGGGATTGGCAGGGAAGGAAAAAGGTCGCTTCCCTGCGACAAAATCAGTTCCTATTAACCAAACAGGAGGGGCTTCTTCAGTAACGCATCAGCAGCAATGCTGCCAGTAACAACAGAAGCCCCAGAATCCTGTCCATATTTACTTTCATCACGGCTGTTTTCCTGATTTCCATAGCATTCACCTCAGTTCAAGGTTGGATGGCATGTGCCAAATCCATGGGTTCGTGATTGGGGGCTGGGGAAAAGATTGGCAGACAAGATGACAAAGTTCCGTGACCAACGGCACATAAATTTGTCAGGTCTGGATCATCAACCCCCGTTTAGAGAGCCATGTCACGAAAAATATGGGCACTTCAGGAAAATCAAGGGGGGGTGAGCGGAGGCTCAAAGGTGCTACTTGCAGCCGGAATTGCTGCACTGACGGCATAGCCTGATCATGTACATCATCATGATAAAGCTGATCAGTGCAACGAAGCTGATGATGATCCCGACTTCGACCCAGAGCCGGTGCTCATAGTCGCTGCTCAATGTTGCGTCAGGCACATCGACCAGTTGCCAGCGGCTGCCGGGGATGTTCTTCACCGCTTTTGCCCGATTCGACTCAGCTTCGGTAAGTACGATGTCACGACCCAGTACATCGCGGGCTCCAGCGGCACCAATCTCAATCAGCCGGGGCTTATCGGTGTTGATGAAATAGAGCTGATGCCCGGGTGGTGCGTGGGTCGCCGCAATTTCCGCCAGATCGCTGGGAAAGAAACTGACGAAAAACACCCGGGCGACGCCGGAGACCGTGAGCGGCACCATGACATCATAGTGATACCCGGAAGGGTTGGGGTGAATCGCCAGTCGATTGTTCCTTTCCAGCGGATGCCCTTTGGCAATGGCCGCCGAAAAATTGCTGAGATCCTGCTGGCAGACAGCACCCACCTTGGTCTCGATGTCCGACAATACCGGCACGCCTTCAGGGGTGGCGATGGTGAACGTGAACAGGTTCTCGAAGCGTTCCTGCAGCCGTTGCCGCAGTGCCAGCCTTGTCGCTTCATCCTGCGGGTAGATCGCCAGCCGGGTGATCAGATCCCGGTACTCGTCGGCAAACAGCAGTACCATCTTCTTGACATCGATGATCTGCCTGGTCGCCGCGTAGGCGGCCCCATTGACCACCGCCTGCTGAATTTCCTGCTGGGAGTTGTTGAACTCGCGCACCCGCTCGACCGTGTTGATGATTAACACCATCGTCACGATCAGAATCATCAGAAGTGCCAGTGTGGCGGCGGGGAGCTTGTTCATGATCGTCTTTGCCTGGAACGTGAATCCACAGGATTATAAAGGGTTTACGACAGCAGCACCAACGCGCCGAACCTTTCACAATTGGCCTTCGGCCTATATCATGTCGCGCTTTGATCGAACCAGGAGGCAAACGCCATGGCGCTGTTTCGCACTATCGGTCTGTTGATCCTACTTTCCATTATGACGACAGGATGTAATTCCATGACTGAGACAGAATCTTCAAACCCGAAGGTTACGCTGGAAACCAACAAGGGCAATATCGTCCTCGAGTTGTATCCAGACAAGGCACCCAAGACGGTCGCCAACTTCATCTCCTACGTGAAAGACGGCTTTTTCGACGGCACCATCTTCCATCGCGTCATCCCCAACTTCATGATTCAGGGTGGTGGCTTTACCGAAGATATGCAACAGAAAGAGACCAAAGCCCCCATCGAGAATGAAGCCAACAACGGGCTGAAGAACGAAACCGGCACCGTTGCCATGGCCCGTACAGGCAATCCGCACTCCGCCACGGCACAATTCTTCATCAACACCAAGGACAACAGCTTCCTCGACTTCACCGCGCCAACGCAGCAAGGCTGGGGCTATGCGGTGTTCGGCAAAGTTGTCGACGGTCTCGACGTCGTTCGCGAAATCGAGAAAGTCCAGACCGGCAACAAGATGGGCCATCAGGACGTTCCAACCGAGAACATCGTCATTATCAAGGCGACCGTCGAAGAGTAGTCGCCCCATCAATGCCGGCTGAGCTTACGGCACAGCCGGCATCCTCTTTCGAGCACACCCATGGCTGAGACACTGTTTATTTCCGACCTCCACCTTGATCCCGGCAGGACGGAGATCATCGACCTGGCTGCGGAATTTCTCACCACCCGCGCCATGCACACCGACGCGCTCTACATCCTCGGCGACCTGTTCGAATTCTGGATAGGCGACGACCAGCCAACCGCCGGGTTGACACCAGTACTGGAAGCCTTTGAGACACTCAAGGCAAAGCAAACCCCCATCTTCTTTATCGCCGGCAACCGCGACTTCCTGCTAGGCGATGCATTCGCCAAACGCCATGGCATCACCCGGCTGCCAGACAGTACCGTTATCGACCTCTATGGCCAGCCAACCCTGATCATGCATGGCGACACCCTCTGCACCGACGACACACGCTACCAGCAACTGCGAAACATATTGCGCGCAGCCGACTGGCAACAGCAGTTCCTGGCGCTACCCCTGGAAGAACGCATCCAGCAAGCACTCGCGCTGAGGGAACAAAGCGAAGCCGAAACCGGCGCCAAGGAAAGCATGATCATGGACGTCAACTCCACCACCGTCAGCAACGAAATGGCAAAAGCCGGCGTGACACGCCTGATTCACGGCCACACCCACCGCCCCGCCATCCACGACCTGGAAGTGAACGGCCAGCGCGCACAGCGAATCGTCCTCGGTGACTGGTATAAACAAGGCAGCGTGCTGGTTTGCGACGCACGCGGCTGCCGGCTGGAAGGCATGTAGCAACGGATCTGCCATGGGAGTGGGCACACTAAGGTGGAAAAGCGCAGCAGGATCCACCATATAGCGCACCGACAAAAGCCCTTAGCCAGATTTCACCACTGCTGGTGGATGGCGCTGCGCTTGTGCACGTTGTGCTGGATCTTGCTTTTATAATAGCCGTCTAAAGCCTTCCTACCCAAAAACCACCGTCCGATTGTCGTACACCAGCACATTGCGGTGCAGGTGGTTCCATACCGCCCGCGCGAGGACGATTTTCTCCAGATCGCGCCCCTTGCGCACCATGTCTTCGACCGAGTCTTCGTGGCTGACGCGGCTGACATCCTGTTCGATGATGGGGCCGGCGTCGAGTTCGGTGGTGACATAGTGGCTGGTGGCGCCGATGATCTTGACGCCGCGCTGGTAGGCGGAATGGTACGGGCGCGCACCGGGGAAGGCGGGCAGAAACGAGTGGTGGATGTTGATGATCCGCTGCGGGTAGGCATCGATGAACTGCTCACTGAGAATCTGCATGTAGCGCGCCAGCACGACGAAGTCGATATTGTGCCGCGCCAGCAGCTCCATTTGCTTCTGCTCCTGTTCGAGCTTGTTGTCTTTGGTGATTTCGATGCGGTGGTAGTCGATGCCCAGACGCTCCGCCACGGGACGCATGTCGTCATGGTTGCTGACGATAACCGGAATCTCCACCTCCAGCTCACCCGATTCATAACGTGCCAACAGATCATAGAAGCAATGCGGCAGCTTGGAGACGAACAGCGCCATGCGTGGCTTTTCACCGGAAAAGTGGATCTGAAAATGCATGTCGAAGCGCGACGCCACCAGCGTCTCGAAATACTCGCTGATGCGGTCGTTCGGAATCGCGAACGTCTCAAGATCCCACTGCACCCGCATGAAGAACACCGATTGCTGCTCATCTACGTGCTGGTCGAGGTGGAGAATATTGCCGCCGTTCTTGAAGATGAATTCAGTCACTGCGATGACCAGCCCTTTCTGGTCGGGGCAGTGAATCAATAAGATGGCGGAGTTATCGTGTTTTCTGCTCACTTGAACTTTTCCTTGTCGTAAACGATATTACCCACCGCTATGTATCGACTGCGGCACAGCAGTCGTGTGACAGGCATCGTTGTCTCTTACAAATCCCCATCGTCAATTCCGGCGACTTTCATCAAATGCCGCTGCAACCCAGTCTTCAACGGGGCATTTCCATGAACTGGCACAGAAATGCGAGCATCCCGGCCAGGTTTTGCATAAATGTGGTGACTGCCGTTTATTCGTTTCAATTCCCAGCCCGCCTTTTCGATGAGCTTGCAGAAACGCTTGCCGCTGACAGCCTTCAAACAGCTATCTCCATCACCTTGTCATTCCCGGATATTGAGATGTGCTCAACATCTACAGAAAGACAGCCTTCCACAGCCTCATAGATATTGGTCAACAATTCATCAAAGGTTTCACCTTGGGTAGCGCAGCCAGGAATCGAAGGGACTTCTGCCCAATAACCGCCTTCCTCTGCCTCATGCACAACCACTTTCAACTTCATCACATCGCCTCTTTCATATCGTTGGGATGCCAAACCTTACATCGTCAGCGCTTCGTGCGTCAGCACAAACACCCCGTGTCCGCCGGATTCAAACTCGACCCAGGTGAACGGCAGCTGCGGGAAGGCGGCTTCGAGGGCGTTGGCGGAATTTCCCACCTCGACCACCAGCAAGCCGTCCTCCGCCAGGTAGCGCGGCGCATCTGCGAGAATGCGCCTGACGATATCGAGGCCATCGTCACCGGCTTCCAGCCCCAGGCGCGGTTCATGGTGGTATTCCGCTGGCAATGCCGCCATGTCCTGTTCATCCACATACGGCGGATTGCTGACGATCAGATCGAACCGCTGCTGCGGTATTGCGGCAAACACGTCCGACGCTACCGTGCGCACCCGCCCACCGAGTCCATGACGTTCGATATTTGCCTCGGCCAGTTCAAGTGCCGCGGGCGAGACATCGCTCAACACCACTTCTGCGTCCAGGAAAGCCTGTGCACAGGCAATACCAATACAACCGCTACCGGTACACAAATCGAGAATAGCAGAAACCGGGTTTGGACCAATCCATGGCTCGAAGCCAGCGCGGATCAATTCTGCAACAGGCGACCGCGGCACCAGTACCGACTCATTCACAGTAAACGGGAGATCACAGAACCAGGCCTCGCCGGTGAGATAGGCCGCCGGTTTGCGCTGCTCCACGCGCTGCATCAGTAGCGCAACCACCTGTTCCCGCTCGCTACTCGTCAGACGGCAATCGAGGTAGTCGCCGCGCAGATCGAGCGGCAACGACAGCGCATGTAACACCAGCCAGGCGGCTTCGTCGAAAGCGTTGTCGGTGCCGTGACCAAAGAACAATTCTGCTTCGGTAAAGCGGCTGGCGCCCCAGCGAATCAGATCCCGGATGGTGCGCAATTCGGTAGCTGCCAGCTGTGCTTCATTCATCGAAGTTGTCTGCTAAAGTTCGCGAAGCTACGATTGTGCCCCAAACGTGGCCGTTTCTCACCTGAACGGAAGACTGACATCGTGAAATCACAACTGATACGGCTGCTGGAGCTGCTGGCCACAGGACTCATTTTCATCCTACCCCAACACTGGATCTCGCGCCTGACCTACCGGCTGGTGCGCATCGAGACCCCGGCCATCAAGAACGCGATCATCCGCCTCTACACGACGCTGTTCAAACTGGACATGAGCGAGGTGGTCGAGCCCGATCCGCTTGCCTACCCCTCAATGAATGCGCTGTTCACCCGCGCTCTAAAACCTGAGGCACGGCCATTGCCCGATGATCCCGACATGCTCGTCGCCCCTGCCGATGGCGTCATCAGCGAGTTCGGCAGCATCGCCAATACGCTGATGATCCAGGCCAAGGGGCACTACTACAGCCATGACTTGCTGCTCGGTGGCAATGCCGATTTGAACCGTCCATTCAACGACGGACTGTTCGCCACCGTTTACCTATCACCACGCGACTACCACCGTTTTCACATGCCGTTTAGCGGCAGGCTGACGGACATGATCTACATTCCGGGGCGGCTGCACAGCGTATCGCTGATGACCACCCGGACGATTCCCGAAATCTTCACCCGCAACGAGCGTGTCGCCTGCTTCTTCGACACCGATGCCGGGCGCATGGCCGTGGTGCTGGTCGGCGCCATCAATGTGGCCGCCATCGAAACTGTCTGGGCCGGGCTGATCACACCGCCACCGGGCAAGGCGGTTCGCCATACCCATTACGACGAACCCATCGAGCTGAAGCGGGGGGAGGAACTGGGGCGCTTCAATATGGGCTCGACGGTCATCGTGTTAATGGAAGGCGAACGCTGGGAATGGCTCGATGGGCTGGAGACTTACAGTGATATCAGAATGGGCGAGGGGTTGGCTAAGGTACGCTAGGTGCTGGGGGTGTTTCGCGCTGATCTTGAGTCGCCTTGTGGCGACGGGCCGGCAGGATGCCAGCGGTCCCAGGACGAGGCTACGCCAGGTCTGCGGGGAAACTGATGACTTCCCGGATGTGCTCTGCCCCTAGCAACATCATCAGCAAGCGGTCGATACCCAGCGCCACGCCAGCGCAGTCGGGCAGGCCTGCATCGACAGCTTGCAGGAAACGCTCATCCACCGGCACGGTGGGCAGCTTACGCTGCTCACGTTCGGCCAGCTCCTGCTGCACCCGCCGGCGTTGCTCAGCCCCATCAGTCAGCTCTTGATAGCCATTGGCAAGCTCGACACCGCCCCAGTAAACCTCGAACCTTGCCGCAGTCTGGCCATCGGCGTTAAGACGTGCCAGCGCCGCCTGACTGGCCGGGTAGTCGGTGATCACGGTGAGGCGATCTGGCGGAAAATCGGGCGTGATGCAGTGCGACAACAGCAGATCGAGCCAGTCATCGCGGGGCATGTTGCAGCCTGGATGCAAGCCTCGCGCATCTGCGGCCCGCGCCAGTTCGTTTTCATCTGCGCTCAGCGGGTCGATTCCAAGCGACGTGACAAACAACGACTGGTACGAGAGACGAGCGTCGGTAAGCCCCATCCCTGCATCAGCGGCTAGCGCGCGAATCAGTTCAAGTACTTCATCGACCAGCTGCGGCGCATCGAAACCCAGCCGGTACCACTCCAGCAGGGTGAATTCCGGGTTGTGGTAACGCCCTGCCTCGCCCTGCCGAAACACTTTGCAGATCTGATAGATATCACTGCTGCCAATGGCCAGCAGGCGCTTCATCGGGAATTCGGGAGAGGTGTGCAGGTAGCCATCACTGCTGGCCTTGATCGATTCGATCGATGGGTCAGTGTTCCCAGCTGAGGATAGCAGCGGGGTTTCCACCTCCAGCACGCCGCGCTGCATGAAAAAGGCGCGAATGCGCTGCAACATCCGCGCCCTTTTTTGCAATACGCCGATACCGGCGCTTGGTTTCCAGCTATCGCTCACTTATTAACGCGGGAAACGTACTCTCCGGTGCGGGTGTCGATTTTAAGTACATCACCTTCCTCAACGAATAGCGGCACACGAATGGTAGCACCGGTCTCGACCGTAGCTGGCTTCGTTGCGCCCTGCGCCGTATCGCCACGGATGCCGGGGTCGCATTGCGTTACCAGCAATTCGACAAAGTTGGGCGGCGTGACCAGCAGCGGCTCGCCGTTCCACAACGTCACCACGCAGCTATCCTGCTCTTTCAGGTATTTGATCGCCCCTTCGACTGCGGCTGCGCCAGCACCGATCTGCTCGAAGGTATTGGGGTCCATGAAATACCAGAAATCACCATCGGTATAGAGGTATTGCAGCTCGGTGTCGATGACATCGGCCGCCTCCACCGTTTCCCCTGATTTGAAGGTTTTCTCCAGCACCTTGCCGTTCTTCAGGTTGCGCACTTTGACGCGGTTGAAGGCCTGGCCTTTGCCGGGCTTGACGAATTCATTTTCGAGGATGGTGTAGGGGTCGCCGTCGAGCAGAATTTTCATGCCGCCGCGAAATTCATTGGTACTATAGGTTGCCATGTCGTCGTTACCCGTTTGTGTCTGCAATCAGACCTGCGGAGTGCTAACCCCGCCGATCACGAAAAAGGCATTGATGATACCCCGAATCCTATCAGTAGAGAAAACCGCCGCCTGGCAGCGCCTGCTCAGCCAGGCCATCACCGATGCGGAGACGCTGTTTCACCGGCTCGGACTCGACACCGCGAAGCTCCCGGCAGCGTTACAAGCAGCGAGGGCTTTCAGGGTCATGGTGCCACCCAGTTATCTTGCCAGAATGGCGCGCGGCAACCCCAACGACCCGCTGCTGCTACAGGTACTGCCACAGGCTGCGGAAGTCGCTGCCCAGCCGCCCGGCTATCGCCGCGACCCCGTTGGCGACGATGCCGCCTCCCCACAGCCGGGACTGATCCACAAGTACCACGGGCGTGTGTTGCTGATCACCACCGGCGCCTGCGCCATTCACTGTCGCTACTGTTTTCGCCGCCACTACCCCTATGCCGAAGCCTCAGCCAGCCCACAACAACTCCAACCCACATTGGATTGGCTGCGACAACACGACGACATCGAAGAGGTCATCCTCAGTGGCGGCGACCCACTGATGCTGACCGACAGCCGCCTGGATCATCTGATCACAGCATTAGAGGACATAGCCCATATCCGCCGCCTGCGCTTTCACTCCCGCATGCCAGTGGTGCTCCCGGAACGCATCACTACCACCCTGCTGGCACGGATTCGGCGCAGTCGGCTGAAGAGCATCATGGTCATTCACGCCAACCACCCGGCGGAACTGGACCACAGTGTGGCCAATGCCTGCCAGCAGATGCGCGACGCCGGCATGACGCTATTCAACCAAAGCGTTCTGCTGAACGGTATCAACAACCAGCCAGACGTTCTGGAAAAGCTCTACAAACGATTGTTTTCACTGGGCGTTCAACCATACTATCTGCATTTGCTCGATAAGGTCCACGGTGCGGCCCACTTCGATATCGATGAGGCCAGCGCACAACGACTGTACACGGAGGTTTGCGCCCGCCTGCCCGGCTACATGACGCCGAGGCTGTCGCGCGAAATCAGCGGCGAAGGGTCGAAACGAATACTTGGGTTTGGCTAATGAGCGATACGCGAACCTGCCAATTCGACAGTCAAACTTCCAACTATGTGATTGGATTTGTGCATGTTCTGCTGCAAATCCCCTATGATCCGAATTTACCGGATGCAAATTGATCAGCTTGATGAACCTTCACCTTCCCAAATTCACATTACCGCCCGAGGAGATTGAGCAATCGCCCAACACCCTTCGTGCGGCCAAACGCTGGCAGGCCGAACTGCCACTGGTGAACATGGGAGAAACCACGCGGCTGTTCTATCTCGCCATCCGTAGACTCAACCGCCAAGCGCTGCCCGCCAAGCTTCGTCTGGAGCTGATGGAGTTGTTGCACCCGACCGGCCTGATCGTGTTGCAACATCTGAACAAGCACCTCAAGGCGTTGACGCACCCCCTGTCCGGAAAAGTCCGGCAAGTCTCTCGCCTGGCCGAGGCATTGATGCTGGAGATGTCGGTTGGGTACAAGCACGTCGTCTACGCTGTTTCCCGACAAAATGAAAAGCTCGACAACCGCTCACTCAGCCTGGCGGTACATCGGGCGATGCGTTTTCTGGAGCTGACGCTGGCACATAACGCCCGCACCTACCGCGCTGGCGCAAGCAGCACCTGGCATGATCTGCATCGGCTGGAAGGCTTTGCTGAACAGTTCCATCTGGCAGATACCGAAATCCGCGACGGCATGTACAGCACCATCACCAGTTCCACACCGCGCGATGTCTACAAGCAGGCCTGCCTGCTCGCCATGTGCCAACCGTTCAAGCTGCGCACCGGCGAAGTGAACAGGCTGCAAACCTATTTCGAAAAGGCTTGTCATCTGGCCGACATGAAAAAGTCGCTGATTCCGGATGACAACGGCATGGTCCATGTCGCCAGCCTGAAATCGTCGGAACCACCGGCCTATATCCCTCTGGCGGACATTACCACGTTCTCGAACCTGCGCGGTTTCGACCTGTCGCGGTTGATCAGTACCCTCAACGACATGCTGGAGGATGACAGTACTCGCGATGCCTACCAGCTACCCAGCAAAGGCGAGCTGAAACTGGAAGCGTCGTTGATCGAGCGCCTGATCACCACATGGACGACCCAGGAAAAACGCCGCTACAGCCGCGTGCTGAGCAACCGTGGTATCGTCGCCGCCATCGGCATCCGCAACATCATTCACGCCATCACCGCCGACATCGACCCAACGCTGTCGAAAGAGGAACTGTTCGATTGTGAGCGCGCAAACAATGGTAATAGCAGCGGCACATCGGCCTTTACCGGCCCGGCTGACGCCGTCACCGAACAGTTCCCCCATCCCGACGCGTCCGATTCAATCATCTATCACTCCGAGCTGATCAACGTCGGCGACGATGTCAACGACGAACCGGTCATGCCCAAGTCACCGCCACCAGCATCATGGATGGACTGGCGGGTCATCAATACCGGCGCTGGCGGCTACGGCCTGCGCTGGGACAGTGACGACACCACCGGGGTTCAGGTTGGCGAAGCCATCGCGCTGCGGGAAAAGGAATACCACGAATACTACTGGCGCATCGGCGTGATTCGCTGGCTGCAGAATTCCGATGAACGCGGCCTTGAAGTTGGCGTGCAACTGCTGGCTCCCCGTTCCATCGTCGTCTCGGTCGAAACTATCCACAACCGCGGTCACAGCCAGATCATGCCGATGGAAGCGCTGATGCTGCCGGGTATGAAAACACTACAGCACCCGCCAAGCCTGCTGGTACCCACCGGCATGTTCGAGTCTGGCGACATTCTCGATATCGCCATGCTGGGCAAGAAACTCGACATCGAACTGGGCAACATCGGCGAGTCTCCCAGCTTTTTCACCCAGTTTTTCTACAAATCTTCCGAGATCAAGAGCAGTGCCAGCAAGAAGGAAGAGTTCGACGACCTGTGGAACCGACTGTAATGCCACCAATCCCCGCAATCATTCACAACAGGGATGTTGACGATCATGTCTGAAATCCTGCAAGTTCTGACCATTATCGATGATCCTGCGGCTGCCGAGCGCTTGCTCACCAGCCTCAAGTCGCTGGGGCATGTCGTCCGCAGCCAGCAGGTGGAAGATCTGGCATCCCTGATCGATGTTCTGCAAAACGGGCACTACGATTTCATCTTCAACGATATGGACTTCGACAACCTGCCACTGGCCGAAGTCGCCGAGGTGGTGCGCCAGTCACATATCCACCCCGCCATCATCAGCCTCGACCCCGACAACCAGCACAGCGTCACCGAAGCACTAGCGGAAGGCGCCACGGATCTGATCCAGAACAACAACTTCGAACACCTGAAACTGGTCGTACAGCGCACCCTGCGTGCGCATGCAGAACAGAGAAAGTTGCAGCAGCTGAAAACCAGTTTCAAGGATCTGGAAAACCTCTATGCAACCCTGATGGAGACTTACGAGGCGCCAGTCGCCTACCTGCATGAAGGCATTCATCTGCAAGTCAACCAGGCCTACCGACAGCTGTTTGGTCTTCAGCCCGACGAGGAAATCGAAGGCATTCCGCTGATGGACCTGCTGCCCGGCTCCGAGCAACTGCTGGTCAAGGAGTTCCTGCGACGCCACAAACGCGGCGAAACGGCGAGTGACAATACGCAGACGGTGCAGATCGATGATGCCGAGTACATCATGGAAATCACCGATGTCTACTATGATGGCGAACCTTGTCAGCAGATTATTATCAAGCCAGTTACCAGCAGTGAAGAGACATCACAGCTGACTGAGCAGTTCAACTACCTCGCCATCTACGACATCGCCAGCGGCCTCTACACCCGCAACCACCTGATCGAGCAGTTGGAAAGCTGCATTCCCGCTGCACCCGAGCGCGACGCCGGCAATGCCCGTCCCGCGTTGATCATGCTGTCACTGGACAATTACAGCGAGCTGGCTGCGGGCATGGGTCTGGCGGAAGCAGACCTGCTCTATTCTGAAGTGGGCGCCGAACTCAAGGGTCATCTCAGCCTGGACGACATCCTCTGCCGCTATGACGCACACACCTTTTGCCTGCTGACTGCGCCGTTGACGATCGATGACGCCGCATCACTGACACGGACACTGCTCGACAGCGTCACGTCACAAATATATGACATCAATGGCAAGCACGTCCCCTGCCAGATGAGTGGCGGCCTGGCGATGGTCGATGAGAACACCATCAGCGCCTATCAGCTGATCTCGGAGGCACTGGAATCATTGCGCCTGGCCAATCTGAAGGGCATCGATTTCAATGATGAACAGCCGCAGCAGACCCACAAACCGCAAAAAATCGTCGATCAGGAATGGACGGATAAAATGCGTGTGGCGCTGAAAGAAGGGCAATTCCGGCTATTTTTCCAGCCGACGGTCGACCTCAGCCAGGAACTTCGTGACGCCTATAGTGTCTCGGTCAAAATCGCCCGTGCTGATGGCGGCTTCGACAATGCCGCCGAGTTCATGCCCAGCGCCGAACGCACCGGCTACGCCAAGGGTATCGATCACTGGGTCATCGACGAAGCATTCCGCACTATTTCAGAAGTGGCACAGGATGGCAGGAAACCCACGCTGTTCATCAAACTGACGCAAGGAACGCTGTATCACGAGGAAGACATCTCCTGGATCCGGCGCCAGCTGGAGTCACGCCAGATCGATACCAGCCAACTGGTGTTCGAGTTCAACACCTCGTCGCTGATCAATCATCTCCAGCAAACCCGGCTGCTGATCGACGACCTCAAGCCACTAGGCTGCCGCTTCGCTGTGGACGACTTCGGCACCTCGCTGAATCCATTCCAGATTCTGCGCCATGTGGAGATCGACTTTCTCAAGCTTGACGCCTCGCTGACACGGGACATCAGCAGCAACGACCAGCATCAGCAGCTACTCTCCTACATCACCCACCATGCACACGAACTGGGTCAGAAGGTCATTGCTCAGCAGGTGGAACACGGCGATCAGTTCTTTCTGCTAAAGGAGCTGGGTGCTGACTTTGTGCAGGGCGAATTTCTCAGTGGACCGAAAGAGACGCTGGAATTTGATTTTGAGTATCCGGACTGAAACGTACCCGCCAACAGCAAAAAAAGCCCTCCGAAGAGGGCTTTTTTTGGGCGCGTAGGTTGATCAAGCGGCCCGACGCAGTGCCTCGATGCGCTCATCCAGCGGCGGATGGCTGGCAAACAGTTTTTTCCATTCCCCACCATGGATGCCGAACGCGGCCATTTCTGCCGGCAACTCTTCCGGCTCGTGCGCCTGCTTGAGCCGTTCCAGCGCGGCGATCATCTTCTCGCGCCCTGCCAGGCGGGCACCACCAGCATCGGCACGAAACTCGCGCCAGCGTGAGAACCACATAACGATGATGCTGGCGAGAAACGACAGCACGATCTGCGCGATCATTTGCGTGATGTAGTAACCAATGCCTACGCCCTCTTCATTCTTGAAGATAACGCGATCGACAAAGCGGCCAATGATCATGGCAAAGAAATAAACAAAGGTGTTCACAACACCCTGAATCAGCGTCATCGTCACCATGTCGCCATTGGCGACGTGGCTGACCTCATGCGCCAACACTGCTTCGACTTCATCCTGCGTCATGTTTTCGAGCAGACCGGTGGACACAGCCACCAGCGCGTCGTTCTTGTTCCAGCCGGTGGCGAAAGCATTTGGATCGTGGGCATGAAAAATGCCAACTTCCGGCATGCCAATGCCAGCCTGCTTCGCTTGGCGTGCAACGACACTCACCAGCCACTGCTCAGTCGCATTGGATGGCTGTTCGATGATGTGAACGCCCATTGATCGTTTCGCCATCATCTTGGACATGAACAGCGATATCAGCGCACCGGCAAAACCGATGACCGCGGATATCACCAGCATCCGACTGTAACCACCCAGCTGGATGCCAAAGACATTGGAGATAATCGACATCACCAATGTCAGGATGATCATGATGGCAAAGTTGGTCGCCAGGAACAGCGCGATTCTCAGCATGTTTACCCCTTAGTTTTAACTTCGTATGGACGCCAATGATTGGGCCTTGGCGAGCCAATTTCAAGATGCCGGATTTGTTGTGAACAATTCTTAACGAATGATCGCCTGCAAACCATCAACCCTCTGAAAGCCCCGCGGTAACTTGCGGCCACGCTTGCCGCGCTCGCCATCGTATTCGTCCACCTCACTGGCCGGCATCGTCTTGTGCTTCTTGCCGGCAAATACGGTGAGCTTTTCACCGGGCTGTATCAACGTGACAGCCGCCAGTTGCTCTTCGCCTGATTTTAGCCTGGCAGTGGGAATATTGATGATTTTGATGCCCTTGCCGCGCGCCATTTGTGGCAGGTCACGCAGTGGCAGCAGCAGCAGGTAACCCTCACTGGTCGCGGCTGCCACCCAGTCGCGATCCATGTCACGCACCTTGACCGGCGGCGTCACATCAGCACCTTCAGGGAGATTGAGCAGGACCTTGCCAGACTTGTTGCGTGTCAGCATGTCTTTGATCTGACAAACGAATCCATAGCCAAAGCTAGAGCTGATCAGATAGTAGTCCTCCGGCTTCCCCATGATCAGGGCAACAAACCGGGCACCATCGGGGGCCGTTACCCGTCCGCTCATCGGCTCACCCTGACCGCGTGCCGACGGCAGGGTGTGCGCGGGCACGTTATAGATTCTGCCGGTGGAGTCGATCACGATCACCGGCTGGTTGCTGCGCCCCTTGACCGCGGCCTGAAAGCCATCCCCCGATTTGTAGTTCATTGCCTGCGGATCGACTTCATGCCCCTTGGCGGCGCGGATCCAGCCCTGCTGCGACAACACCACCGTGACCGGCTCGGCAGGGGCCAGCGCATTCGGGTCGAGCGCCTGAGCCTGTTCACGCTCGATCAGCGGCGAGCGACGCTCATCGCCATACTCTTTGGCATCGGCTTGCAGCTCCTTTTTCAGCAAGGTTTTCAGGCGCGCCTCGGAACCGAGAATCTTTTCCAGCTTGTCGCGTTCTTCAGCCAGTGCCTCCTGCTCGGCGCGGATTTTCATCTCCTCGAGCCGGGCGAGCTGGCGCAGTTTTGTGTCCAGCACGTAGTCTGCTTGCACTTCGGTGAGCCCGAAACGCGCCATCAACACCGGGCGCGGCTCATCTTCAGTGCGGATAATGCGGATGACCTCGTCGATATTGAGGAACGCGATCAACAAACCTTCGAGCAGGTGCAGCCGTTCCAGCACCTTGTCGAGCCGCCATTGCAGCCGCCGCCTGACCGTCTCCAGACGAAACGCGAGCCACTCTTTGAGAATCGTCACGAGGTTTTTGACCTGGGGCCGGCCATTGGTGCCAATCATGTTCAGATTGACGCGGTAGCTGCGTTCCAGGTCGGTGGTCGCGAACAGATGCGACATCAACTCTTCCTTGTTGACACGATTGGAGCGCGGCGTGATGACCAGCCGGGTGGGATTCTCGTGATCCGACTCGTCGCGCAAATCCTCCACCATCGGCAGCTTCTTCGCCTGCATTTGCTGTGCGATCTGTTCCAGAATCTTGCTGCCTGACACATGCTGCGGCAGTGCGGTGACGATGATGTCACCATCCTCGACGCGCCAGACCGCGCGGGCGCGCAGACCGCCGTTGCCGGTTTCGTAGATTTTCCTGATGTCGGCACGCGGCGTGATGATCTCAGCACTGGAGGGAAAATCCGGCCCCTGAATATATTCCATCACCTCGTCGAGTGTCGCCCGCGGGTGCTCCAACAGGTGAACACAAGCCGCGGCGACTTCACGCAGGTTGTGTGGGGGGATGTCAGTCGCCATACCCACAGCGATGCCAGTGCTGCCGTTGAGCAGCACGTTCGGCAGCCTTGCCGGAAGCATCAGCGGCTCTTTCAGGGTGCCATCGAAATTCGGCCCCCAATCGACTGTTCCCTGCCCCAACTCACTGAGCAGCGTTTTTGCATAGGGCGTCAGGCGTGATTCGGTGTAGCGCATCGCCGCAAAGGACTTGGGATCGTCCTGCGAACCCCAGTTGCCCTGGCCATCGACAATGGGATAGCGATAGGAGAACGGCTGCGCCATCAGCACCATTGCCTCATAACAGGCCGAATCACCATGCGGATGATACTTACCGAGCACATCACCCACGGTGCGCGCCGACTTCTTGTGCTTCGACGCCGCCGACAGCCCCAACTCGGACATCGCAAAGACGATCCGGCGCTGTACAGGCTTTAAGCCGTCACCAATATGCGGTAACGCCCGATCCATGATGACGTACATCGAATAGTCGAGGTAAGCCTTTTCGGTAAACTCACGTAGCGGCAGCTCTTCAATGCCATCGAAGTCGAAAGCCATGTTGTCGTTCATCAGCAATCCGTCAACCATTCCAGGAAGGCGCATACCTTCACTGATCTATGTCACCTTTTCAAGCAAGCCGGGCGTGAACGATCGACAAATCCACCGACCCGGGGTTGACCCCAAGGCTATCGGGCGCTATAAGTAAATTAGTATTTCCTAATATACAGACATGGAGTAAAGATCATGACCATTCACAAAGCAGCTTCCCTGCTTCTCGCAGCCGGCCTCGCGGCAAGTACTGCGGTTGTCAGCGCAGATGAGCAAAATGTCGATGTCGCCCAGATGCAGGCCGCCATCGCCAGCTTTGGTGTGCCGGAGCAAGTATCCAGCAAGGCCGCAGCAGCCGCTGCAGAAGAAATCGCGAACAAGAAGCGCGACAGTGCTGAACAGTCCAATGCAACCGTCAGCCTGGTTCCTGATGATCTGCTGGATATCTCTCCGTATTGATCACCTGCCGAAGCGCTGAACTGATACCTTGGCGCCCAAACAAACACCCAACTGAAAACGCCCGGTAATTGCCGGGCGTTTCCATGTCTACCTTATCGGTGCCTGCACAAGTGCTACAAATGGACTTCCGATGAAGCTGCCAACTTCGAAGCTTTCAGGTTCTTCGTCAGCACCTTGTCCAGTTTCTTGTTGAGTTTGGGCAGCAACAGATTGTAGTAGACCTCTGCTTTTACCACCTTCACCCCCTTTTTCGGGATGCTGTATTCCAATACGCGCTCTTCATGCGGATTGAGGCGGTTATCACCCAACACCTGGGTGGCCTTTGGCGGCATCGATGGCTTGCCTTCCTTGTCTCCCAGGGTGTACACCAATACCGCCTGCTTGTCGTCCTTTAGCGGATGCTCCTTGAAGTTTTGCCACAACAATTTGCCGTCGCCATCGTAGGCCGCGACCTTCAGGTAGGCGATGCGGAACGGCGCACCCGTCGGAAACTTGTGTGGCAGCAGATTCTTCATCATCACCTGGGCATCGTAACCACCCGCCTTCTTCTCCGTGACATCGAGCTTGATGGTAATCGCACGGCGAATCATATTGCCATCATGCCCACCCGCCATCGAATGATTGGCATGGCCATTGACCATTGGCATATGACAGGACTGGCAGGTGACTTGCGACTTGCTGTCCACGATTTCGTCTCCGGTCGCACACAGCGGGACGCCATGGAAATTGTTACGCCGGTCATGACAACCCATACAGATGGCATTGGTCTTGAACACGACCGCATTACCACCCTCCATCGGGAATGGATGGAACGGCTTGGATACAGGCGAGCCATTTTGATCCGCCGGTGACGTTGAGTAGTCTTTTCCGGAAGGCGCCTGCAATGATGTATCAGACACCTCATAGGCGGCCTGCCCCAACCGCAGCTTCCCATCTGGCTTCTTGGTACCCTTGAAACCGGTAACCGTATGGCAAAAAACGCAATTGACGCCCTCCCTGAAGGCCGGCTTGGCGTCGAGCTTGGTGGTTTTACTCAGCGCAGCATTGGGCGCATGGCAACGCAGGCAAACGGGATATTTTCCCTTTTTCGATTTCACCCCTTCCTTTGTCGGATCCCCCATCACAGGGCGAGCGCATATAAATCAACGTGAAAATAATACCTTAGCGCGGTAGTTATCATCCCATGCAGCTTTGCGGCGCTTTTTTGCCAGGCTCAACGCAGATGGCTCCCGCTCAAACAGGTTCATG
>JALSHZ010000100.1 GCA_026981985.1 Gammaproteobacteria bacterium | reverse complement strand
ATACGTTCTTCTCCTGGTAATACTCGTGCAGTTCCAGTTCGGCATTGACGGCTTCCTCGTACTCCTCGTCGCTGTCGTAATCATCACGCGGCATGTAGTAGATGTTGTCGTCGCTGTCATCTTCGGTAAACAAGTGGCGTAGTTCAGTCTGCCGCTCTTCAAAGGCATCGGAGACATACTTCAGGAAGATCAAGCCCAATACGACATGCTTGTAGTTGGCTGCGTCCAGGTTGTTACGCAGTTTGTCGGCAGCCTTCCAGAGTTTATCGTCGAGTGCTTTTAGGAATTCTTGTTCAGCAGTATTCATATGGGTTTCTCGTGCCTTGTTTTATGTTCTGGCGTCAGTTATTTAGCCTGATCCGCCTTCTGTTCTTGTTGGATGATCCAATGGTCACAACGCTTTTGCGGAACCGCCACGATGCACCCACCTTGAATCCCGGGATCTTTTTCGCCACCTCGGCAACCAGGCCAAGCAACCATTCGGTCATCTCCCGCTCGGCGTTTTCATCCCAGCACAGCTCCGGGGCCAGGCATGAGTCGTAGCGGTAGGTCTTGGCGGGGCGGCGGGCGTCGAACTCGGGTTGCACACCCACATCCGGGCGCTGCACGGCATCCTGGTCGTGGGTGTAGGTGCTCGATTGCTGCGTTTTGTCGTTATTTTGCTTCTTCTTTGCGGCCATCTCTCGGTTCCTGTCATTCATCAATTCGTTGTGCGGGGGCGTGTTCAACCCATGCACCGGAGACCCACTGGTTGTTCTCCGGGTGCAGATGCAGATTGCTGACCTCGGCCAACCTCTGGTCGGCGGCCTGTTCGGCAGCGGCGAACCACTGCTCGTTCTGTTCGCGGCCTATGTTGATCTCCCCGGTTTGTGCGGGGTGCTTGAGCCACTCACTGAAGGATTCGGGATTGATGCTGACCCTGCCATCTGCCGTGACGCCATAGGCGGTGTACTCCTGCCGTCGGCGCTGCCCCTGGTCATTCTGCCAGCGTAGCAAGCTGGTGAGAATGGCGGCATGACCGAGATCATCAGAACGTATCACGGCGCTGAGGCCCATGAAGTCATAACTCTTGGCCTTGCGGATCAGGTACTGCATCAGGAAGGAGTCGAGGTCGAGCATGTGAGTGTTGGGTCGGCTGGTGGCGAGCAGTCGATCCAGTGTGACTTCGTAACGGATGCGGCTAACCCCCAGCGATTGTTGAACCGCCTCGGGCAGGCGAATGTGCCAGAGCAGACCATTGTGGGTGGTCTCGATGATTTCGATATCGAGCTGCCTGAACATACCCTTTACGAAGGCGGCGCCGTGGTCGCTGGTAATACGCAGTTCGTGGCGGGTCTCGTCGGGATCGAAGCTGGCGGCGTATTCAAACAACTCTCGCTGCTTGGCCGTCGCTGCCTTGGCTCTGGCCAGTGCTTCGTCGATCCGTTCCTGGGTGCGCTGGATGCCGGCCACCGTGGCTTCTTCGAGGATCTTGTTCACATCGACCAGATCGGCGATCTCGCCGAGGATGTCGTCGCGCAGTTGTTCGTTGAACTCACTGCTGACACCCGCGAGGTCATCGACCACCTGGTCAATGCGGGTGTACATCAGTTCCATGATCTGCTCATCAGCCGTATCGGGGGAGTGAACATTGAAGACGACGACGCGCTTCTGCTGGCCATAGCGGTAGAGGCGGCCGATGCGCTGGACCAGGCGCATGGGGTTCCAGGGCAGGTCGTAGTTGACCATGATGTGGCAGTTGCGCTGAAGGTTGATACCCTCGCCGCCTGCTTCGGTGGAGATGAGAAATTGGGCTGCTTCGTCAAATCTGGCGATGGCTTCGCGTCGCTGTTGGTGGGGCATGGAGCCGTTGATCAGTTCCACACGTTCTTCCCCAAACTGCTCGGCCAGGGCCGCTTTGAGGTAGTTCTGGGTGGAGCGGTATTCGGTGAAGATCACCACCTTTTCATTGCTGTTGTTCGCCAGGATATTGTCGATGAGTTGCTCCATGAAGAGCTGGATCTTGCGGTCGTCCTGTCTCAGGGATTCCACCTCGGCAATCAGTTCGCCGAGCAGTTCAATCTCACCCTCGAAGAACTCCTTGGCGTCGGTCTGAAGCTGTTCTTCCCACTCGCCGAAGAACCGCTGATCCTGTTCATTCAGGTCGTTGAGTGTGTAACCTTTGGCGGCTTCGCCCTCCAGGCGAGAGCGGCGATTGAGCAGGGCGTTGTGGATGGCGGCGATGCTCGATGCGGCGAGCTTGCGATAGACGGTCATGACAAAGCCGATGGCGTTGCCCTTGAAACCCAGTGCAGCACCGGCGGCATAGCCCTGTTTTAGGTAATCCTGCAGGCGTTTGTCGAATTCCAGTGTGGCCTCCGATACCTCGACACGGATCGCCTTGGTGGTCTTCCCCTTGAAGATGAAATTGCCACCGGCATCGGTCACGTCGGCCTTGTTGTTGCGAAAGACCATTTCACCGATGATTTCGGGGTTGATCGCCAGGGTGGTGATTTCATCCTTGCGCTCCGGGTGAAGCAGTTCCAGCAGGGCCTGAAATTTGTCTTGCATGCCCTGGTGGGGAGTGGCGCTGAGCAGGATCATCGCATCGGTCTGCTTGCGCAGGCTGGCCGCCAGTTGGAAGCGTTGGGAGGAATCCAGCTTTAAGCCATATTGCCGGCGGCTGAGGCGGTGGGCCTCATCGAATACGACAAGATCCCAGCCCCCTGCCTGTTGAAGGCTTTCAAGATGCTTTTCATCCTTGAGGCGATCCATGGAGGCGATGACGTAGTCGTACATCTTCCAGTGCCGGGGTTCATTGATGTGGAAGTCTTCGCCGTAGATCTGAAACTCCCCCATCTTGAACTTGTTGTTCAGCTCCTCTTGCCACTGCTTGGTGAGGCCAGCGGGGGTGACCAGCAGGACTCTTCTCAAGCTACCCCGCTGTTTGAGAGCGGCGAGCAACATACCTGTTTCGATGGTTTTGCCCAGGCCTACGTCATCGGCAATCAGCCAGTTTAGGTCGCCTGAGGCGAGGATGTGGTGGACGAGATGGATCTGGTGAGGGAGTGGGTCTATCTCCATGTGAGATAGCGATCCAGTGTTCTCATTCCACATCTCCAGGGCGTGCGCCAGAGACTTTAGCCTGAAGCGTTCCGCGCTGTCTTCCGGGCCCTTGTCACCCAATATGAATCGGTGCTTGGCGCCTTTGATCTGGCGCAGATTTTCGTAAGGCAGCCAGACTTGCTTGCCTAATTGCGGGAAGTCGACCAGCACCTGATCCCGGCCTCCCAGGGTGCGCATCTTGAGTATTACACCTTCGCCGAGGGGTTTGCGGGTCCGCGAGTTGGGGATGTCTTGAACCTCCATCAGAGGCCGAAAGCCACTGCGGAGTTCTGATAAGGGGATTGTGCTCGTATCTATAGAACCCTGCCATTTCACCATGACATCCACCCTGTCTCCACGGTCAATGGCTGACTCCACACGGCCACGTCGTTCGTTACCATCAGGCATTTGCTGCCTGACCCAAGCGTGTCTTACTGGCAGGAGGCTTTTGGTTTTTGTTTTCATTTAATCAGATCCTTTAGCGGCAAGAGCAAAGGAAGCACCAAACCCAAAAGATGGCTCTCTTTGCTGTCTACTGGCCCGCCGCTTTCCTGTGGATGATTGTATCCTAGGTTCATGTGTAGGATTTGATTTACAAGGAGTAAGGAACTCATCATTGATTTTCATTTTATTCTCTGGAGGTCTCGGCCACGCAAGGTGGGACACTCCGAATTTCTTTAGTTTCTGGCAGACGGGAGTGCTTGGATTGAGTAAGTCTTCAGTATCGACGCCGATGTTGGCATCGACGGGATCATGGAAGGAGTAGATACAGTCACCAGGGAGCGTTTTCCGCATCAAACCTGTGCGGTATCTCAAGTACCTAATAAATGCATTGAAGCTTCTTCGTAGGTGATTGCTGTTATACCAGTGGTCATATGCTTCATCGAAAAAGGCATAAATCTCTTCAATTTCCGGCAGGGAGGGAAAACTCCTGATTATCCTGAGCGACTCCAGCCAGCTCATTTGCTTATAAGCTGCATCTGCCTGTTGTGAATGTGCATTGGTTTTTATCTTGTGGAAGGTGATCCAGTATTGCTCATTCTCTGACCACAATCTTTTTATTTTTCTTGCTAGCGCCAATTCCTCAGGAAGAAGGCCTTTGGCTATCTCTCTTTGAATGGCAACGCGGGCAGCAGACCAGCCATTTTCGATAAATACTTTCTGCAGTAATTGTAGATGCTCTGTATCCCATCCGGACTCGTCCAAGACCAATACGGCAACCTGTCTCGCCCGTTCGTCGCGGCTGATTTTTCCTTCGTCCTGGACACCCTTTTCCTCTTCCCTTTGCGCTAGCTCATCGAACTCTTCCAGGTCTTCAAAATCGTCCCATCTTAGCTCATCGGATTCCCCCTCTATAAAAGGGGTGTAGATGAGTGGCTCTATCTCGTCTAACAGCTCATCATCCTTGTCTTCCGTGTCAGTGTCATCGTCGAACAGTTCGTTTGGAAATATCTCTCCATTTTCAAACAGATCAATATCTTCGGTATTTTCCCAAGGGAGGTCGTCATGGTCCTCAAGAGCTAAGTCTTTATCGTCTTCTTCTTTTTTGGGATCTCTCAGGGTCTTGGTTTGCTCAGAGATGCTGTTATTTATTGCTGGTGGCAGCTCTTTCTGTATCCCAGGGTTAGCATCAACTGTGCCTGGTTCGATAATGGCAACAGGTTTGTCATCAAGCTGTGTAGATGCTAATCGGGGTGGAACATCATCTGTAGCCGAAATGGCTGGCTGATTTAGCTGAGATGATGTCTTGGCAGGTGGCAAAGATAACTGCCTGCCGTGACCTGAAACAGGAGCATCGTCCGTTTTTTTATGAAATGTCTTCGCTTGTTCCCTGGGCTGGGATGCGGCTGGTAAGGGCATTATCTCCGAAGATAATGTCCCCCTTTTGTTGCCAACTTGCGAATCAGTGTCATCAGCTTCTAGTTGGTACTCCACTTCAGTCGATGTATCAGCCTGTGAATCAACATAGGCCATGTCATCATCACTGAAACTTTCTGCTTGATATTTCGAGGTTGGTTTATTATAGGCATCGATGCCCTGACTAATTTCCAGGGACCTTTTTAGATAAATGACAGCCTTTTCAGGCTGATGATCAAGGAGATATGCTCGCCCTAAAGTGCTGAGTATGGTCGATGAGTTTGGATCGGTCTCAAGATACTCCAGCAACAAATCAATAGCTGCCTTGCGCAAACCATTGCTTACCAGTTTGTTTGCCTCTGAAAGTATCTCGTTTTTATTCACGGCTGCACGTTCCATGTAATCACCCTTCTTATCGAGGGTTTGCGTAACCTGGCGCAATTATTAGATTATCAACCCCATACAATGCCTGCCGGTTTCTTAACCAAAGATGGTATTCCGCTCCCTCCAAATGATGGTCATCTGAGCAATCAACATTCCACCGCCGAAGGACATAGCCAGCCACAGCCGCGCGGACGTTGACCTGTAGTACGCCATTATTCATGTCATATTCGTGCTCGATGGTTTCGGGAAACGGAACCCGTGGGTGGGGGACGATTTCCAGCTCGACAATGCGGTTCCACTGGATATCGTTGTCTTTTGTTTCATGCTCTTCGATCTCGCTGTCAGGGATCAGCCTGGGGTCGGAAATTCGGTTGATGACGAAATCGGTGAAACGGGAGCGCTTGCGATCGAAAGCCCGAACATGCCAACGCAGACCGTTGTCAACCAGTACAAAGGGGGCAATTTCCCGTGTCGTTTGACCACTACTCAGTGATCGGTAGGTAATCTCGACGGGCTTTTTTTGGTGGATGGCCCGTGTCAGCACGGACAAGGTATCCAGCTGAGGTTTGTTGAGCTGGGCTGGAGTCTCGCAGGCTATGAGTGCCTTGTGCGTTGCCACAAAGTCATCACCAAAGCCGTGAGCCAGGGCGGTCAGCGCCTGATGACGGGGGTAGTCGAACAACGGTGTGAAGGCATCCGACTGGGTGTAGATTTTGGCTTTGGTATCGTATTCGAGGTTCTGAGAAGCCAACTCTTTGTATAAGGTGATGTCACGTGTGGCCGCAGCCGCCTTGATGCCAAACCGGCTAACCAGATCGTTTCGGCCAATGGTGCCAAGGAAACGGAGCCTGAAGTCGATGTGGGAAAGCCGTTCCTGCTGGGTCTGACTGATATCTGCTAGCCGTGTCGGTGCCATTTCATCTTCCAGTTTTAGCGCATTCGTACTCATCATGGTTGCTTATGGTAATAAACAACCTATGTCGGTGTCAATATGATTGCTTGACATAATCAAAATAATTATGATTAAATCGCAAAAAGATCATGGAAGTACCCTGATCACAGTAATGATTAAACCTATTTCGGAAGCGATTATGGCGACGAATCCACCCAAAGGCGATGGTCATCGGAATGGTGCGGTCAGGCAGCGCTCTCAAACTCAGACCCCGTCTGGGCACTGGGTTAACGTGATGCTGCAACCGGGCAATTCATGGATGTGAAGACCTCAAGCAAGGCCCCGTTTAAAGGGGTTCGCAAAGAGAGAAAATAAGTGTCACAAACTATCCGCCGACAAATGCAAGCTTTCTGTCTCTCAGGACAACCTGCACGTAATGCAAGAATAGCACTCTAGATGGAACCTAAAGCTTTCCTCAATCTACTCTCCAGGGAATGGATGCTCATGGTCGAAGTTTTCGAGGCCAGCAAGGGCGGGCCTATCGATCATGGTTCGCTTCTTCAGCTAATAGATGCGCACAAGCGACCAAATGCGGATGCTTATTCGCTGTTAGAGCGCCTGATCGACCTGGGGATTTTGGGGCAACCTCTCTCGGGTGAAACGCTTTATCAGCTCGGCGGCTTGGCCGAGACAATCATCAGCCAGCTACTCCAAGAGCATCGCCTTGGCCTCTCCGAAAGCATTCAGGCTCACATCGCTCACCTGGACGAGCTGAGTCAGCGACTACTTCACGCCACAACAGAACACGATGATCACGCTATCGCTAGCGGTGCGAAGAAGCTCTGGCAACATACACAAGACATCAAACACCAAGTCCATAACAACCTTCAGGCGATCCGAAACATCGTTGCTGAGGCAAAGAAGCAGGAAACCAATAAGCCACTTCGCCAGCGATATGCCGATGTCATTGATGCTTGGGAGCAATACATCACACCTATGGGCGAGATGATCGAGGCGCACGGTGCCTTTGACACCATTATCGATAGCGCCATTGGTCGAATGGGACAGGCTATCAGCAACCTGGATTCAGCCGGCGCATTGATATCGGAAGTGTCCAATATCCGCAGCGTGCTACAGATGCTCAATGACATGCGCTGGCATATCTTGCGGAATTTTCAGGTTGCCCGCGATGTACTAAAGCCGCTCTACGAAGTAGCCAGGCTCAATTCCAAAGTGACCAGAGGCGCGTCCGTTGTGCTGGACCACCTTCAGAAGGGTCGCGTCAAGGTTGTAGAGGAATACGCAACATTGCTGATTTACCGCCGCCCTAGGATCTCGATGGTTTCACCGAACAGTGCTCTCCTCGCTTACTACTTCGGCGTCAAGGAGGTTGAAGAAAGGCCGGCTCCCAGGATAACGGCTCCCGCTTCTGAAGAGCGTAAGGCTGCTGTCAGAACGCCACCGTTGAATATCAATACAGTGCTTAAGCAAGTGAAAGAAGACCTACCCATCGAGGACATGATGGCGTGGGCCATAGATCACTTTCCAGAGCATCCTACTAACAAGATTCTCGACATCGTGTTGCTTGCATTTTCCCAGTCCAGCCTTGTTGTAGAACGGGGTGTGAGGAAGACGTATCGAACGGCAACCCACCGGATTGAGGGGCCATCGCTAGCTGTGGAGAGCACCAATGCATAACTATCCGCCAACCTTTCCTCACGCCATAAGCGAGATTTTCGCAAAGTTGTCGAGTGGATATCACATCTGTATTGAGGATGGAGACATCTACAGAAGTCTTACGGAAAATGCAGACTACTATCGAAACCTGTTCAACATTCTTGGTTATAGGCTCTCCGATGGGGTGGACGGAATTTTCTACTTCCTGCCTACGGACGAGAGGATTAACGAACTCAGCAAGCGGTTCACTGCTTTTATGGCCATTATGTATGACTGGCTGGCCGACAAAGGGAAGGAGCCTGTCACATCGCTGACCGAGGAGCACTTTTATCTCAATCAACTACCGCACCTAACCGTCGAGCAGTACAAGAAGGTAATGAGTCAGCTCGATGTTACTAACGAGAAGGAACTTTTGAAGATTGTGAACGGGTTGCATAAGCACGGCTTCCTTATGCTTGTTGACGGCAGCCTAATCAAGTTCAGGAAGACCGTATCTAGGTTTGTAACCATGTTCACGGAGGTGGCTGATCGGGAGAATGCGCAGCCTGATGAAGGAGAATCCGATGACTAACATCTTCTATGGCATTCGCCGACTGCTTCTCCTGAATACAGCCAGCTACTCTCTCGGCGATTTCCCTCTGGATAGGCCGCTGTCGATTTCTGCGCCGAACAACCGAGGCAAATCCACGGCGATCAACGCGCTCCAGTTTCCGTTTCTCAGTAACATGAACGACATGTCGTTTCCCCGCAGCAATGAGGACACGAGAAAATACTATTTTCCGTACGACAACAGTTATGTCGTCTCCGAGATCGTTACTGAGACTGGCACCTATGTCGTCGGCACAGCAGGCAAAGGACAGGCTTCGGGCTACGACTACCAGTTGTTCGCCTACCAGGCGAAGTTGGATATCGAAGATTTCCTTATTGGTGATGGCGAAGCAGAGGATAAACAGGTACGCAACTACAAGGAGCTTGTCGCCCACCTCGGCAAGCGTGGCGTTTGGGTGAAATCCCTACATCCTAAGCAGATGCGTGACGCCTTGATGGGTAAAACCATCACGCTCCCGAACGATGAGAAGTTCACGGTTGGGGTATTCCGCCTGCGGAGCATGACCGATGAGAACTATCGCCTGTTCATCCGCGTGTTTAAGAACCTGCTGCATATGAATAACGTCAATCTCGACGAGATGAAGCGTCTCTTGATTGATGTCCTGCTTCCCGGTGAAGGCTCGAATGCCGTCGATTTCATGGCAAGATACCGTATCCTGAATGAGGAGGTAGAGAGCGCTAAAGCCAGGACTGACACAGCTATCAGGATTGCACCGGATGTAAAGAAACTCGCAGAGGCTAAGGCGTCCTGCGATGAAGCCTATGGCATTTTACGGGCGCTCTTCTCGCCAATCACAACTGCTTACGAGGAAGAGCGAGAGCGACGTGAAAAAGAGATTCAGGGTATTGAGCGTGAAATATCCTCTATCGAGCCGCGAATGAAGGATCTCAGTGAGACGCAGACCCCGCTTCAGAATTCCATCCAAGAGCTGGCTATCAAGGAAGATGGACTGAAGATGCAGCTTGCCGCTATCGAAGAAGGTGAGACGAAGTTTGCCCTGTATGGTGCAGTAGAACAGATTCAGCAGCAAATCGGCAAGATGCAGGCCGAAGTTGAACGTCTTGTCGGAGAGCTTCAGCGCACCCACCCAGAGGACATCAAAGGCATACGGGCCGACCTCAAGAGCGTCAACCAGCAGGCAAAAGACCTTACCGCCCGGATGTCGGCCATCGACAACAACCTACTGTTTGTTCTGACTGAGCACTTTGGTGAATCGCAAATCCAGACCATCGCGAAGCTGCTCAATAGGGATTTGCTTTCGTCACTTCCTATTGGTGAGGACGGTGTTGCTGTATTGGATGAGGAGCAGCTATTTGAGTATATCAGAGAGGCACTATCCAAGTGCCAGGGCGGCTATTACGACGATGGCCGTATTAAGGTCAACCTCGAAAAACTACAGCCAATAGACATCGACGACTACTTCAATTACGAAACGATCCAGGAAAACCTTGCCCGCCTAGAAAAACGCAAATCAGAGCTTGAGCGTGATTTAGAGGTGGCGCTCGACTACAAAGGGATGGAGCAAATAAAGAATGACCTGCTCGCCAAAATCAAGGAAGAGGAACGCAATCTCGCCGAGTATCAGGCATTTCTTGAAGCCAAGAAGGGAAAGGCGGAACTCGAAGGGAGCCTCGCAGAAGTTACTTTTGCTCTGGAAGAAGCAAGAACGGAACTTCGCGGCATTACTGACAAACTGCTCAAGCTCGGCGAGGCAAAGCAGTCCTTTGTTGCCGACAAGGCCAAGAAGGAAAATGGTCTTTCCTCGCTGGTTGAGAAGTACAGTCGGGTCGTTCCGATTCCAAGCTCGGAGCCTATGGGCACAGAACCTCTTCACAGGCTGCCTACCGCGCTTGAAGATATGATCGACACCTATCTTATTGCGCTTGAGGCCAGACGCACGACCAGAGAACATATCGAACAACGCCTTGCCATTATCGAAGGCAAGAATGGTCTGCGCTTTACCAGCGGCCAAGATGAGGACACCACGATACGGGAGCTGATTGAGGCTATCGAGGGTACGGACGAGTACATCAAGCAGCAGGAGAACTGCCAGAAGGCTGTTAGCCAGGAAATTGGAGCGCTGTTGAAGGGGCTTACAGACCGCTTCGATACTTTCGTGCACGAAATCAGGCGTTTTAATCGCCAGATGAATTCGCGCAAGATATCAAACATCAATCGCATCGAGTTCATCGTGGATGGCAATAACGACATCCTCAGGGCTGTGAAGGAGATTGTTGACCAAGACTCCATCTTCAGCGACCCAGAAAGCGTGCACCGTGCGGTCAGGCAGCTTGATGACCTTATTTCCAGAAAGAACGTCAAGCTCTCGCTGGAGAGCCTGTTCAACATGGGTATTGAGGTTGAACTAGAAAGTGGAAAAGTCACCAGCAGTTTCAATGATGCCAATATCCAGTCCACAGGCACAGGGCTGACTGTCAAGGTCATCCTCAACGTCATACTGCTTAACCGCCTACTTTTCATCAAGGATGGGCAGGTCGTCAATATTCCGATCTACATTGATGAGGCAGGTCAAATTGACCCAGCCAACCAGCAGACTCTGATTGATCAATGTTTGCCGGCTGGTTTTGTACCCGTGTTTGCCTCAGTGGAGGCGCAGGCTACGGCAGACTATTGGATCGGCTTGAATGAGGTCGGTGGGCGCATCTACGTCGATCAGGAGGACTGGTTCCGTCTATCGAAGATAGAAGAGCCTGTCGAGGAGTCGACTGATGCGTAACGCCTCGCGTCAGTGGCTGAGCCGTCTACTTGTGGTCGGCTCACTGCCAGCATCCAGCATCCCAAGAGCTGCTAAGGCAGACATCGCAAATATCCACAATGCCGGATTTATCAGGTGGGAGAAATCTGGCGCAGGCGCGAAGTATTCCATCGCAGATGAGGCGGCTGTTCGTGGGCTGCTCCAGTCCACAGGCTACGGAGGTGATTTAGAGAGTCTGACGCCAAAGGCTAAAGCGGTCGCCTTGCACGGGGACGCACACAAGGGACATGATGACGCACTTTTGCTGACCATGTCTACAGCCAGTAATGCGCAGTGGACAGATGGCCAGCACACTCTTGATATCTCCGATCATGTGGCCAGGTTCGGTATCGCATCTCTCGTTGTCAGACCTGGCGACCAGTGGCATACCGAACAGCCGGTAGGTCTTGTTGAGAATCTGGATCTCGTCGTGTACGGGAAGCAGTATTTCGAAAGGATCGGCTTCCAGGGTAGTGTCCTCTACTACAGCGGTTGGCTCTCTAAGGCCCTTCTGGATTGGCTGACAGAGACGGAACGTGCTCCTTCCTACTTGATATTTTCCGACTACGACCTGGTGGGGATCAAGAACTACCTGCTGGCTAAAGTCAGGCTTGGAGAGTCAGTTAGCATGTACGTGCCAGACAACCTTCCAGAATTGCTCCGAAGGTTTGGGAACC
Organism: Gammaproteobacteria bacterium; assembly: GCA_026981985.1. Classification (GTDB taxonomy): domain Bacteria; phylum Pseudomonadota; class Gammaproteobacteria; order UWMA-0217; family UWMA-0217; genus JALSHZ01. Next base: position 1,304 of record JALSHZ010000100.1, on the reverse strand, counting down.
CTGAGAAGCTCAAATCAAAATCAGACAGGACTCTGATCGAATCATCGGGAGATGCCACTGCCATACATCTATATCAAGCTCTATTAGAGTCGGGACGAGGGCTAGATCAAGAAAGCTTACTATTACTCTAAGCACAAAATAATTTTCGATTACTTACCTGCTGCCACTCGCAGTGCTTTCCCCAAAGACATCCTGCCGGTCCTGAGGCGGAGCTCTCCATCGGCCAGACAATATTCCAGATCCCCAGCGTTACACCGAAATTCTGTCGGGATTTCGAAAATAAGCAGACCTTCCTGAATTTTTGCGGTGATCGGTTTCCAGGCTGGTTCCGCTGCCCTCGTTGCCGACGGGGTGGTACGCGCCTTGTTGGCAGAGGCGGGCTGGATATCTGCTGGGGGCTCGTGATGGACGCGGGACTTGGTAGAGTCGGCGAGGTGCTGGGCCTCGTACTCAAGGATGTCTTCCACCCGATAAAGCACCCGTCCGCCGATCTTTATAAATTTCGGTCCCCAGCCGATCGACCGCCAGCGCTCAAGGGTACGTGTCGAGATGCCCCAGTATTCGGCCAGCTGTTGTTGGTTCATATGATTGAAAACCGTCTGCTCATATCTCATAGGTTGCTCTCCTGTGTTGTGCCTCCTTCATGAATGCTCACAAACCGACAGATAGCAACTCAATCAGCACATCGGGATAACGGCGGGGCAACGATCGATAGCCCTCTTGGTAGGTGCTGTTATCAGGTGCTATAATCAGCACCATTTAGGCGAGCTAATAGAGGTGGTCAATGAGTATCAAATTTTCCGAAGACGTCGTGCCGCTGACCGATTTGAAGGTCAATCCGGGTAAGGTGGTTCGGCATGCCACCGAGGCGCACCGGCCGGTACTCCTGACAAGCCGTGGGCGCGGGGTAGCCGTAGTACAATCGGTTACGGATTATGAGGCCGCAGAGGAAGAGCGTGAATTCATGCGGGCGGTGGTAGCCGGTCTTGCTGATCTCGACGCCGGGAGGGAGCTTCCCCTGGACGAGGCAAAGGCCCGACTCGGGCTGTCAGCTTCGGAGTGATGTCATTGGGTGAGGTCACTATCCGCTTTGCGGAGTCGGCGGTTGCCGATCTGGAGGAAATCCGGCTTTGGTATGCGGAACAAGGCGTTCCCGATGTCGGGGAGAGGCTTATCACCGAGATCTTCCAACGGATCGAGGCGCTTGGAACGCATCCTGAGCTGGGTCGAATCGTGCCTGAGTTCGACCAGCCTTTTTTGAGGGAGCTGATCCAGCCACCTTTTCGTATCGTCTATCGGCATGA
>JALSHZ010000099.1 GCA_026981985.1 Gammaproteobacteria bacterium | reverse complement strand
AATTGCATCATAAGTAGATTTAAATCAGGGTTGTCAGTGCCATTGCTTGTTCCTCTAGCTGGTTAATGTTTTGATGGATTATACCATATAAATCATTGTGTTAGTGCTTAACTTAATGGCATTGCTCAAGTGGGGAAGGAGCATCAGTGGCGTGCCCAAAGACGCTACCTGCGCTATTGTTGGGCACGCTGCGCTTTGCACAACCTACCCGCTGGCGTTAACTAGTATAATGCAGCGCCAGCCAGACCGTTTTCTCTCCCGGCGCGGTCGCTTCAACGCGATGTTTCCGATGCGCCGGTAGCAGCAGCGAATCACCGGGTTTCAGCGTCACCGGCCCTTCCTCGCCTTCGACCGTCAAGGTCGCGCCGCCACTGAGCAGCAACACCCATTCGTCCTCTTTTTGATCGTACCACTGTCCAGCAGGTGTAGCGTGCATCTGCGATACGATGCGTTCCAGACGGAAATGCCCGGTTTGCAAAATCGTCTCGAAATACTCCTCATCGAGCGTTGCGGGCAGATCGGCGAAGAGGTTGCGAAGCTGCATGCCGCCCTACTTCTTCTGCCGCAACACGAGCACAATGCGCTGCACCAAGTCTTCTTCCATTTCACGCCGCATGCGCTTTTCTTCCTGCTCCGAGCCGAGCACCTGAAAGGGATCGACGACGAGATCACGCCGCGTTTCGACCACATGCCAGTCACCTGGCGCAGCGCCAGGCTCGGAAAGCAGGCGGAAACGCACCTTGCTGATGAGCGCATATTCCCGTGCCCGCACGTCACGATCGACACTGAGTACCCGACGTGATTCATCGAACTCACCGATTTCGAGCACAGGCAGGTCATCATCCGCCTCGGTCGCGAGTTTGACGCCAGCGCGTGTCAGTGCGTCGGCAAGCCGGCGGCCAAAGCCGATTTCGATGTCGACCCCGTCGATGACAACTTCGGGCAGCACCGATGACAGTGAAATCGCCGAACTGCTGCCGCGCAGGCGGAATCCACAGCCTGGAACCGCAACAACGAGCGGTAACAACATCCTATGAATAAAGGCGCGCCGCTGCATCAGTTGGCGACGATATTGACCAACCGACCCGGCACGACGATCACTTTGCGCACCTGCTTGCCGTCAGTAAATTTCTGTACATTGGGATTGGCCAGCGCGAGCTTTTCAACTTCTTCACGCGGCAGATCCACTGGCACCTCGACTTTGCCACGCACCTTGCCGTTGACCTGAAACACCATTTCGATCGTGTCCTGCACCAGCGCCTGCTCATCGGCCTGGGGCCAGGAAGCATCGACGATGGCCTCGTCATGCCCCAGCAACTGCCACAGCGCATGAGTGATATGCGGCACGATGGGGGACAGCATCAGCACGACCGCTTCGAGGGCTTCATGGCGCACGGCCCGAGCGGCGTCCGAATCGTCGCTGACCTTGCCGATCTCGTTGATCAGCTCCATGCAGGCGGCGATGGCGGTATTGAAGGTGTAGCGGCGGCCTATGTCGTCACTGACCTTGGCAATGGTCTGGTGGGTCTTGCCTCGCAGCTTTTTCAGCGCGTCGTCGAGGCCATCGACATTCAGCGCTGGCACCGGGCCCGCGCTAACATGCTCGGTGACCACCCGCCACAGCCGCCGCAGAAAACGGTGAGCGCCTTCGACGCCGGAGTCGGACCACTCCAATGACTGATCCGGCGGTGCGGCAAACATCATGAACAGGCGCACGGTATCAGCGCCATAGCGGTCGATCATCAGCTGCGGGTCGATGCCGTTGTTCTTCGACTTCGACATCTTGGTAATGCCGCCGATTTCTACCGGCTGGCCGTCCTCGCGCAGAATCGCTTGGCTGATGCCGCCTTTTTCATCACGCACAATCTCGACATCGGCCGGCGAATACCAGTGCGTCGCGCCGCTCTCGTCCACCCGATAGAAGGTTTCGGCCAGCACCATGCCCTGGGTCAGCAGGTTTGCGAAAGGCTCATCCGATTCGACTAACCCGGCATCCCGCAACAGCTTGTGGAAAAAACGCGCATACAGCAGATGCAGTACCGCGTGCTCGATGCCGCCGACATATTGATCCACCGGCAGCCAGTAGTTGGCACGTTCGTCCAGCATGCTGTCGGCGTCAGGCGAGCAGTAACGTGCGTAGTACCACGACGACTCCATGAAGGTATCGAAGGTGTCGGTCTCACGCGTGGCCGGCTGGCCGTTGTAGCTCGTTTTCGCCCACTCGGGGTCGGCCTTCAGCGGCGAATGCACGCCATCCATGACGACATCTTCCGGCAGCACCACTGGCAATTGATCGTCAGGCACCGGCACCACCGAACCATCCTCCAGCGTCAGCATCGGGATCGGCGCGCCCCAGTAGCGCTGCCGCGACACACCCCAGTCACGCAGACGGTAGTTGACCTTGCGCTCCCCCAAGCCGCGCTGGCGCAGCGCCTCGGCAATGGCATCGAAAGCCTGCGCCGATGTCAGCCCGTCGAATTCACCGGAGTTGACCAGCACGCCCTTGTCGGTAAACGCGCCTTGGGTCAGATCCACACTGCTGCCATCGGCTGGCGCGATCACCTGTTCAATCGGCAGCCCATAAGCGCGGGCAAATTCCCAATCGCGCTGATCGTGCGCCGGTACGCTCATCACCGCACCCGAGCCGTAGTCCATCAGCACGAAATTGGCGACCCAGACGGGCACGGCCCGGCCGGTCAGCGGATGCACCGCTTTCAAGCCGGTGTCCATGCCCTTCTTTTCCATCAGCGCCAGATCGGCCTCGGCCGTGGTGGTCGCCTTGCATTCATCGACGAAGGCCTGCAATTGTGCGTTGTTCTTCGCCAGTTCGAGCACGATTGGATGTTCCGCCGCCAGCGCCACATAGGTGACGCCCATCAGCGTATCCGGGCGCGTGGTGTAAATTTCGAACGACTCGACACCCGCCACCGGCTGCTCAAGGCCAAAACGCATCTCGACCCCTTCAGAGCGGCCGATCCAATTGCGCTGCATCGCCCTGACCCGCTCCGGCCAGCCGTCGAGCTGGTCGAGGTCGTTCAGCAGCTCCTCAGCATAGGCGGTGATGCGGATGAACCACTGCGGAATTTCCTTGCGCTCCACCACCGCGCCGGAGCGCCAGCCCTTGCCGTCGATGACCTGCTCGTTGGCGAGCACGGTCTGATCCACCGGGTCCCAGTTGACGGTGGCCATCTTTTTATAGACCAGCCCTTTTTCATAGAGCTTGGTGAAGAACCACTGCTCCCAGCGATAATATTCCGGCTGACAGGTCGCCAGCTCACGACTCCAGTCGTAGCCAAAACCCAGCCGTTGCAACTGTCCACGCATGTAGTCGATGTTTTCGTAGGTCCACTTCGCCGGCGGCACCTTGTTCTTCAGCGCCGCGTTCTCCGCCGGCAGGCCAAAGGCATCCCAGCCCATGGGCTGCATGACATTCTTGCCCTGCATGCGCTGATAGCGGGAAATGACATCGCCAATGGTGTAGTTGCGCACATGGCCCATATGCAGCTTCCCCGACGGATAGGGGAACATCGACAGGCAGTAGAATTTTTCGCGGTCGGGATCTTTAGTGGCCTTGAACGAATCGTGCTCGTTCCAGTACTGCTGCGCGCGTGTCTCAATATCCTGCGGGTCGTATTGTTCTTGCATGAAAAGCCAGGCGGTTGAAAGGAAAGGCGAAGGATACCGCCGCCCGGCTGACGCTACAACACGCCTGCTATCATCGAAGCCTGCACCTCCTAAAACAACGCCCTCGCGCGGCACAGGCTAGTGCCGCCAGATTCAACAACGACTAAGCTGTTGAATCTTTGATCGAGAGGCGCGTGGGTCTGATCAGGGATTGAGAATGAGAATGTGCTTGGCGCCATCCTTGTCGACCGCTTCCATTGCGGAAAAGCCGTTGTCATCCTCGGTAATATAAATCTCCTGCGGCCCGTGAATCAGGTGGTCGACCTCATCACCCAATTGAAGCTCCAATACATCATCCTTGGGATCGTAGGTAATGCCATTCAGCGTCTTGTTCTCTGCTGCCTTCTGGTCACCGATGGCCTCTGATGCAATCTCCAGCGTGGCAGGCACCGGCTCCATGACACGAGAGAAATTGTCGAAGTAGTCGTGCCAGCGTTCCTTTTCCAGTGAAAAAGTACTCATTGTTGTTACGCTCCTGTTCTGTTGTCCGAATGTCTGTTACTCAATTTGACAATGTGGACGAATGAGCATTTTTCAACATAACTATTCAACAAGCATTCAGAAGCCGACACCCACACCGAAGCGGATCGTCCACGGGTCGGCATAAGGGCTGTCATCCTGATCCCAGGAGAAGTTATAGAGCACGGAAAAATAGGACGACACCCGGCCACCCAGTGAGGAGGTGACGCCACCACCGGCAAGCACGCTATTGAACTGTTTGCGGTCTTTGCTCAGGTCGGGACGGAAGAATTCATGATCGAGATATTCGTAGTCGGCTTCGAGGAAAAACGAAGGACCAAAATGATAGCGGGTAAAAAGCGTCGTGCCATAGTCGTTGGTTTTCAGTGTTTTCGTGCCTCGACTATCGTTGACATGGCGATACAGGAAACTGACGCCTGCCGACAGTGCCGGGGTCAGGTGCATGCCGACCATCGGCGCAATATCGATATAATCCACATCACCAAAGCTCGCACCCAGACTGCCGCCATAGAACAGGTTGCCGGCGGCATTGCCCGATGCATTGATACCAACCCCTGCGCCGACCATCTGTGGCAGTGCCATCAACGCTGCGACCGTAACGATTCGTGATGTCATTGTGACTTCTCCTTTCGCTTGATTATTGTTGCGCCGGCAATCACCAGGATCGCCAATAGTGCAATCAAAGGAAGATTGCGCCAGCGGGCAAAGGGAGTATAACCACGCCGACCGCTTATCTCTCCGGTGAGCACCGTTGTCTCGAATACCGGTGCACGGGCAGTCACCCGTCCCTGGGCGTCGATGATCGCGGTGACGCCGGTGTTGGTTGCGCGCAGCAACGGGCGCCCAAGTTCCAACGCGCGCATCTGCGCGATCTGCAAATGCTGTTCCGGCGCGATGGTGGGACCAAACCAGGCATCATTGCTGACATTGACCAGCATTGTCGCCTGCGGTAGAAAATCAGCCATCTCCTCGCCAAAGGCATCTTCATAGCAGATCGAGCTGCCAATGACCTGCCCGGCTGCGTGCAGCAGCACAGGTTCGGTACCGGGTTGGAGATCGTCGACAGCCACCAGCACCAGTTTGTTCAGCCACGGCATCCACTCCCGAAACGGAATAACCTCACCAAACGGCACCAGATGGCGCTTGAAATAGAACTCGGGATCATCGCCGATACGAACCAGGCTGTTGTATATGCGGCCCGCGTCACCTTCGTACAGCACCCCTGTCAGCAACTCTGCCCCATACTTCTCCAGTTCGCGCTGGATCGGATTGAGGACAAAATCTCTGAACAACTGATAAGTGCCGGGCAACGCCACCTCTGGCCAGACAATGAGATCCGCGTCCATATGCGCGTCGGTAAGCCGCGAATAGCGTTCGACCGTCGGAATCAGCCAATCAGGTTCCCACTTGTTTTCCTGCGCAATATTGCCCTGCACCAGCGCCACGGTAATGGGGTCTCCGACAGGCTTGCTCCAATGCTGATGTCCCAGGCCATACAGTCCGGCCGCAAGCGTCACAATGCCAGCCAGCGCCCCCCATCTTGGCCACCCCCTGCCCAGCAGCAAGAGCAGCATCAACCCCACGCTCAACATGACGATATAGCTGATGCCCAGTACACCCGTAGCCGGCGCAACAGCGGCGAATATCGTTCCGCCATCGGCCAGCAATTGCGAATAACCGAGCTGCAACCACGGGAAGCCAGTAAAGAGCCAGCCACGCAACCATTCCAGGCAGACCCAAGCGGCGGGCATCACGACCAGCAAGCGCCATCCCATGTGTTGCTGTGTGGGATCAGCCGGGCGCTGAAGCCAACCGAGCAGTGCCGGATAGAGTGCGAAGATAAGAACGAATATCAGCGTCAGCAACGCTGCAAAGGCGAATGGCGCCTGACCAAACTCGTAGATGCTGTGGAAAACCCAGGATACACCGAAGCCGAAAAAACCGAGGCCAAAGCAATAGCCAATGGAGACTGCCCAGCGTGACGGCGCCTTGAGCCATAGCAACATCAGCGCCGCCGGCGCGAGCATGGCCAGTGGCCAGAGGAAAAATGGCGCGAATGCGAGCACCAGTGCGGCACCGGCCAGCAGTGCCGCAGCATGAACGAAAAAACGGGATTGAAAAAAGCGCACCGAAGTATCCGCGGGGAAGCACCGGAAAAAAGAGGAACTCCAATTATAGCGGAGCGTTAACGGCTACGGTGCTTTCGAGCCCGGATTTCACGCCAGTTCACTACTGCGACCCGGTGAGAAGTCCAGGCAAGCCGCTGCATGACGAGAGTTTACGGGTTACTGCGCCACCCGCCGTACTTCCAGCAAATGAACCCGTCGGCTGTCGGCCTTCAACACCTTGAATTCGAGCCCGTCGATACGAACGGTTTCACCATTGCTCGGCAGATGGCCAAAATGCTTGACGACCAGGCCGGCTACGGTATCGAACTCATCTTCATCGAAACGAGTGCCGAAGTACTCATTGAACTCCTCCAGCGGGGTCAGCGCCTTGACGGTGAAGCGGTTGTCGTCCTGCACAAGGATCGCGTTTTCCACCTCATCGACATCATGCTCATCGTCGATTTCGCCGACGATCTGCTCAAGCACGTCTTCGATGGTGATCAGGCCGGAGACCGCACCATACTCATCGACGACAATCGCCATGTGGTTGCGGCGATTGCGGAAATCGTTCAGCAGCACATTGAGGCGCTTGCTTTCGGGGATGAACACGGCCGGACGCAAGATGTCCTTGAGTACAAAGGACTCCCTGTTATCGCTGGCAAGGTAGCGCAGCAGGTCTTTCGCCAGAATCAGGCCGATAACGGTGTCCTTCTTGTCCGAGACCACTGGAAACCGCGAGTGGCCGGATTCGATAATGGTCGGCAGCATCTGCTCCAGGGTGTCGGTGTCGTTCAAGGTCTCCATCTGCACCCGCGGAATCATGATGTCGCGAACCTGCATCTCGGACACCTGCAAGGCACCCTCGATCATGCTCAAAACATCGGGATCGAGCAGATTCTGGCGCTGCGCCTGGCGTAGGGTTTCAAGGAGTTGCGTGCGATCGGACGGTGTGCCGATCAATGACTTGGCCAGTCGTTCCAGCCAATTGCCGTGTTCCGACGGCGACGGAAGGTCTTCGTTCATTCCTGTGGTGGTTGATTGAGGAATTTGCAATGTACCCTATTTGTCTGAATTTTAACAACTTGGAAACATGTCAGAAATCACATTACCAGCAACGATGTCACGGTGCCGGAGGAGATAAATGGACAAACGCGCTGTTTCTGTCGATGCCAGCGGAGCGGTCAATAGGGGTTGGGAATACCCAGTTTCTCCAGCAGGCGGATTTCGATGGACTCCATCGTTTCGGCCTCGTCTGCTTCGATGTGGTCGTACCCAAGCAGATGAAGAACGCCATGGATCAGCATGTGCGCCCAGTGATGTTGCACCGGTTTACCCTGATCTTGCGCCTGCTGTGCCACCACATCGGCGCAGATCACAAGGTCGCCAAGATGCGCGTTGGGGATGCCTTCCGGCACCTCGAACGGAAACGACAGCACATTGGTGGGGTAGTCCTTGCCACGATAGTCGCGGTTGAGCTGGCAGCTTTCCCCGGGATCGACAACCCGGATCAGGACGGTCTGGCCATCCAGCTCGGGGAATGTGGTATCGAGCCATTGCTGAAACTGCGCTTGCGGCGGGACATCTTCAGCCGTGGCGACATGTTGCAGCTCTGCCTGAAGTGCCAAACTCAGCTCCCGCCGCCTTCCGACTTTTCATAGGCTTCGACGATGCGGCGCACCAGCGGATGACGCACAACATCGCGGGCGGTGAAGAAGTTGAAGCCGACGCCCTCGACATCCTTGAGAATCTTGATGGCCTGGCGCAGACCGGATTCGGTGCCGCGCGGCAGGTCGGTCTGGGTGACATCGCCAGTCACGACCGCATGGGAACCGTAACCGATGCGCGTCAGGAACATCTTCATCTGCTGCACGGTGGTGTTCTGCGCCTCATCGAGAATGATGAACGCCTCGTTCAACGTGCGCCCACGCATATAGGCCAGCGGCGCGATCTCGATGACATTGCGCTCGAGCAACTTGTTGACCTTTTCGAAGCCGAGCATTTCGTAGAGCGCGTCGTACATCGGGCGCAGATAGGGATCGATCTTCTGCGCCAGATCCCCGGGCAGGAAGCCCAACCGCTCGCCGGCCTCGACTGCAGGCCGCACCAGCAGCAGGCGGCTGACGCGCTCGCTTTCCAGCGCCTCAACTGCGCTGGCCACGGCAAGATAGGTTTTGCCGGTACCCGCCGGGCCGACGCCGAATGCCAGATCGTAGTCGCGAATATCGCGCAGATATTGCGCCTGATTCATGCCCCGCGCCCGAATCAGGCCTTTGCGTGTGCGCACGGCGACTTCGTCTTCATCCCGCCGGCGATCCAGCAGCTGATCGACGCCGGATTCCTGCAGGTAAAGATGCACCTTGGCGGGTTCGAGCACTTCATCGGCGGTCAGCGCATAGAGTTCACGCAGCAACTCCACCGCTGCGGCGGCGGATTGCGCCGAGCCAATCACCTGAAACTGCACGCCACGATTGTTGATTTCGACGCCGAGCCTGCGCTCGATCTGGCGCAGATGTTCATCGAACTGGCCGGCCAGATTGGCCTGACGTTCGTTGTCTTCGGGGCCAATGGTGAAATCGACGGTATGGAGCTTGCCACTCATCGATCAGCTGGCCTTGCGCATCAGGGCGGGCACGACATCGACAAACTCTCCCCGCAAGGAATTGGGCAGGGCTTCGGTGATGCGAACGCTGACGAACTCACCGATCAGCGATTCATCAGCGGCAAAATTGACGACGCGATTGTTCTCGGTGCGCCCCGCCATGATGCCAGGGTCCTTCCGCGATGGCCGTTCGACCAATATCGTCTGCGTCGAACCAAGCATGGAACGGCTGATATCGTTCGCCATCTCCAGAATGCGCGCCTGCAGCCGCGCCAACCGCGCCTTCTTCACGTCGGCGGAAACATCGTCGGCAAACGACGCCGCCGGCGTGCCCGGGCGGGCGCTGTAGATAAAGCTGAAGGAGTGATCGAAACCGATATCCTCGATCAGCTGCATGGTCTGTTCGAAATCGGCATCGGTCTCGCCTGGAAAGCCGATAATGAAATCCGATGACAGGCTGATACCGGGACGCAGCTCTCGCAGGCGGCGGATCTTGGACTTGTATTCGAGCGCGGTATGGCCACGCTTCATCGCTGCCAGTACGCGGTCGGAGCCACTCTGCACCGGCAGGTGAAGGTGGCTGACCAGTTCGGGCACTTCACCATAGACCTGAATCAAACGGTCGGAGAATTCGACCGGATGCGAGGTGGTGTAACGGATGCGGTCGATGCCGTCGATGGCGGCGATATAGCTGATCAGCAACGCCAAATCGGCGATCTCACCATCGTGCATCGCCCCGCGATAGGCGTTGACGTTCTGCCCCAGCAGGTTCACCTCGCGCACACCCTGCTGCGCCAGCGCCGCGACTTCGGCAATCACATCGTCGAACGGACGGCTGATCTCTTCGCCACGTGTGTAGGGCACGACGCAGAAGGTGCAATATTTACTGCAACCCTCCATCACCGAGACAAAGGCGCTGACGCCATCGGCCTTCGGCTCGGGCAAGTTGTCGAACTTTTCGATTTCAGGAAAGGAGATATCAACGACGGGGATATGCTTCAAGCGCGCTTCACGCACCATCGCCGGCAGGCGATGCAAGGTTTGTGGCCCGAACACGACATCGACATACGGCGCACGCTCGCGCAGCGCATCCCCCTCCTGGCTGGCGACGCAACCGCCGACACCGATGACCAGCTCCGGCTTCTGCTGCTTGAGCTGACGCCAACGCCCCAGCAGGGAGAACACCTTTTCCTGCGCCTTCTCACGGATGGAACAGGTGTTGAGCAGCAACAGGTCGGCATCTTCCGCCTCGGCGGTGACCCGCATCCCCATCTCCGATTCGAGCACATCGAGCATGCGCGCCGAATCGTACTCGTTCATCTGGCAACCGTGGGTCTGGATATATACTTTTCCGGGCATTGAAACTGTCGTCGTCAAAAGCGGTATTGTGGCACAAACCGGCTGGTGCGACGAAGTACCCTGACAGCGACAACGGTGTGCACACCCTGCCGACTTCAGCTTCGTTCGAACAGAACGCGTAGGGTGAGCGCCGATCAGGTGCGCACCGAAACCCCGGCAATGTGGCGATCAGTCGCCAGCATACCCATTCGGGTTGTTCGACTGCCAGCGCCAAGTGTCGGCGCACATTTCGTCGATGCCGAACTCGGCTTGCCAGCCCAGCACCGCCTTGGCGTAGGATGGATCGGCATAACAGGCAGCGATGTCGCCGGGGCGCCGATCGACGATTTCGTAAGGCACATCGACGCCCGATGCCTTGGCAAAGGCTTTGACCATGTCGAGCACGGAATAGCCCTGCCCGGTACCCAGATTGACGGTAAGCACCTGCCCGTTGTCGTCGCGCTGCAACGCTTCGATGGCCTTGACGTGACCTTTGGCCAGATCGACGACATGGATGTAATCACGCACGCCGGTGCCATCGTGGGTATCGTAGTCGTTACCGAAGACGCGCAGCCGCTCTAGCTTGCCAACAGCAACCTGGGAAATGAACGGCATGAGGTTGTTGGGGATGTCGTTCGGGTCCTCCCCAATGCGGCCACAGACATGTGCGCCGACCGGATTGAAATAGCGCAGCAGTCCAATGCGCCAGCTGTCGTCAGACACGAACAGATCGCGCAGGATCTCCTCGACGATCAGCTTGGAGCGGCCATAGGGGTTGGTGGCCGACAGCGGGAAGTCCTCTTTGATCGGCAGGCTGGCCGGATCGCCATAGACCGTCGCCGACGAACTGAAAACGATGGTTTTTACATCGTGCGCGGCTATCACCTGCGCCAAAGCCACCATGCCGGCGACGTTGTTGTCATAATATTCAAGCGGTTTCTCGACCGATTCACCCACCGCTTTGAGGCCGGCAAAGTTGATGACGGCGCTGATGTCATGGCCGGAAAAGATCGCATCCATCGCTGTGCGGTCGCGGACATCGGCGCGGTAGGACTGGATTTTCGTTCCGGTGATCTCCTCGACCCGACGCAGCGCTTCGGGCGAGCTGTTGTAGTAGTTGTCGACGACGACCACATCCTGGCCTGCGGCAATCAGTTCAATGCAAGTGTGCGAACCGATATAGCCCGCGCCCCCGGCTACGAGTATTGTCATATTATTTCCCTATTCGAATGATGCGCATCCAGCGCGTGGTGAAATTCCCGCTGCTGGACGCTATTTGACGGATTTGACCGCCTTGAGTACCCGCGCCGGTGCGGCTGGGAGTTCGGCGGGCAGTTGTGCATTTGCAGCTTTGAGTACCAATTCGCGGATTCGTTCCCTGTCGAAGCTATCCGCTGCTTCCCTAATCCCCGCCAGCAACGCCTGTAACTTATCCCACTCCAGCATCTCTTCCTCGGCACGCATGATCTTGGGATGCGCGGTGCCGATGGGGTTGTTACCGATCAACAGCTCCTCGTAGAGCTTCTCCCCTTTGCGCAAGCCAGTGAAAACAATGGGGATATCACCGTCAGGATGGTCCTCGTCCTGCACTTCAAGTCCACTCATGCGGATCATCTGTTTGGCGAGATCGAGAATGCGCACCGACTGCCCCATGTCGAGGACGAAGACATCGCCGCCCTCCCCCATGGCACCGGCCTGCAACACGAGCTGCGCCGCCTCGGGGATCGACATGAAATAACGGGTCACGCTGGCGTGGGTCACGGTTACCGGGCCACCCGCCTTGATCTGCTCGCGAAACAGCGGAATCACCGAACCAGAAGACCCCAACACATTACCAAAACGCACCATGCTGAAGCTGGTGAGCGGCTTACCATTTTCACCGAGCCCCCGGGCACGCTGATCCATGGCTTGCAGAATCAGCTCTGCCACCCGCTTGCTCGCCCCCATGATGTTGGCGGGGCGCACGGCCTTGTCGGTAGAGATGAGGACGAATGTCTCCACCCGATGCGCCATCGCCGCCTGCGCGATGCTGAGCGTGCCCAACACGTTATTGCGCACACCTTCGAGTTCATTGTGCTCCATCATCGGCACATGCTTGTAGGCTGCGGCGTGGTAGACCGTGTCCACATCGTGCTCATCGAAGACATGGTCGAGCCATTCACGATTCAGTACCGACCCCAACAAAGCAACCAGTTCGATGCTGTCACCAACTGCCTTGTCGGCCCGAAGCTGGCGGTCGATCTCATACAGCGCATGCTCACCAATATCGAGCAGAATGAGCTTTTTCGGCGCCAGACCGATGATCTGGCGGCACAGTTCGGAGCCGATCGAGCCACCCGCGCCCGTCACCAACACCACCTTGCCGGCGATGTTCTTGCGCAGTAAGCGCCGATCAGGCGGCACCGAATCGCGTCCCAGCAGGTCCTCCAGCTCCACATCGCGCAGATCGGCCACCGTGAACTTGCCCTGCGCCAACTCACTGAGCGACGGCAATACGCGTGCATGAATCGGGTAGCGCTGCATGCGGCGCAGAATCTCATTGCGCCGCGAACGGCTGACCGACGGCAGTGCCAGCAGCACCTCTTTGGCACCATAACGCTCGATCACCTGGCCGAGCTGGCTCATCGGGAAGACTTTCAGGCCGGCCACTTCGCGGTCATACATACGCGCATCGTCATCGAGGAAGCCGACAGGATAGAGTTCGCGTGTACGCCACAGCGCCTGCACCAGCTGGGCGCCAGCATCGCCGGCGCCATAGATGAGTACATTCTCACCCGAAAACTTGTTCCGCACCGGACGCCAGACAAACTCACGCATCACCAGACGACTGGCGATGGTCATCACCGTGGCGATGATCCAGTAAATCACCATCACCGAATGCGGAACCCCCGAGTGATCTGCATACCCGGCGTAATGCACGATCAAGCCCCACACGAACGTCGCCACTGCTACCGTCTTCACGACCATCCACAGCGCCTGCTCACCCAGGTAGCGAATGACAGCACGGTACAAGCCCGCCTGCGCAAAAACCGGAACAGTGATGGCAATGCCGAGCAGCCCCAGCCACAGCTGTAGCT
>JALSHZ010000098.1 GCA_026981985.1 Gammaproteobacteria bacterium | reverse complement strand
TTGTCGTATTCGGGGCTATTTATCCACTTGTCGAAAACAAGGGCTGAGTGCATCCGATGCGTTGGCGTTGGTTTTTGCGGGAAAATTACCCCATTTTGATTTAATGGGCTGAGTAGTTACGGAAAAACTTTAGCGTTTTACCTACACTTCCAGACAGATAATCCAGTTCGAGCGATAAAAGGTCTATTCGAGCTTTTCTTTGCTCCTTCTGATTTGTTGGTTGTTTGGTTCAAGCGCTGGTCAGGGAACTTGTTCCCGCCTTGTAGCAGCAGCGACTCCGGTTATTCGTAACCATGTTTTGCAGGCATCCACGAGATGCTGGTGCTTCAAGGGTAGGTTGCCTCGCGGCCTTTGTCTTCGGACTGGATTATCCCCTTCTTTCCCTCCGTTTCCATGTTCACCTTTTCATGCCTGCTCTATTGAGCGACGCGTACCATCGCTACGGTTATCATTTAACGACCGATTCACAGATCAGGCGAATCGGCGTATGTTACCGATCGGATCGAAATTAGATTGGAGACAATCAGTGAACGACTATGCGGCGTCAGTCTTGTCGAAGCTGGAAATGGTGGATCGGTTCGAAGCGTTGGCCGAGGCAACACGCTTGCGCATACCTGAATTGACAGGGTTGCGTGAGACGGTAATCGAACAGTATCAGCGCCTGCGCGATGCGCCTGATACGCGCAAGACGCACCTGTTTGGCGGGCGCTATGAAAATATCTATATCGAACGCGAGCGAATCGAAGGGTTGGATGCGATTCTCGATACCGCAGCGACTGCGGCGGCGGAGATCGCGGGGGTATCAGTGCCGCTGAGCGTTGGTTTCTGGTTCAATGAAATGCAGCCAGGGCACGAGACTACCCTGCACACGCACGATGATGATGATGAAATTCTGTCAGGCGTGTTCTATCTGAACGTTCCCGATAATTCCGGTGATTTGCTGCTGGGCCGGGCGGGTGAGCAGATATCGATCCCGCCGGTGGAGAGCGCGTTCGTCTTCTTCTCGCCAAAGCTGCCGCATGCCGTCAGTGAAAACCGCTCTGCTGAGATGCGCCTGTCGATTGGAATGAACTTTGGTGTTCGCCGTGACGAAGACTGAGCCGGGACGGTAATGCCCCGGCTGGTGCTTTACGTTTTACTGCGGCGGCTTTTGAAACATCTGTTGCATCATTTGCTGCATTTCCGGTGGCACGTTTTGCATCATCTGCTGCATCTCCTTCATCGCGTTGCCCATTTCCTCCTCCAGAGAGGTGCGCTTATAGTCTGCGGGCAGGGTGAACAGTCTCTTGTCGAGCTTGGCGTGGGTGTCGATGCTGGTCACTTCAGTCTCAACGGCGCCGGAAGCGTCGAGGCTTTTTAGCGGCATACCCAGCTTGGGTATCTGCTTGCCAAACGACATCGCTGCGCGATCACAGGGATCCATCATGGCTTGCGCGGCGGCGCCCATCGGGCCTGGCAATATCTCGTCGATACTGCTCAGTTCGGCGAAATTGCTAACCAGTCTGCGAACATCGGGAGATTTTGCTGCTGCTGACGAAACGAATTCTTTGCCGCATTGCCGCCCATTGGTGCTGAGCTGATATTCGATGGTCGGGTAGCCTGCAATCTTTGGCCCCTTGCCTATCTTTTTGACGTTGGCCTTGACCGGACGGTGTTTTCCCTTCACGCCTTTCTTGCGTAAGTTGATCGTCATGATGGTACGCTCGTTCGGGTCGACCATGTGCATTTCGCCTGTTTTCAGGTTCCACAGATGAAACCCGGGCTCGTTGCCTTCATCCACCCGAGCCCATTCGCCCTTGATGCTGATGGTCGTGTTGCTGCCATCTGGAGAGCGTTCTTTGATGACAGTGTCGGCATAAACCGGCAGTGTGCAAGCAAGAAAAAGTGTCGCTAGTGCTATCTGGCGCATGAGATTTGCCTTTAAAGTGTGTGTTGAAATTGATGGTTTGATTGTAACTACTCAGCTTACCCCCTTATTTGCGCCAACTCTGCGTTGGAAGTGCTCATTTACACTTGTAAACTGCGCGCTTCCGCCTTGATTTGACGCAAAACGGGGGCAATCTGAGCAGTTACGGGCCTGTGCCGAGTAGTTACGTTTGATTATAGGCTTGTTCATATGCAGAAATGTGATCACGTTATCGGACTGGACTGAAGCATGAATGAAGCAGTTGTTCTGATCCATGGCATTTGGATGACAGGTATCGAAATGCGGCCGCTTGGCCGGCGTATTCAGCAAGCGGGCTTTGAAGTTCACTATTTCCACTATCACAGCCTGCTGCGCAGTCCGGCAGAAAACGCCGAGCGCCTGCACCGCTATTTGCAGGCAATGGATGCAACGGTGATTCATCTGGTTGCGCACAGCTTGGGTGGGATTGTCGTGGCACACCTTTTCGACAGGCAGCCGACACAGAAACCGGGGCGCGTGATCATGCTTGGCTCCCCCTTGAGAGGCAGCGCTGTTGCACGCAACTACCATCGTTCGATCATTCTGCGTCCGTTGCTGGGGCGCAGCACGGTTCGGGGGCTGTTGGGTGATGGGCCGCGCTGGAACCGCAGCCGGCAACTCTGTGTTATCGCAGGTAATCGCGGAGTTGGCATCGGATCACTGCTGCCCGGTGAGTTTCCGGCACCGAACGACGGTACCGTTGCACTGGAGGAAACCCGCGACCGTTCAGTTGCTGAGCATCTCGAAGTACCCTACAGCCATTTCGGCATGTTGTTTGCACGGCCAGTGGCGGAGGCGGTGGTGAGCTGCCTGAAAACGGGAAGTTTCGGGGTCTGACGGCGTGTGCCTGTCGTCAGTCGAGGCGTTCAACCAGCATTACCGTATCGCCTGAAACCTTGATGGCGATCGGCTCCAGCGCGTCGCCCTGACAGGGGCCGGCGATACAGCGCCCGTCGCCGATGCGAAACAGCGCGCCGTGGGTGGCGCAGATCAGATGCTCACCACGGCTGTCGAGGTAGTTGTCGGGCATCCATGCCAGTGGCGTGCCGCGGTGTGGGCAGCGATCGATATAGCCACGCACCGAGTCACCGTCAAGCACCACGAAAACAGCCTGCTCCCGACCTCCTATCTCGACGCTGATGCCAAGTGAGCGTTTTGCGCGCAACTGCTCCAGCGTGCATAGTGGAATCCCGGGTTGTTGCCGATTGTTCACAGATAACGCAGCCAAACGTAGAGTGAGCTGGCGACAATCGACAGCAACATCAGCGGAAAGGCCATCAGCATGAACGGCAGAAAGCGGATCGGTTGACCCACGCGCTCGGCAAACCCTGCCACGATCAGATTGGCGCTGGCGCCGACAAGGCTGCCATTACCGCCCAGGCAAGAGCCTAGCGCCAGTGACCACCATAACGGCTCGAGTTGTTCGACACCACCGAAGGTCGATGCCATGCCTTCGATCATCGGGATCATGGTGGCAACGAATGGGATGTTGTCGATGATGGAGGAGGCGATGGCGGAAACCCACATGATGGTGAGCGCTGTCACAGTCAGGTTGCCAGCGGTCAGTTCGATGATGCTGCCTGCGAGTTGTTCCAGCGCCCCGGTGGTTTCGACCGCGTGAACGACAATGAATAGCCCGATAAAGAAGAAGATTGTTGTCCACTCGACTTCGTTGAAGGCTCTGCCAACAGATTTCGACTGCTGCTCCGCGGAACGAGGGAGATTGTCGAGTATGAGCAGCAGGGCCGCCCCGGAGATCGCGATGGTCGCTGGCTGCAACCCGATTTCATGGGAAAAGATGAAGCCGGTCATGACCAGTGCGAGGACCAAAAGCGACTGTTTCAATAGGCGCGTGTCAGTGATGCTGGCGCGCTCGTCATAGGCCATGACGCGTGCGCGCAATGCCTTGTCGGCATGCAGCTTTCGGCCCCAGATAAGGTAGAGTGGCAGCAGTAACAGGACGAAAATGATCGCGGCAATCGGCCCCAGATTGAGCAGAAACTCATTGAATGTGAGCCCGGTCGCTGAGCCAATCATGATATTGGGCGGGTCGCCGATCAGCGTCGCCGTGCCGCCGATATTGGAAGCGAATATCTCGGAGAACAGGTAAGGATAGGGTGTCAGATGCAGCTCATCGGTGATCAGTAGCGTTACTGGCGCGATCAGCAGCACCGTAGTGACGTTGTCGAGCAGCGCTGAAAAGATAGCGGTGACAAGTGTCAGCACCACCAGCAATGGCCACGGCCGGGCCTGCACTTTCTTGGCACCCCAGATGGCCACATACTGGAACATGCCGCTGTTCTTCGCAATGCCGACGATCAGCATCATTCCGGTTAGCAATCCGAGGGTATTGAAGTCTACGCCCTCGAACGCGGCTTGCTGGGTGATCACGCCGCCGAGAATCATCAAGCAGGCCACGGCCAGCGCGACGATGGCGCGGTTGAGCCATTCGGTGATGATGAGAAAATAAGTCAGTGTGAACAGCGATACTGCATACCACATTGGGTCTATGCCGAACACAATGCTGGCTTCCGCCGTTGGCAGCAGCGCGTTCATGCTTCGAGGATTTTTTTGCCGACGCCCCAGTAGGTTACCATCCCGACCAGTTTGCCACTGTCGGCTTCCACCACCGGCAGGCTCATCTTGCTGTCGTAGAGCATGCGTAGGGTTTCCATCAGCGATGTATCGGGACGAACGACCGGGACATCCGTCGTCATACAGATCGACACCGGCTCATTCTCGATCTCACGAAAACGCTGGTGCAGGTCGGCCAGCGTATCGGCCAGGAAGCAGAGACAGTCGAGACCATCTTCCATGATGGCTGCCTTTGGTAACACCTGCCGCAGCAGGCAGTTGACGCCGAAAACGCCAAGGAAGCGGCCTTCGTTGTCGGTCACGGGCACACTGCGATAGCGCCGCTCCATGATGCATTCGGCGGCGGAGCGAATTCGATGGTGGGCTTTCAGGGATGCGTGTTCACGATCCATGATGGAAGCTGCGTTCATGGCGATGGTTTTACATTGAAACGGATCGGCTCATGGTTGGCGGTCGATGGGCTGCCGTCAAGCCAAAGCAAGGGTGAAGATTTCCCGCTATTTCTTTTTTGGCTGCTCCAGCGCGGTCGGATTGACCACTTTGGGCAAGGCATTGTTGTTACGGGATTCCTGCCGCAGCCGGGCGAAATAGCCAAAAGCGGCGCCCC
Organism: Gammaproteobacteria bacterium; assembly: GCA_026981985.1. Lineage (GTDB taxonomy): Bacteria > Pseudomonadota > Gammaproteobacteria > UWMA-0217 > UWMA-0217 > JALSHZ01. Next base: position 49,213 of record JALSHZ010000098.1, on the reverse strand, counting down.
CGGCGCCAGACAGCGCTAGCAGGCCGACGGTCATGAACTGGGTGAACAGCAGCAGCGCGCCAACCCCGGCGACACCGGCAAATGCTGTCGTCACCTTGGCATTGGCGCGGGTATGTGCGCGTTGGGTTTCCTTGGCAATTTCCTTGTGTGTCTGGCGCAGCACCCGATGCTTGTCGCGCTCGGCCTTGACCCGCAGTTCCTCGCGTTCGCGGGCAAACGACTCTTTCAAGCGGACGACCTCGTCTTTGCTCAGGTGCAGTGCCATCGAGCGGAACCACAGCGATACCAGAATAGCGAGTACCAGCAGCAGTACGCCGACCTTGGCCCAGTTGTAGTTGTCGGCAATATCGGGAAACAGCAGGATCAGCCCCAGGGCGGCGGCTTGCGCAAGGAGTATGCCAGGGAGAAATCGGAACATGGTAGCGGGTGGGGAAGCTGTGGGAGGGGTAATGGTCGCACAATCTCTGCCCGAGGATAAACCGTGGTAAATTCGGCGCCATGAAAAGACTTGGCATCGACACCGGCGGTACCTTTACCGACTTCGTCTATAGCGATGGCGATACCTTGCTGGTACACAAGGTGTTGTCCACACCGGGCGCGCCGGACCGCGCCATCCTGCAGGGCATTCGCGAGATGGGCATCGACCTCGATGACCTGCTGATCGTGCATGGTTCGACCGTCGCGACCAATGCCGTACTCGAGAGCAAGGGCGTGCGCACCGCCTACATCACCAACCGGGGTTTTGCCGATGTGCTGACGATCGGGCGGCAGGCACGCCGCGAACTCTACAATCTGACCCCTGAACCGAGGCAGCCACCGGTACCGCGCGCGCTTTGTTTTGAAACCGGTGGCCGGATCAGTTTCGATGGTGAAGTGCTCGATCCGCTGACGGATGAGGATCTGCAACGCCTGCGCGAGCAAGTCGAGCAGGCGGGCGTCGAGGCGGTTGCCATCAACCTGCTGTTCTCGTTTGTCGATGACAGCGCGGAAAAGCGGATCGCCGCCGCCATGCCCGAGGGGGTGTTCGTGTCACGCTCCTCCGCAGTGATGAATGAGTTTCGTGAATACGAACGTGGCATGGCGACCTGGCTCAACGCCTATGTCGGGCCGTTGATGCAGCGTTACCTGTCGCGCCTGAGCGCCGAACTGAAGCCGGCCACGGTGCGGGTGATGCAAAGCCATGGCGGCGCTATTGCGGCTGAACGCGCGGGGGAACATGCGGTGCAACTGCTGCTCTCCGGCCCTGCCGGTGGCTTGGTCGGGGCGAAGTATCAGGCCGCGGTCAGTGGCCATGAGCGCCTGATGACCTTTGACATGGGCGGCACCTCCACCGATGTGGCCTTGATCGACGGCGAGATTCGTCTCTCCGGGGATGCTGAAATTGCCGGCTGGCCCGTGGCGGTGCCGATGGTCGATATGCACACCATCGGCGCTGGTGGCGGCTCGATAGCGTGGCTGGATGAGGGGGGTATGCTCCAGGTCGGGCCGCAGTCTGCCGGTGCCTCGCCAGGGCCAGCCTGCTATGGCCAGGGTGGGCGCCGGGCAACGGTAACCGATGCCAATCTGCTGCTGGGACGCCTGCCCGGCCTGGCCTCATTGGGTGGTTCACTGCGGCTGGATGTGACCGCTGCGGCCGCAGCGATTGGCAGGCTCGCGGCAGCAGCCGGGCTGGCTGTCGAGGAGATGGCGCGCGGTATCCTGCGCATTGCCGATGAGCATATGGCGCAGGCACTGCGCGTCATCTCCATACAGAAAGGACATGACCCGCGCGACTACGCCCTGATGTGTTTTGGCGGGGCAGGGGGCTTGCATGTCTGTAGTCTTGCCGACCTGTTGGGCATGGACCAGGCGATCGTGCCGATGCATGGTGGCGTGTTGTCGGCGCTTGGCATGGTGGTTGCACCTCAGGCGCAGCAACGCATTCACAGCCGGTTGCAGCCATTGATGGAAAGCGGGGAAGTTGGCCATGACTACGAAAAGATGGCGGCGCAGCTCGTCAGCGAATTTCCGGAGAATGCTGCGTTACGCTTTCAACGCATGGCCGACCTGCGCTACGTCGGCCAGTCCAGCACCCTGCAACTCGAATGGAGCGATGACCGCGAGGCCCTCGCCGAGCGTTTCCACGCCCTGCACAAAGCGCAATATGGCTTTGATATGGATGTTCCGATCGAACTGGTCAACCTGCGCCTGCGGGCCGAAGTGAACGAGCCAGCAGTGACACTGCCGGTGCTGGCCATGGCTGAAGCCGCGTCGCCGATTGCAACTGCGCCCGTGGCCGATGTCGGACACGACGTTCCCGTCTATCGGCGCGAAGCACTGGCTGATGGGCAAATGCTGACCGGTCCCGCCATCATGATGGAGAATGTCTCGACGACCTGGATTGCCCCAGGATGGCTGGCGGAGAATGATCGCTACGGGAATCTGATGTTGCGGCGGGTGTAGGGGAATAGAAAGTGCTTTGCTTGTTGTCGGTAGGTACTTATGTACTCAAGTTTCGGAGCTCTTTCTTGAGTTCATGGATTTGACCAACATCCTAACGGACTGCTCCCGGTAGGTTGGGCAAAGCGGAGCGTGCCCAAAGAAGGCCTTGGTGTTGTAGCGGCACATGGTTGTTGGGCACGTCACTATCGTTCCTTTCCCCAGCCTACCTGAATTCAGGGGGCAGGAGTGAGTGCCGCGAACTCCGAAACTTGAGTTATGTAGATGGCGATGCGCCAGCATCATTGAGGGATTGAATTATCTCCCGAACCTGAATTTCCAACGTAGGCAAATCTCTCTCAATCGTTCTCCAGACCACGGCCAGATCGACACTGAAGTACCCGTGAGCCAACGCATTTCGCATGCCATAAGCGGCTTTGAGAGGGAAGTTCGGGTGCTTTGCCGCAAAGTCAGGAAAATGGCGTTGGATATTGCCAGCCGCCTCCCCGATGATCTCCAAGTTGCGGATCACCGCATCCTGTTTCTCTTCGTTTACGAGGAACCTGTCACGATCGATGTCTTGGAGATAGCGTTGAATACGGCCAATAGCGTGCTGAATGTGTTCAAGGTAAGCGCCAAGAGCGCGCTCATCCCGAGGACTCATATAGCCATCGCTTCGTTGAGTACCTTTATTTTCCATCGCTCAGGCAATGCGCCGGGGGTCAGAACGTCAACCTCTACCCCGAGGAGTTCGGTCAGTTCCGTGCGGATTGCGCCAACATCGAAGAGAGATGTCTCCTCGGTGGTGTCGATGAGGATGTCGAGATCGCTTTCATCCGTATCTTGTCCGTGGAGGACGGAACCAAAGATACGTGGGTTTTTGGCATGGTGCTCCGCTACAATCCGCCGGATGGCTTCACGGTGATGTTGGTACGCAGTAGATGGCTTCATGCAGAGCCTCCGTTTGTGTCAGACAATCTGACTTTAGGATATCAGACAGCCACCGCCTGTCACGCAATTACATTTGATAGGCGTGTCTCAATGTTTGAATCAAGCCTCAACATACGGATACCCACAAAAAAGCCGGCCTGATGGCCGGCTTTTGCGTACAAGTCCAACACAGGCAGAGCTACTTGATCTTGGCTTCCTTGTACATCACATGCTTGCGCACGACGGGATCGTATTTCTTGATCTCCATCTTTTCAGGCATGTTGCGTTTGTTCTTGGTCGTGGTGTAGAAATGACCGGTACCGGCGGAGGATACCAGACGAATCTTTTCGCGTGCTGCTTTTGCCATGATGCTTCTCCGTTATACCTTTTCGCCGCGTGAGCGGATATCGGCGAGAACGGCATCGATACCTTTCTTGTCGATAATGCGCATACCCTTGGCGCTCAGCCGCAGCTTCACCCAGCGGTTTTCGCTTTCAACCCAGAACTTGTGGGTATGCAGATTGGGCAGGAAGCGACGCCTGGTCTTGTTGTGAGCGTGCGAGACGTTGTTTCCCACTGCAGGACGCTTGCCTGTCACCTGACAGATTCGTGACATGACTGACTCCAAAGTAATCCGGTTGCATCGAAGGGCGCGAAACATACCAGATCTGACTATGGGGTACAAGCGGTACCTGGCCGCATGGTAGAACTGGTGCAATCTGTCGCGGAGCCACTATAGTGTTGGCGACAAGCATGGGGACAAAAGATGGACATAGTATTTATCGAAGATCTGCGTATCGATACCACCATTGGTATCTACGACTGGGAACGGCAGATCAAGCAGACCCTGGCATTCGATATCGAAATGGCCACCGATATCCGCAAGGCCGCCGAGACTGACGATATCCAGTATGCGCTCAACTACAAGGCAGTGTCGAAACGGATTATCCAGTTTGTCGGTGACAGCCGGTTTCTGCTGGTAGAGACGGTCGCCGAAAAGGTTGCCGGGATCATTCTCGACGAGTTCGATGTCGATTGGGTGAAGCTGACGCTGCACAAGCCTGGGGCGGTGCGTGGCTCTCGTTCGGTCGGGATTCGCATCGAACGAGGCCAGCGGCCCGATCAGGCCGTATAATCGGGCGCTCGACCAGGCGCAAGCGCGGGAGCAGCGATGCCGGAAGTATTCGTCAGTATTGGCAGCAACATCGACAGGAAACGCAGCATCAGCGCGGGTATCGATGCGCTGTGGGAGTGCTTCGGCATCCTGAGGCTATCGTCGGTCTACGAGACGGATGCGGTCGGCTTCGAGGGTGAGCTGTTCTACAATCTGGTGGCCGCTTTTCGCAGTGACAAGGTGCCGGAAGAGATCAATGCCTGCTTCAAGCAGATCGAGCAGGCCCAGGGGCGCGACCCCGACGACCCGAAATTTTCCCCGCGCACGCTGGATATCGACTTGCTGCTTTATGGTGACGAGATCATTGATCGTCCCGGCTTGAAGCTGCCGCGTGATGAAATCGAACGCTATGCCTTCGTGTTGCAGCCGCTGGCCGAAATCGAACCCGACAAGCGTTATCCGGGCCGTGGCGAGACCTTTCTGCAAATGTGGCAGGCGGCAGTCGAGGCCGACAAGATGCAGCCTGCGCGTAAAGTGGAATGGATGCCTGGCGGCTGATCGCCAGCCGCCGCTATTTCTCCAGCTCCACCAGTGGAAACAGACGCGTGTTCTCGTCGTCGATATGGGCTTTCAGCCGCATGAAAACCTGCCGTGTTTCATCGAAAAACGCGTCGGGATGGTTTTCGATCTGACTGGCTCTCCAGGCATTGCTCCAGCGCTTGATCTGCGGAACGATCTCATTGAGCTTGTTTTTTGAGCGGCGAGCCGTCTCTCTGATGCGCTCATTCGGGTGCTGGAAAAGAAAAGGCAGCAGATAGGCGTTTTCCTCATCCACATGGGCGTCGAGTTCATCCGTCAGTTGCTTGATCAGTAACTCGGCATCTGAGGCACGATGGCTGAGCTGCCCTTTTTTGATCAGCTCGGTCAGCTCGCGAGCGTAGTTGAGGATATTGCTGTTCTGCTCACGGGGGGTCTCGGTGAGTGTCATGGGGATCCTTCCCTTACTATTATTAATGTTTCTGCGTCTTTATAACGGGAAATCCTCCTGACTGTCGATGGCTTCCGGCTGAGTGTTGAAAAATGGCTGACCGGCGTTTTCTGAAGAGGTTAGTTCGACAACGTTCGACCGCCATCCACGGCAATGATCTGTCCGGTGATATAGGGCGCGTCAAGCACCAGAAAACGGATCGTGCGGGCAATATCCATCGGCTCGCCTTCGCGTTTCAGCGCCGTGCGCTCGATGATCTCCTGATGTTTGGCGTCATGGTGAGGCTCCTCCGGCCACAGGATTGCGCCGGGTGCGACGCCATTGGCACGCACCTCCGGCCCCAGTTCGCGCGCCAGTGACTTGGTGAGAGCCACCAGCCCTGCTTTGGCGACGGAGTAGACCATGTAATGCTTCAGTGGCCGGTCGGCGTGAATGTCCACCATATTGACGATGCAGCCCTCGTTGCGGCGCAGTTCATTGGCTGCCGCCTGGCATAGGAACAGGGGGGCTTTCAGGTTGGAGCCAAGCAGAATATCCCAGTCCTTTTCGGTGATCTCACCCATCTCGGTGGGATAGAAAGCAGATGCATTGTTGACGATCACGTCGAGTCGTCCCCAGCGTTTGACGACGTTCGCAACCAACTGCGGCAGGGCGGGGATATCCAGTAGGTCGGCCTGCACCGTGGTGGCGGAATCGGGGCGTTGCGCATTGAGCTTCGCTTCCAGTGCTCGCGCATCCTTGTCGGAGCGCCGATAGTGGATGACGACATTGAAACCGGCATCATGCAAAACGCTGACGGTCTGGGCACCGATACGGCGGGCTGAGCCCGTAACCAGGGCGACTTTCGTGGTGTCTGTCATTACTCACTCCTATGACTGCATTCTGCTATTGTCTTGCCCGGTCAAAAACCGAGTCTTGCTGATGTCCCTGACCTTACCCGAGCCAAATGAACAAGAGCAAGCGCATAGCCAGCGCTTGCAGAGGCGTATCGCTGAGGTGATCGACGATGCCGGTGGCTGGATCAGTTTTGCCCGCTATATGGAAATGGCCTTGTATGAGCCGGGGCTGGGGTACTACGTGGCCGGTCGGCAGAAATTCGGTGCCGCGGGTGATTTCGTCACTGCGCCTGAGGTCTCGTCGCTGTTTTCATCCTGTCTGGCGCGCCAATGTGCCGAGGTATTGCAGCAGCAGGCATCAGCTGCCTGTGTGCTGGAGTTGGGTGCCGGTTCAGGCGTGATGGCGGCCGATGTTCTGCTGCAACTGGAGCAGCTCGATTGCCTGCCGGATCATTACTACATTCTCGAACTCAGTGCAGAGCTGATGGCGCGTCAGCGCGCAACACTGGAAGAGAAAGTGCCGCATCTGGTTGGCTCGGTGCGTTGGTTGCAGGCGCTCGATGGGTTGCAGCTCCATGGCGTCGTGCTCGCAAATGAGGTGCTCGATGCCATGCCGGTCAGCTGCTTTTCCGCATACCCCGATCGGGTCGTGGAACGTGGCGTTACGCTCGGGCAAAACGGGTTTTCATGGCAAGACCGCACCGCCGATGACGAGCTGCGGGGGCGGGTCGAGGTGTTGCGTCGTTCGCAGGATGTCGGACCCTGGCCCAGCCCCTATCATTCCGAAATCAATCCACAACTATCCGGATGGGTGGCGATGCTGTCCGAACACCTGGCGGCTGGGCTGATTCTGTTGATCGACTATGGCTATCCACGCGCCGACTATTATCACCCGCAGCGTAGCGAGGGCACCTTGCTTGGATACTACCGCCAGCGCGCGCTCGAAGATCCTTTCTGGCTTCCAGGGCTCCAGGATATTACCGCGAGCGTCGATTTCACTGCTGTCGCCGAAGCGGGAATCGAGGCTGGACTCGAGCTGGCTGGATATACCACCCAAGCCTGGTTCTTGATGGCCAACGGGCTGGAAACCTTGTATCAGACGGCGCTGGAAAAGGCTGATGAACGTCAGCGTTTGATGCTATCGAAGCAGATCAAATTACTGACCTTGCCGGCAGAAATGGGTGAGCGGTTTCAGGTCATCGGTTTTTCCCGTGGGCTGGAAGCGCCGCCGCAGGGATTTTTGATGCAGGATTATAGTCAGCGGTTGTGATTCATCACCCAGTCTGCTGGCATCCCGGACACCAGTAACAAGCTTGTCCGCCTGACGTGATCTTTTCTATCGTGTTACCGCATCGGTAACAGGGCTTTCCGGCGCGGCGGAAGACATGAAAACGCGCTTGCTCGAATGTCGCGCCGGCATCGAGCAGTTTCCGGGCTGCATCCAGTGTGTTGGTGATGCCGCCAGTGCGATAGGACTGGCGTGGCAGGGCAAGAATATTTTCGGCCAATTGGTGCCGTTGCGCGCCATCCAGATCGGCGGGTCTGATATTCGCTGCCAATCCGGAACAAAACAGTATTTCACAACGCAAGTAATTACCCAGTCCGGCGACGAATCGCTGTTCGGTGAGGAAATTCCCCAGACGCCGGTTGCGGTAGCGAGGGCTCGACAACCTTGCTTCGATGGTTTCGACCGTCACCGACGAATCGAGCACATCTGGTCCCAGCGTGCTGAGAAAAGGGTGCTCGGCGAGCGCCGCGTCGGGTAGCACCGCAATATCGGAAGCGCTGTAGAGCAATGCCCAGCGGTCTGCTGTTTCAATGCTCAGCCGGAGTTGGCGCGAGATATCGGGGCGCTGGCCAGTTGGCGCTGTGTACCATCGCCCATAAAGCTGATTGTGGCTGTAGATGTTTTGCCCGTGCTCGAAGCGGGTCAGCATCGCCTTGCCGTGGGTTTCCACAGCAACCACCTTGTGCCCTGACAACAGCTTCTCCATTGGCTTCAGGTGGTCGAGGCCAAAGGTGACACGTGTCGCGATTTTCCCTTGAATCGCCGCCGCCACCTCATCAGCGGCGCGTCTTATTTCAGGACCCTCAGGCATTGTTGCTCGCAGTTGGGTGGGGAAGGCAAGTATCGCTTTTTTCCATATTGCAGACAAAAAGAAGCCCCCAAACCCGGAGGGCTTGGGGGCAGTTTCAGTGGGCGGGGTGACGTTTACTTAAAACTCTTCCCACGCCTCGCCAACATCGCTCATGCTTTGGGCTGCGGCGGTGTCTGGGCCGTTGGCTGTTGGCGCGTTCCATGGCCGGTCGGCGGAGCGTCGTTCAACGAAGGGCTCGGCGCTCGTGCTGGCGTCAGTGACTGCCGTGGACTGGTAGTCTGATGCTGGCGTGGATGTTTTGCCGCCCAGGAAAGCCTCGCCAGTATTGAAGAAAGAGACTAGCTCGGCCAGCTTGCGCGCCTGCTCGCCTAGGGACTGGCTTGCAGCGGCGGTTTCTTCCACCAAGGCGGTATTTTGCTGCGTGGTCTCATCGATCTTGATGATCGACTGATTGATCATGTCGATACCCGCAGCCTGTTCATTGCTCGCGTGGCTCATTTCCTGAATGATATCGCTGACCTTTTTCACCGATTCGATAATCTCGGTCAGTGTTTCGCCAGACTCATCGACCAGGCGCGAGCCATCGTCAACCTTCTGCACGCTTTCATCGATCAGCTGCTTGATCTCCTTGGCCGCCTCGGCACTGCGTTGTGCGAGGATGCGGACTTCGCTGGCAACCACGGCGAAACCACGACCCTGGTCGCCGGCATGCGCGGCTTCCACTGCGGCGTTCAGCGCCAACAGGTTGGTCTGGAAGGCGATCTCGTCGATGACATTGGTGATATCGGCAATCTTCTTGCTCGACGTGCTGATTTCTGACATAGCGCTGATGGTCAGGTTGACCGCTTCCCCACCTTTTTCCGCCTGCTCACGAGTTTGCGCGGCGAGCTTGCTGGCCTCCATGGAATTGGCAGCGTTGTTGCGTACCGTACCGTTGATTTCCTCCATGCTCGATGCCGTGGTCTCCAGGCTGGAAGCCTGCGCCTCGGTGCGGGTGCTCAGATCCATATTGCCGCGGGCGATTTCCTGTGCATTTTGCGAAACGTAGTCTGATGTTTCGTGAATGTCGTTGATGACCTGGGTCAGGCGGTCGCCGGTTTCATTGGCGCTTTCTTTCAGTTCGAGGAAGGCGCCCTCATAGTCGGCATTGATGCGTTGCGTCAAATCACCGTGGGCAAATGCGCCAAGCACTCTGGACAGGTCATTGACTACGGACTGGGTGTTTTCCATCAAGGCATTCAGATTTTCTCCGAGCACTTTGAAAAAACCGTCTTTATTCTCGGTGTTGATTCGAGAATCCAGCTTGCCTCTGCGTGCGTTGGCAACGAGCTGGTCGACTTCCTTTTCGGTGGCAACTTCCGCTGTGCGATCCAACCACTCAACGACAGTGCCAATGCGCTTTTTATGTTTGTCGATGATTGGTGTCGCCGTAAAGCGGAAGGTGCGACCGCCCACCTCGATTTGTGTGGTCAATGGTTGTGCGAGGTGCTCGACGATGCCGCGCTGGTGCGCAGGATTCTTGTGGAAAACATCGATATTGGTGCCAATCAGCGCGTCTGCGTCGAAGTTGGGCAATTCAGCCTTCAGATCCTGCTCGGCCTCCTTGAACATTTTCTGCAAAGCGCCGTTGGCGTAAATGATATCGAGTCGCGAATCGGCAATCATGACATTGGTTGCAACGGCATCCAGCGCGGTCTTGATACGCTGCGCTTTTGCAGCTTCTTCGCGTGCATGCATCACGTCGAAACCGAGGCGAATTTGGGTCATCCGAACCGCCTCCTTGAGGCGCCCGATTTCGTCGGTGCCATCGACTGGCAGCCAATCGAAATATTCTCCGTGGGACATCTGCCGAAGTTTGGCATCGATATTCTTTAACCGCTTCTTGAATGTTTTCGACAGCAGCAGGGCCAGTGTTGTGAGCGATACAGCGCCCACCAGCGCTGAGACCGCCAGGTGTTCCAGGGTGATCCCTTGGCTGAAAATGGCATCGACGATAATCTGAATGATGATCGCCGCTGCCATGCCAAGCGTAATTTTTGTGGTCAGCTCCATGTTCTGCACGCGGCGAATGGCACGTTTGACGATGCCGGGTCGTGGCAGTTTTTCGCCGCTGTTCATGCGGGCATATAAGGCATCGGCCTTGTCGATCATCGCGCGGCTGGGTTTGGTCCGCACCGACATGTATTCGACCACCTTGCCATTTTTGATGATGGGGATAACGTTTGCCTCCACCCAGTAGTGGTCCCCATTTTTGGCGCGATTCTTGACGACGCCATGCCAGGGTTTTCCAGCTTTTACGGTACGCCACAGATCGGCAAAAGCAGCGGGTGGCATATCGGGATGGCGGACAACATTATGGCTCTTGCCGATCAGTTCCCGCTCGGTGAAGCCACTAATCTCGATAAAGTCTTCATTACAGTAAGTGATAATGCCTTTGAGGTTTGTCCTGGAAACCAGGATGGTGCCTTCTTTCATCTGCACTTCGTTCTGTGTCACTGGTTGGTTGTTTTTCATCGTTTTTGTCCCGCCTTGGTACTGGGTTTGATGTTGTCCATGTTGCTATGTTTTTGAATCAGTTTTAACGCTCACAAAGCGTCGCCAAACGGATTGGCTGTAGACTTGCCACGTACCTTCCGCCTGGGGGCGAGGCGCTTATGGGCGCCGAAACTGAAGTTTCCGAGCTTTGTTCAAAATTCCTGCCACCCGCCATTGTCGGCACGCACTGCTGGTCCGCTGGTTGGCTCCATTTCTGGGTCTTCATCGAAAAGCACAACCTTTTCATCTTTCCATGGGCGTCCGGCACGCCGCCGTTCGGTGAAACCCTCTGTTGGCGTTGTACTGTTTTCTTGTGCTTGCTCCGGAATTTTGAAATAGCCGACCAGCCGTGCGAGTTCATCGGCCTGCCGTTCCATGGCTTCGCTGGCGGCAGCGGTCTCTTCGACCATTGCCGTATTTTGCTGCGTGGTCTCGTCGATCTCGAGAACTGCCCTGTTGACTTGTTCTATACCCGAGGCCTGCTCTTCACTTGCCTGTGATATTTCGGAAATAATCTCGCTCACCTTGCTGACTGAGGTGATGATCTGGTCGAGTGTTTCACCAGATTCATCGACCAGTCGCGCCCCTTCTTCGACTTTTTGGCTGCTGTCCTCGATCAGAGCGGTAATTTCCTTGGCAGCTTCCGCGCTGCGCTGGGCGAGGTTTCGCACTTCGGTTGCGACAACGGCAAAGCCGCGCCCAAGATCCCCCGCATGTGCTGCTTCCACTGATGCATTCAGTGCCAGCAGGTTGGTTTGAAAGGCAATTTCATCGATCACGTGAATGATGTCCGAAATCTTTTTGCTGGACTCGCTTATCGCAGTCATTGCCTCGATCGTATGGGTAACGACCTTGCCACCATCGCGTGCTTCGTCACGCGCTTCGGCGGCCAGACTGTTGACCGACTGCGTATTGCTGAGGTTTTGACGCGCGATCCCGGTAATTTGCTCGATGGATGCAGCGGTTTTTTCAATGGCCGCAGACTGTTGCTCGGTGCGAATGCTGAGCTCCATGTTGCTCTGCTTGATTTCATGGGCATTCTGCTTCGACGTCTCTGCTGTTTCGTGAATATGTCCAATGATCGATGTCAGCTTGCTGACCGTCTGGTTGATATTGTTTTTCAGCTCCAGGTAATCGCCCTTGTAGCTGGTCGTAATCGTCTGGGTCAGGTCGCCATTGGCAATAGCGCCCATCACGCGAATGGCATCTTCAATGATTTGTTCGTTGGTGCCGAGCAGGGCGTTGAGCTGCTCTTCAAGCAGGCTGTAATACTCGTTTTCACAGCTCATGGTCAGGCGGCGGTGGAGCTGGCCATCACGAGCAGCTTTTACAACCTCGGTAATATGCTGCTCAACGGCGATTGAATTCGTTTTGTCCTGCCATTCGATGACGGTACCCAGCCGCTGCCCCTGCTTGCCAAAGATAGGGCTGGCACGATAGTCGAAAACCCGCGTGCCAATATGGAGTTCGAGATGTAGCGGGTTGCTGAGGTTGCTGATTTTCTGGATGTGCTCGGCAGCATTGTCGTGGAACATGCCGATGTTCAGGTTTGTGAGTGTTGCAGGGTCGAAATTGCGAATCTGCTGTGCGATATCTTCCCGTGCGTTGTCAAATAACTGCAACGCTGCACGGTTGGCATGGCGGATACAATGGTCTGTGCCGGTGATGATAATGCTCGATGACACTTGGTCTAGCGCATGGGTGATACGGCTGATGCGTCGAAGTTCGATTTTTCTGCTATCGGTCTCGTGCTTCAGTTTTTCCTGCATCGTCATCATGGCCTGCAACAGCTCGCCGATTTCATCGTCGGTATCGATGGTGATGCGGTTGTCCAGTTTGCCATTGGCAATATTGGTGGCCAGGTTTCGGGCCGTATCAATACCCGAAAGTACTGATCGAGACAGCAGCCATGTCAATCCTGCCATGATGCCGATCGCTATAAGCACCAATGCCAGGCGGATATAGGGGGCGATGTTTTCTGCCGACTGTTGTGTGGCGATGGGGGCTGCTGGTGCTGTGGATTGTGGTAGCTCAATCCCCGCCAATGTGCTGCGAATATCGCTCAGCAACGGGGCCACTTTTTTCTCGAACAGATAGCTGTCGGTGCGCCATTTGTCGCTCAACTGAATGGTCGCCAGGTCGAGAATATTGGTTGCAATATTTTTTTGCTGATCTTCAATGGTGGCGAGCAGGCTGACTTGGGTGGGTGTCAGGTCGCTGGCATGCGCCCTCAAAACATTCAGTGTGTCGCTGAATTGGTTCGCATTTTGTTTGAACGCCTCCAGGCTTGCCAACTCGCGATCGCTGATGAGCTGGTAGAACGAAGATGAGGCGCGAAGCCAGTGATTATTCAAATCGTGGCTCAGCGCAAGTAATGCGCCATCGATGGGACTACGTTGCTTCTCCAGTGTGATGAGTTGGCGTAGCCTTGCCTCCAGTTCAGCGTTGTCCGTTTTGATATTGCTGTCGATGAACTCACGTGCAGGGTAGTTACTCTGCTCGTCTTCGTGCAATGCAATGAGTTGCTGCGCGAGTTTGTTCAGTGATACGAAGCGACTGCTCAGAGTAGCGGAATCGACAAGCCCGGTTTTTTCCAGCTGGGCAAGCAGGGTGTTGGCCCGCTCCATTTCACCGTTGAACAGAGATTTGGCATCAGCGCTACTGGTGAGCAAGAAGTGACCGAGATAACCGCCGAGGCGTTCGCTGCTCAGCTGGAGTTCATGCGATGGTGATGTATCAACACTCGTGTTTATGGCTGCGGTGATTTCGCCTTGCTGGGCTTGCGGTGCTGACAGATAGATGGCTGCAATATTCCATCCCAGCATGCAAAGTGCGACCAGGCCAAACCCGCTCCAGAGCCGTGCCTTGATGCTCATGCTGCGCAGGCGCTTGTTGCCACTGGAAGAGGCGGTTGGCACTGCCTTGTCGGCAGTGTCGAAAATGGCATCCATGTCAGTCATTGGGGAATCCTTGCCCTGTTGTCCTGTGTACCGTCTAACCCGGTTGCGAACTTATACATCGTCAAGCCGCTGCAAGGCTGTGCATCCATGGCAAAAGTCTGTCATCTGCCTGGATTTTGGCTTGGTATCGGCCAAAACCGGGAATAGTTCGCGCTCAATAGCGGTAGTGATGGGCTCGCACTGTCACCAATGCTGGTAGCCGGACACCGTAACAGAATCTGGTTGCCGATCTGCTGCTGCCGGGTCGCTGATGGTCTTGCCTTGCCATGGGCGATTGGCACTCCGGCGTTCTGTCGATGGCTTCTCATTGCTATCTGTCGTTGATGCAGCGTCAGGGTATTCAATCTTGAAGTAGTCAAGTTGCTGTTTCAGATTGCTGGCCTGGTTTGCCATTTGCTTGCTCGTTGCGGTGCTTTGAATCACGACCTCAGAGTTGCGCCGGGCGAGCTCTTCAATGCTGCTGACGGCCTCAGTAACGGCGGCGATTTGTTCTGCCTGCCTCACACTTCGCTCTGAGATGTCAGAGACAATCGCGTCGATTTTTGCGGACGAGGCGACGATCTTCTCCAGGCTTGCGCTGGACTTGTTGACGAGGTCTGCGCCGTTCTGGGTTTTCATGTTGCTATTGTCGATCAGCGTCTGGATTTCCCGGGCTGCACTGGCACTGCGTTGAGCCAGGGTTCTCACCTCGGTGGCGACGACGGCAAAACCCTTGCCCTGATCGCCCGCGTGGGCAGCCTCGACGGCGGCATTCAATGCCAGCAGGTTGGTCTGGAAGGCGATATCGTCGATAACGTCGACAATTTGCTTGATTTCATTGTTGGCCTCGATGATTTCCTGCATGGCCTCGCGTGTTTTGGTGTTGATCTCGCCACTTTCGCTTGCGTGTTTGCTCGATTGTGCGGTGAGTTCCCTCGCTGTCTGCGTACTATCACGTGTCTGGCGCACGATTTCGGTGATCGCGTGTAGCTCTCGTGAGGTGCTTTCAATGCTCGCCACCTGTTCATTGGTGCGTTCGCTAAGATCTTCGGTCACCTGGGTGATTTCCTGGGCGCCTCGAGAGACGGTTTCCGAAGCCTGCTGAATATGTTGCAAGATGCCGGTGAACTTCTCCTTCATGGTGAACATGGCAGCGACGGCACCGCTTGGCTCACAGTCTTTTTCTGGTGTCGCCGTGAGATCGCCCGCCGCCATTGTGGAGACCAGGCTGACGATTTTTCTGGGCTCCCCACCGAGCTGCTTGATGACCCCGCGTGAGAACAGCATGGCGAGCACCATCCCGAGTATGAATGTCAGTGCGCTGCTGATATAGAGTAAGTGGCTGAGTGCAAGATTAGGCGCCTTGACTTCGGCACCATTCACCTCAGTCAGTAATGACCATTGCAACATGGGGATATCGATACGGGAGAAAGTAGAGAAAACCTCCCCTGTCGCCTCGTCATAATAGGTAATGATCCCCTGTTCCTTGGTCAGTGCTACTGTGGCTGCATCGGTTGCAGGAGCCTCGTTGAGTATTTCCTGTTGCGTGATGGGTAGCCTGCTTCGTAGACGCATGTCCTTGCCAATGATGAAGCTGCGTTCCGATTCGTAGGCTTCCCCCCGGCTGGAGATGATGCTGTCGATGCGCTCATCAGATAGCTCGAAAACGATAGCGCCGACATGATTGCCCCAGGCATCGACAACCGGGTTGACCAGAAACAGTCGTGGTTTTCCCAGTGCAGGGGCGAATTTTACGAAATCGACGATGACCGACTGATCGGGCTCACGGCTTTTGAGGGCGGATTTTACGGCCTGGGCGAGACTGCTTTCCCGGTAAGGCCCGGTCAGCAGATTGGTGCCAAAGTCCAGTTCCTTGTTGACGCTGTAGATGACCAGTCCATCGTGGTTGACGAATTTCAGATCGGCGAGCCCGAAAGTCTTGAGGTATGCACTGAGCTGCGGATGGAACTGCTCATGAAAGGTGCTGTAGGTGCTGGTGTCATCACCTGCCGTCAGTTTCCCCTTTTCGCCAAAGGGATGTGTGTTTTTCTTGATGTAATAGTACTGGGCATAGATGCCGAAGGCTGTCTTGGGTGGCGAAGCAGTGCCATTTTTCATCTGCTCGGCGACGGTCGTGCTGTAGAAACGCTTCATTTCTGTGGTGATGCGACCTATCTCCTCCTCATCCATTTCGAGGTCTTCTTCCAGCGTGGTGACAGCATCGGTCAGCGATTTGATGGCGGTAATGGTCGCCAGATCATTGGCTTTTCTAGTGGCGAGGTTCTGCAAATCTGCAAAATATTCTTCGATCTGTGCTTTTTTGCTATCGCGTATCGATTTCAGGTAGTGGATGGCCTGGGTGTCGAGCGACGCATTGGCGGAGTCGAGCAAGGTCAGACCGGTAATAATCAAGGGAATATTCGCGGCCAGAACGATGATCAGCGCGAGCTTGAGGCGTAGTGGTATGGTGTTCAGTCGGTTTTTCAGCATTGTTTATTACCCATTGCTTGGGGTTGAAGCTTGGCTTTGGGTTGGCTTCGATTTTGTTATGGTTGGGTTAATTCCCCGCTTTTGATATTTGTCAAGCAAGTTGCATGCCGATGGAAAAAGCAGATGCCGGTGGTGGCGTTTTGGCGATGAGATCTGAATCCTGTTGATGCGGGTGGCCAGGGAAGGGCAGGGTGTTTCTATTGGCGGCAATGATTTGCCGCCTTCATTCAAGTTCTGTGACGGAAGGGTGTGAGTGAAAACAGTGAGGTCGCATTGTGCGTGGTCTGTGTGGCGAGCGTTTCGATATCGATCTTCAAGCGAGCGGCGACGGCCGTCGCAATGTCCAAAATGAAGGCGGGTTCGTTGCGCTGGCCCCGGTGGGTGGCATCCGGCTGATCCGGTGCATCCGTTTCCAGCAACAGGGCGTCCAGTGGCAGCTTTGGCAGCAGTGCATGCAGTTTGCGCGCGTTTTCCCAGGTGTACGGGCCGCCAATACCGAACATGAAGCCCAGGTCGGCCAGTTGCCGGGCCTGTTCGAGACTGCCCGAGTAGCTGTGAAAAACACCCCGCAGGCCGGGATACTGACGTATCCGCTGGATAGCGTCTTCGACCGATTTTCGTGCATGGACGATGACCGGCAGCTGATGGCGATGGGCGATGGCCAGCTGTGCGTCAAACAGTTCGAGCTGCTGCATGCGTGTGTCCCGATCGCTGTAGTAGTCCAGCCCGCATTCGCCGACGGCAACTGCGGGTTCCTGTTCCAGCCATGCTTCCAGTGCCTCTACATCACCTTTGTCGTGTTCTGCCATGAACATGGGGTGCAGGCCATATGCTGGCCAGGCATGCGCAGTTGACGAGGTGATCTGTTGCAATCGCGGCCAGTAGCGTCGGCTGACTGCCGGGACGATGATCTCGCTGACGCCCGCCGCTTCGGCGCGCTGGCATACGGCGTCGCGATCCCCATCAAAACGCGGATCGTCGAGGTGGCAGTGGCTGTCTATGAGCTCATGTTCCTGCATCGTCGCCTACCGGAAAATGTCTCCTGTTTCGCATGCTGTGGGTTTCTGTCTGGACAATACTACCGTCTGTTCTAGAATCATCACCATTCATCGGTCAGGCCAGCGGAGTAACACCTCAGCATGAGAACAATACTAATAACGCTGCTGCTGTGGATTGGAATCACGCCCGCCTGGGCGGTTGTGCAGATCCAGCCACGGATCATCGGTGGCACGCTGGTCGAAGATACTGTCTGGCCGGCGGTTGTCGCCATCCGCATGGAAGTCCGCAACACAGCTGGCCGCCTGTCCGAGCGACGCTGCGTTGGCACCCTCGTGGCGCCACGTTGGGTACTGAGCGCGGCACACTGTTTCTTTCCCGAAAGTGGTGCAGCCATTGTGCCGGATGCACGCGCCGACAATACGACGGTGTTCATCGATCGTGCAACGATTTCCTCCGAAGTGCTGAATCCCGAATTCGGCTTGCCGGTAACTGGAATCCATATTCATCCGGGTTTCAATGCCGCCTCCGGCTACTATGACAGTGACCTGGCGTTGGTCGAGCTGGCCTATCCAGTCGAAAATCAGGTCTTTCAGCTGCTTGGGCGCAATCCGGCAACGGGTGATATGGCCACCGTGGTTGGTTGGGGCGTCACCGAGGTCGGTCTGGATGGAACGCCAAAGGCCACCGCAGGCTTGTCCGACGAGCTGCGTGAAGCCGATTTGCCCATTGTCAGCGCCGATGTATGCCGTGCGGCAATGGGCAGCGGTAATATCTCGGACAACATGATCTGCGCCGGTTTTCGTGACGGCGGCGTCGATAGTTGTCTCGGTGACAGCGGTGGACCGTTGCTGGTCGAGCAGGATGGTGCATTCCGCCAGGTCGGGGTCGTCAGCTTTGGTGACGGCTGCGCCAAGCCCGATCGCTATGGCGTCTACACGCGGGTGGCATCTTATGCAGACTGGATCAGCGAACTGACTGATCTGAACGTGGATGCTGGAGATGTGCGGGTGGCCGGTGCCGTCACCGATACGCCCGATGTCCCGGTACAGCCGCGGTCCGGTGGTGGTGGCATGCTTTGGATGCCAATGTTGCTGTCGCTGATCATCCCCCTGCGCTTTCGGTAGCTCCCAGGGGTAGGGTGTGCGTGCGATGAGTGTGTGCACCATTGTTGGCATTCTGGTGCGCACCTTGGCGGCGCACACCCTACCGCAATGTGGCTGCGCGATGAACTCCCTCCGCCCCACGGGGGAGAGGGTTGGGGAGAGGGGAAGACCCTCCACCCCCTTCAAACGAACAGCGTCAATACACCCGTGTAGCCATAAATTCTGTCGTGAAAGATCTCGCCGCTGGCGAAGAATCCGGTCAGCGGGAAGTCGCCGAGCACTTCGCTGATCATTTTCACTTCTTCGGCATTGTCACCAAACTGATAGCGGCCACGCCCGAGGCAGGAGACATAGATGCCGCCACGGGGTGTGCGGCCCTTGCAGCGTTGTTTCAGGCCTTCGAGCATTTTCAGCATGTCTTCGCGCGCGGTGTTGCCATCGCGGCGGCAAAACATGATCTGATCGCCGGGCTCGATGCGGTCGCCGATGGCGATGCGGCCTTCCTGCTGGTCGATGCCGAGCAGGTTGCGAACCATGTAGTCGCCGGTGTCGGAGCCGCGGATCGGTAGCCCGGCGAAGATGAATCCAGCCAGCCGGTTGAGGTCGCGCGACAGCACTTCGCCGGCATCCTCACGAATGGCATCCAGCGCAGTCATGTCGTCGATTTGCATGACGATATTGGCGGCGGCTTCGGTAATCGTGCGCACTGGTCCGATCGGCGAGCAGCCTTGGGTGTGGCTGACCAGAACCTCGACTTCAGGTGCAAACAGCACGCCACTGAGGCCGCCATCGGTGATGGTGTCCGCGATTTGCAGGTACTGGGTCTGCGATGAGGTCAGTCCGCCGCAGAAGAAACCACCGTCGAGTCCCTCGGCGAGTTCTGCGACCAATTTCGGCACATTCGGGTTGGTCGGATCGCCATGAATGATCGCAAATCGGGCTTGGTGCGTATCGATCCAATCCTGGGTGGTGGTGAAGGATTTTTTCGTGTCGCTGCGAATGGAGTCGATGGTGCGAAAGCCATCTTCCGGAAAGCTGGCCAGCATCACGCTAAGTGCCGGCTGATCGTAGATCTCCTGGTTGCTGCCGATCAACGCCACGCCGGTCGATCCATACCAGTGTTCGATGCCGGTGCCGTGCTGCAACAAGTGCAGCACATGTTCCAGCTCGCTGCTCAGTGCGTCGGTAATGTAGATGAAGCCAGCATTGGCGGCGGGGTCGATATCGCCAATTTGGGCCAGGCAGAGGTTGACGATTTCGCGGGGGTCGGAGCCGATGGCAAGGCCATGCTGAAATGCATTCATAGGCGGTGTGGGTTGTATTGCGTAAAAACAAGACAGCCCCGCGAGCGGGGCTGTATCAGGTCGAGACTATTGGGCCGAGGCGCTCATCCCTTGGCGGCAATCATCCGGTGAATGATCGGTGCCAGGATGACTTCCATGGCCAGCCCCATCTTGCCGCCAGGAACGACAATCGTGTTGCGCCGCGACATGAACGAACCGGGCAAGACCGCAAGCAGGTAGGGGAAGTCCACATCAAACTTCACTGGGTCGGCGAAGCGAATGACGACAAAGCTTTCATCGGGCGTCGGAATGTCGCGGGCGATGAAGGGGTTGGAGGTGTCGACGGTCGATACGCGCTGGAAGTTGATGTCGGTACGTGAGAACTGCGGCGTGATGTGCTGCACGTAGTCGGGCATGCGGCGCAGGATGGTCTCGACGATCACCTTTTCAGAGTAGCCGCGCTCGGCGCTGTCGCGATGGATCTTTTGAATCCATTCCAGATTGACGATGGGCACCACGCCGATACCAAGGTCGACATGCTGGGCGACATCGTAGCCGTCACCTTTCACCAGACCATGGAGGCCTTCGTAGAATAGGACATCAGTGCCTTCGTCGATATCTTCCCACGGCGTGAATTGGCCAGGTTCCAGGTTCGTGCCCAGACGTTCGTTGTGCTGTTCGGCTTCCTCGTGGCTGTGCAGGTAGTAGCGCTTCTGACCCTTGCCGGTCTCGCCATAGGTGCGGAACAGTTCTTCGAGCTTGTCGAAGACGTTGGACTCGGGGCCGAAATGGCTGAATGTCTTGTCGCCGGCGGCTTCGGCCTTGGCCATGGCCTCTTTCATCGCGGCGCGGTCGTAGCGATGGAAACTATCACCCTCAACAACGACTGGGGTGATGTTCTCGCGCTTGAAGATGTGCTCGAAAGCGCGCTTGACGGTGGTGGTGCCTGCACCGGAAGAGCCAGTTACGGCAATGACGGGATGTTTCTTGGACATAGGTTGTTCCCCATAGTCTGGTTTCGATTCGAAAAGCACGAAATGGCGCCGCTATCCGCCGGACGGGCTTCATGCTGAATTGTAAACTGGCGCTATTCTAACCGTGTTGCGGGGTGAGTGCGAATCAGATCACTCTGTGACCGCTGGCGTCCCGCCGGCAAGGCCAGCAGGATGCTGGCGCTCCCCGAGAGGGTAGGCACCGTTCATTCCGTGCGTTTGGCAAAGATCAGATCCCACACCTCATGCCCGAGCCTTTCCCCGCGCCGTTCGAACTTCGTCTGGGGGCGCCACTCGGGGCGCGGGCAGAAACCGTCTTCGACCGTGTTTCTGAAGTCGGCATGCTGTTCCAGTACCGCCAGGGCGGCGTGGGCATAGTTTTCCCAGTCGGTCGCCATGTGCAGCAGTCCACCGGGAATGAGCCGGCTGGCAGCCAGGGTAGCGAATGCTTCGTTGAGAATACGACGCTTGTGGTGCTTCTTTTTCGGCCAGGGATCGGGGAAGAACAGCTGGATGTGATCGAGTGATTCTGCCGGAACCATCTGTTGTAACACGTCATGTGCGTCAGCACTGATTACCCTGATGTTCTCCAGCTTGTCTTTCTGGATGCGTTGCAGCAGCTGGCCAACGCCGGGGCGGTGAACCTCGATGCCGATGAAGCCTCGCTGTGGTTCCGCTTGTGCCATATCGGCCAGCGATTGACCATTGCCGAAACCAATTTCCAGTGTCACCGGTAGATCGGTGCCAAAGATTGCCCGAAAATCAAGCAGCTCATCTCTCAGCTCCAGCCCAAAGTGTTTCCACAGTTGCTCGATGGCTTGGGCCTGACCCTTGGTCAGGCGTCCCTGGCGCTGCACGAAGGTTTTTACCTGACGAGGATGTGCAATGGCGGGAATGGACTTGACGGTCTCGCTGCTCACTGCGGTTCAGAAGAACGTGCCGTCGATGGGGGACGAAGCCGATGCATAGCGCTTGCGTGGCATCCGTCCTGCCAGGAATGCCTCGCGTCCGGCTTCGATGCCTTTTTTCATTGCCGAGGCCATCAGTATTGGGTTCTGTGCAGCAGCAATTGCGGTATTCATCAGCACGCCGTCGCAACCCAGTTCCATCGCCACGGCGGCATCGGAGGCCGTGCCAACCCCTGCATCGACGATCACCGGCACCGTTGCGTTCTCGACGATTTCGAGGATGTTGTATGGGTTGCGAATGCCAAGCCCGGAGCCGATCGGCGCCGCCAGCGGCATGACCGCGACACAGCCGATTTGCTCCAGTTCACGGGCGATGATCGGGTCGTCGTTGGTGTAGACCATGACCTCGAAGCCTTCATCGACCAGCGTTTGAGCGGCCTTCAGTGTTTCTGTCACATGCGGAAACAGGGTTTTTTCGTCACCGAGCACTTCGAGCTTGACCAGCGTGTGGTCATCCAGCAGTTCCCGCGCCAGGCGACAGGTACGCACCGCATCCTCCGCGCTGTAACAGCCGGCGGTGTTCGGCAAGTAGGTGTATTTGTCCAGCGGCAGTGTGTCGAGCAGGTTCGCCTCACCGGGGTTCTGGCCAATATTGGTGCGGCGGATGGCCACGGTAATGATCTCGGCGCCACTGGCTTCGATGGCCAATCGCGTCTCCTCCATATCCTTGTATTTGCCGGTGCCAACCAGCAGTCTGGAATGGAAGATTCTGCCGTTGATGTTCAGGGTGTCGGCTGCAATGCTCATCGATGTTCTCTGCTGGAGTAGGGGGGTAAGGGGCTCAGCCGCCGCCGATCGCGCGGACGATCTCAACCTTGTCGTCCGGGTTGATCACAATTTCGTGGTGACGGCTGCGCGGCGCGATTTCCTGGTTGATTTCCATCGCCAGACGCTCGTTTTCGAGGCCAAGATGGCGAATCAGCTCGGCTGCCGTCAGACCGTCCGGGGTTTCCACAGGCTCGCCGTTGACAATGATCTGCATGGCTGGGGCGTCGTTTGAAAAAACGTATTGTAGGGTATTCGCCCATTGTCATTCCAGCAGGATAGCGGAATCCAGTACCAGGGAGGGCAACCACCGCCGGTGGCATACGTTCTTGTGGCTGGATCCCCGTATCCCGCGGGGATGACAGCGGTTAAGTCACCGCTGCTGTGATCCCAAGGGTGATCCCTATATACTGGCAGCCCACGGTTTTCAGAGGGTTGTACCGAAAATGACCAGCCCGGATTGCATTGTCATCGGTGGCGGCGCCATTGGGCTGCTGTCGGCGCATTTTCTCGTCGAGCGGGGCATGCGCGTTTTGCTGCTGGAAAAAGGCGAGCTGGCGCGCGAGTCATCCTGGGCCGGTGGCGGCATCGTTTCGCCGATGTATCCGTGGCGCTATAGCGATGCGGTCAACCAGTTGGCCAGCTACGGCCAGCAACACTATCCGGTTTTCCTTGGCGGGTTGCGTGAAGAGACCGGTATCGATCCCGAGTTGCTGCCTTCCGGCATGTTGATGCTCGATGAGGCCGAGCCGGAGATGTGGGCGTGGGCGGAGAAATGGCATGCGCGAATCGAACCGCTGACCTCCCGCGATGCGCTGGACGCCGTCCAGCCTGGCCTTGATCCCCGCTTTACCAGCGGGTTGTGGATGCCAGACATCCATCAGGTGCGCAACCCACGACTGGCGAAAGCGCTGGCGGCGCGGGCGCGGCATACGCAACAGATTGAAATCAGGGAGCAATCTCCGGTTGCAGAAATCATGCTTGCTGGTGACAAGGTCGAGGCTGTCCGGCTGGAAGAGGGTGAAATCCTGTCGGCGGACTGCGTGCTGGTGACCGCGGGTGCCTGGACTGGCCGGCTGATGCCTGACGCTTGTCCCGCGCCGGCAGAGATTCAGCCCGTGAAAGGCCAGATCGTTCAGTTCAAGGCCGAGCCGGGTCTGTTGACGCGCATGGTCATGCTCAATAGCCGCTACCTGATTCCGCGCAAGGATGGCCTGATTCTGATTGGCAGCACGTTGGAATTCGAGGATTTCGACAAGCAGACGACCACATCGGCGCTGGAGGA
This sequence comes from Gammaproteobacteria bacterium, assembly GCA_026981985.1. Taxonomy (GTDB): domain Bacteria; phylum Pseudomonadota; class Gammaproteobacteria; order UWMA-0217; family UWMA-0217; genus JALSHZ01. The sequence goes on along the minus strand of JALSHZ010000098.1, from coordinate 25,469 downwards.
TTTGCAGGCTGCGGCTATTGCTCTATTACCCGCGCTGGCAGACAAGCCCGTGGTCAATCAGTGGGCCGGTTTGCGACCGGGAACAAAAGAAGGCATTCCGTACATTGGTGAATGTGCCGGGGTCGAGGGGCTGTTCGTCAATGCGGGGCAGTTCCGTAATGGTATTGTCATGGGCCTGGGGTCGGCATTGCTGGCCGCTCAAATGATCACCGGTGAAGCGCCGTTTCTTGATCCGTTCCCCTACAAACCTACGTGATGTGGTTGTCAATGGCTGTGAAACTGTGAGGCAATTTTCGCTTCGATCCGCTCAGGATGTATGCTTTGGGCATGAATCTGTATCCTGATCAACTTCGTCAGCGTGTGATCGCGCGGCTGGCGCAAAACAGCATCAATCCAACGCGGCAGCGCGTCGAGATTGGCATGTGCCTGTTCGATTGCGACAAACACATTACCGCTGACCAACTGTTGGAGCTGGTCAACCAGGGCAGACACGAAGTTTCCAAGGCGACGGTCTACAACACCTTGGGGCTGTTTGCGTCGAAAGGCTTGTTACGCGAAGTGGTGGTCGATCCTGGCAAGCAGATTTTCGATACCAATACGGCGCCGCATCATCATGTCTACAACACGGATACCGGTGAGCTGAAGGATATCGAGTCTGCCGATCTCGTCGTGTCCGGTCTGCCGGTGCTAGACGAAAGCATCGAAATCACCGGCGTCGATATCGTCGTCAGGGTCAAGAACGCTTAGCCGCAAAGCAAGGCTTCAGGCACGACCCTTCAAACAATCCCGCAAATCACTTTTCTTGCGCGAAATCCGCGGCCTTCCAGTGCTGGAGATAACGATTGCCCGAGCATGTTCAGGGCTGGCATCGGCATGGCGGTCACAGAGCATCAGCCGACCGGCCTGAAATGCGCCGTTGATCTTCTCCGAGCGACCCAGGTTGGTGTAGGAGATATAGTCACGCACATTGCGGTTACCCGTCAGCAGCAGATGCCCCGGTAGCGCGCCCTGAGTGACCAGCAGTTCCTCGCCCTCATCGAGCCGTGCGTTGGCATTGCCATCGACGAAGCCAATCCAGCCTTCTTCCCAATGTTCTCCCGTTTTCGCCAGCGTGACACGAGTATTGCGCTTGATGGCTTCGCTGCGCACCAGCACGATACTGTGCATCAGCAGGTTGGCCTGGGTCGTCAGGCGGTTGTTGCCGAGCAATGCCTGGAATGAGCTGATACCGGTGTGAATCAGTGTCGTGGCCACTGCCAGCGTGGCCATCATCTCGACCAGGGTAAAGCCCCGGTGGCTTCGGTGGATCATCGCGGCTTCCTTGCGTGGATGAGTGCCCGTTAGCCTATCCGCGTCTCAGCGAAGCCGGTAGATCGTTTGCGCTCAATCTGCCACGTTGCTCACGCTGGCGTCGATCAATGGCTGTTTTCAACGATCGAGCGCGTCTGAACGTTGTTGCTACCGTATATCGGGAAGCTTCTGATTTCTGACGTGCTTCTGCGCAGTGCGTCGGGTTTTCTCGTAAACTATGAATTCGGGTCTCGGAGTGCGAGTGAGCAGGCTTAGCAGTTCCCCCTTTCGCAAAGGGGGGATTAGGGGGGATTTGAACGGCTATGCGTTAGCAGCAAGCCCCTGAAAATCCCCCTCAATCCCCCTTTGACAAAGGGGGAAGCTGTCAACTGAGGCAGCAATGTCTAGAGGGATGGTGCGGACAGTGCCGTTGATGCATTCCGAGACTTAAGTATTAAAACCGTGCGTTACCGGGCTTGATCGTTATGCAAAATCAATCATCCAGCATCACAGGCTTCACGCTGGTCGAGTTGATGATCACCATCGCAGTGATTGGCGTCATTGCGTTTCTCGGCGTGCCATCGCTGACATCGCTGCTGGAGAACAACCGCGTCACAACGCAAACCAACCAACTGGTATCGAGCATCCATCTGGCCCGATCCGAAGCCGTCAAGCGCAATGGCGCGGTCAAATTGTGCCCATTGGGTGAAGGTGCTATCTGTGGGCAGGACTGGCGCAAGGGGTGGATGGTGGTCGCCGGAAGTGAGGTGTTGCAGGTTGTCGATGTGGCGGATCAGCTGATGAGCATTTCTTCGGCGCCCTCGCAGCTGGTCTTTGATGGTGAGGGCATGGTCAAGAAATCGGAAGCGGAAGACGCCGCCGCTCCCAGTGAGAAAGAGCGTCGGATCATTATTCAAAAGGCCAGTTTCCGTCGTAGCGTTGCATTAACGCTCGCCGGCTCCGTTTCCAGCTGTCGCGCCGATAAGGATGGTGACTGTGTCGACAAGAAATAGCGGCTTCTCCCTGGTCGAGGTCTTGGTGGCCGTCGTGTTGCTGTCGATTGGATTGCTGGGGTTGGCCAAGCTGCAATTCTGGGGGGTGCGTCATACCGGCAGTGCTTACTTTAGAACCCAGGCCACACAGGTCGCCAGTGAAACAGTGGAGCGGCTGCGGGCCAACCCGATTGGTGTTGCGGGTGGCAGCTACGAACTGAATCCTGATGGCTGCAAACCGGCGGTTTGTCCCATTTCGCAGCTCGATTGCCGTGGGGAGAGTTGTGAGCCTGAGGAGCTGGCGGCGTTTGACCTCAATGAACTGGCCTGCGGTGTGACAGGAGAGGGTGACCAGTTGGGTGTCGACGACCTGCTGCCTGACGGCGGCATGCGGGTACGCTGCAATGATTTGGCGAGCGGCGAGAAGGTTTGTCGCATCGAAGTCTGCTGGAGCGAGGCAGAAGCGCCTGGCGACAGCAACGGCGTTGTTGCTTTGGAGGTGGTGCCGTGAAGCGGTGCAGGCAACAAGGTTTCTCTTTGGTCGAGATGATGGTGGCGCTGGTCATCGGCCTGTTCGTGCTGGCGGGCGTTGGCTCGGTGTACATTACCGGCAAGCGTAGCTACCAGGCGCGCGATGGCTTGTCGCTGTTGCAGGAGAATGGCCGCATCGCGATTCGTATTATCGAGCAGACGGTAGTGCGGGCGGGGTACCCGATGTTTGCGGAGGTTCAGCCGGTCATCGTAGCGCCGAAGAGCGGGTTGTCGCTGGTTTCGCTGCAAACGCAACTCGAAGAAACGATGGAGCCACTTAAGGAGTTGGGGGCGCAAGACAGTGACAGTCTGGAAGTCATTATTTCAAATGGAAGAGTAAAACAAGTCGCTGGCGATATATTGACTGTCCAGTATCAGGCGATTACCGAAGGCAGTTGGCGACGAGGGGATGATTGTTTAGGGAGTAGCAGCCAACTCTCCGATCGGGTGATTAGCAAGTTGTTTCTCAATATTGATAACAGGACTGGAATCGCAAGATTGATGTGCTTGGGAAGCGGTGGCGGAACTCAGCCGTTGGTAGACAATGTTGTCGCGATGCAAGTCGAATACGGTGAAGATTCGAATAGCGATGGTTTTGCCGATAAATATTTGCGGGTGGCTGACGTGAGTGACTGGAACAAGGTCGTCGCCATCCGGGTTGGGTTACTGATCAGCAGCGGTGAAGATGTGCTCGATGAACCAGTGAATGAGCCGCAGATATTTACGCTGGCGGGGCAGCAAGTGACCTTGAACAGCGAAAATGACAGGAAACTCTATCGTGTGTTTCAGACCACGATCCCGCTGCGAAACCGGATGCCAATTTTTTAATAATGAAGTACGAACTCAACAACGATCGAAACAGGCAGCAGGGTGCAGTCCTGGTGGTCGGCCTCGTCCTGCTGGTGGCGATGACATTGATCGGGGTGACGGCAATGAAACTGACAACGCTGGATGAACGTATCGCCGGCAATGCGCAGCAGCGCCTTGGTACTTTTCAGGCCGCAGAATCCGTGCTCAAGGAGGCCGCTGTGTACGACAAAGTACTGTCCTGCTCACATGAAAAATGCGATTGCCTGCCGGATAAAAATCCGGATAAAGATAATGTCTACGTCATTGCCGACCAGGAGAACTGTGAAACCGAGGGGTATGCACTGAGCCGTGCCTATCCATTTGGCCCGGATGTGGAGGCGGGTGGTGAAACCATCCCCGCCATCGCGGGGATGAAACATGAAGGCGATGTGAATGTATTCGGCAACAGCATCGGTGTTGATACATCGGTTGCCGGGCGACTGGTGCGGATACGTGCGGTAACGGGGAACGATCGCAACGGAAGCGCCGCTGCCGTACACGACCTGCTTGTCGCGCCAGTTGGCTTGAGGAATAGATAATGCCTGAACTTGCAGAAAACATGCGCCGAATATCGCGTTACATGAAGCGACTTGGCGTTGGGCTGGTCACATGTTTGCTGCCGGCAATGTCCGTTGCGGATGATACTGAAATTTACCTCACCTCCTATGCCGCCGCCGGGCAGCCGAATATTCTTTTCGTGTTGGACAGTTCGGGAAGTATGAATGATGGGTTGACGCTTAGTGGTGATGGTCAACTTGGGAAAAGTAAGTATCTGTTAATGAAGGAGGTGTTGGAGGAGGTCTTGGCGACCATTCCTGATACAGTCAATGTTGGTTTGCTGAATTATGGTGGCCACAGTGAAAAAGCCCAGGCTAATGGCATTCGTTATCCGGTCACCTCGTTGTCCGCCGTTGATGCAGATGGCAAGCCTCTGAACAAGGATGTTCGTGCTGACATACTGGCTGAAATCGACAAGTTCGAGGTGGAAGGCTATACCCCTATCGTTCAATCGTTGTATGAGGCCGCGCTCTATTTTCGTGGCGAGGGAGTGGATTACGGGGCGACTGGAACACAACAAAAGATTGCACATCCGGACTCTTATGTCTCGGGCACAAAAGTGCCGCTCGACCCCGGTTCTGGAGGGACTATAGAGTGCAATAAAACGCGGAATGAGTGCCCAGCAGACGTGCTGGCAAGCTGCAATCCGACGACTCGTGTTGAATACTACTGCACCGAGGGGGATTTGAACTGTCCGCCAATAGGGGTGTTGGGGTGCGAGCGACAGGAGATACCAGCCGGAGAGTATACGGAACAATTTTGTAATGGAACGCTTGATGAAGCCGGGAACTGTTCAAGCTACGGTGAAAGGACTGTGCAGGTTGCAGCCCACGTCAACTACAACTGCCCTCAAGAGTTTTGCACTTACGAAGATCCTACCAAGGCCAAATACAGCATTGAGGATGCGCGTTACCGTTCGCCCATTACAAAGGAGTGCCAGACCAACTATCTGGTATTGATGTCGGATGGAAAGCCTGACGATGGCTTGCTGATTTCGGCGGGTGATCCTGTCGAGCACGATCCGGCTATTCTCGGCAAGCTGGCAGATTCCTTCGATATTGCTGCCTGCGAGAATCTGGGGGATGGACAGTGCGGACCGGAATTGACCCGTTTCCTGGCGACCAAGGATCAGAGAGAATCGCTGGAAGGTGATCAACTGGTATCCACTTACGCCATCGCCTTTGCCGTAGAGCCTGAAGGTCAGGAGTATTTGCGTAAGCTTGCGAACTTGGGCGAGGAGGCTGAGGCAAACGGTGAGCAAGGCTTTTTTACTGCAAACAATCGCGAGCAGTTGAAAGAGGTTTTCAATAACATCGTCAGCAACATTGCCGTGGTCAATCACGATCTGGCGATCCCTTCCATTTCGGTTGACCCTGAAACCGGGCTGACTCACGGCGACGAGGTTTTTTTCCCTTTCTTTCGACCCGGCATTTCGCCGCGTTGGCCTGGCAATCTGAAAAAGTACAAGCTGGAGCGCAGTGATGAGGGTATCCGGGTTGTCGATGCGAGCGGAGCGCCCATTTATGATGAGGACGGTAAGCCTGTGCAGGGTAGCCGCAGCTACTGGTTGCCGGATGCGGACCCGGCGGATGGTGCTGATATTGCCTCGGGTGGGGCTGCACGCTTGTTGGGCGCGGGCAGGACGATATTTACCAGTAGTGATAGTAACAAGCTGATCGCGCTCAATGCCGATACGGTGGAAGCCGACTGGTTCGGTGGTGGTGACCTCGCTGAGTTGATCGATTACGCGCGCGGCATCGATACGACAGCAGCAGCTGGCGAGCTAGAATATCGCCAGGAAATGGGCGATATTCTGCATTCCGCGCCGGTATTGGTGCCCTATGAAGATGGCCCTGATCTGGTTTTCGTTGCCACCAATGAAGGCTATCTGCACGCCATCGATACGGCGACCGGTATTGAAAAGTTTGCCTTTATTCCCAAAGAACTGCTGCCGGTCATCAAAATTCGCAAGGACAACGATCTCGACGAGCCGCATCCCTATGGTCTTGATGGGCATATAACCGTATGGCGCGACGATCTCCCTGTGGGTGAAAACGACGACCCAACTGGAAAAACCTTTCTTGTTGTCGGCATGCGTCGTGGCGGGCTTAACTACTATGCGCTTGATATTACGGATCCGGACAAGCCGGAGCTTGCCTGGATGATTCGTGGTGGCGCGTCGGATTTTGAAAAGTTGGGCCAAACCTGGTCTCGTGTATTTCCTGCAGTTGTCCAATTGGAGGATACGCCGCAGTCGGTATTCATCTTTTCGGGAGGCTATGATCCAGAATACGATCAACCTGACCCGCAGCGTCGCTTTGCAGAGAAGATCCGGGGAGGGGAGGGTAATGCGCTGTTTATCGTCGACGCGCGCACCGGAGAAAAAGTGGAGCAAGTGAATCTCGGAGAGGTTAGCGCCAGCATTCCAGCCAATCCCCGCATTATCGACATCGACAACAATGGCATCGCCGACCGTATCTATTTGGTCGATATCGAAGGCCATATATTCCGCATCGACCTGCCCGATCCCGGAAATACATTGATGCCCGTCAGCGAAAAGGTCAAAGAGATCAGAACCGTTTTGCTCGCTGATCTGAGCAGTACCAGCCTGGGGGTGCCAAGACGATTCTACAACGAGCCGGACGCGGCACTGGTGGTGCAAAATGGCATCCGCTTTATCACCTTGTCGCTGGGTTCCGGATATCGGGCGCACCCGTTGATGAAGGACAAGGATATCGATCAGGATTACCTGTTCGTGGTTAAGGATAGGCATGTCTATCAGCTTCCGCTGGAGACGAACGATGAGAGTTACCACCTGATTAAGCCTGACGACCTTGGCGATATTCCGAATCTGAATGCCGGTAAGCCTGGGCTGGAGGAAGAGCCTCAGCCTTCTCAATATGGTTGGAAACTCGCGCTGAACAGGACGGGTGGTGAAAAGGCATTGGCCAAGGCTGTCACGCTGAAAAATACCGTTTATTTCACCACCTTCGAGCCTGAAACAAAACCGGCTGCGGATGTCTGTTCCAATGCCTCGCACACCGGGCGGGTATATGGCCTGGATGTGCGTACAGCCAAACCAGCGCTGAAATTCGCCGATATCGAAGATCCGAAACAAAGCATCGAATACACGACTTCGGATATCCCTTCTGAAGTGGTGCTCGTCGCATCGCGTTACGAAAAAACTGTTGCTGGCAAAAAGGTAGTCAAAGGGGTCAAGTTCGATATTCTCGACAGTAAGCTCAAAGGGCTGGAATCGCCGACCTTCAGCGGCCTGAATAAATGGTACTGGGAGGTCGCCAAGTGAGCCGTTGGGCAGGTGCCGGGTTTACCTTGCTAGAGTTGTTGATCACCCTTGCGGTGATCACCGTGTTGGGGATGATTGCGGTGACGTCATATTCGAGCTTTATTGTTCGGGGTTATCGCGCTGAGGCCAAGGTGGTGATGTCGGAAATTGCGCAGAAAGAAGAACGCTATTTTTCTGCTTACCACAAGTATTTGCATGGCGATGACGCAGTCAAGCAGTTTCGAGGTGATACGGCTGCAGATATTCTCTCTGAGCACGGCATGTACAAGATTGACGTGAAACCGAACGGTACTGGCTATTTGATTGAGGCTACCCCGGTGGCTGGTGAGCCCGCGGCGGCGCGGGACAAGGATTGTCGTGTGTTTACCCTGGATCATACGGGTAAGGAGTCCGCAAACGATGGTGCGGGCAGGGATACAACGGATATTTGCTGGGGGCGGTGAGGTCTACCTACTGCGGTGGTACGGCGAATGAATTCGCCCCTACTGCGGTGGTATGGCGAATGAATTCGCCCCCACGGCGTGGTGGTCGATGGGATAAGTAACAGCAATATTCATTTAGCGCCTCGTAACGCAACATCCGTAGAGCAGCGGATGCGTTACCCGTCGCAGGCGCAGCCGGTTTTGAGTCGGCAGGTGACATCGCGGGGGATGCAGCTGTCGCCACAGGCTTTGCCGTTTCGGCAGATGAGGCAGCAGGTGGTGCCGTTGGCCGAGCTGTCGCGCATGGCATCTCTGAACAGGCAGCCGGTGGCGTCGGCGGTTGCTTCCGCCCCCAGCTCTTGCAAGTAGTCGGCGTAGTAGACGTCGGGGTAGTAGCGGTAGGGCACAGCGTAGCCTTCGCGCACCAGCCGGCCTTCGGTGAAGATGCCGCCGGCGCTACACACATAGCGAACCAACCGGCCGTAGCGATCACGCTCGCTTTTGTCTTTCATCAGCGTTACCTGGCCGTCAGCCAGCAAGGCCTTCAGCCTATCAGTTGCTTCGGTAAAGCAGGTTTCGCCGCGCTCCGGCGTGTCGATGCCGATCAGCCGGATGCGTTCTTGCTTGCCGTTTGCCAGTTTGACATCGATGGTGTCGCCATCGACCACTTTCACCAATGTGGCCGGTTCCCCCTGATTGCAGATCAGTGCATCAGCACCGGTGGCGGCTGCCCGGCTGACATCGCGGGCGGTGCCGGGTTGGCCGAAACAGCCGCTGAGCAGCACGGCTGCAACGAGGAGTGCCAGCAGGCGGCTCATCAATAGCCCCATTTTCTGAAACGTTTGCGGCAGTAGGCCAGTAGGCTGTCGTAGTCGGGGAAATAACGCTTGAAGCCGTTTTCGGCGGGGGCGTCGAATTCACAATAGTCGTTGCTGTATTCGCGGCAGATCGGTGGCCGGGTTTCGTAGATGCCGCAGCGGCCATCGGGTTGCAGGTGTTCGCAGGCGGCGTCGATCAGCAGGAACCAGCCGTCTTCGTCCTGGTAGATGCGGATATTCTCGTGGGAGACCTGCCACAGCAGCATTTCGAAATCGGCTTTGCTACGCGGCGTGTCAATGTGCTGGGTGATGTAGGTGCAGCACTTGGAGCCTTCGCAGAAATCGCATTTGTTGTCCGGGTTGATGCGGCTGGTGTCGGCTGCGATCGGAATCACTTTCGTCATGGTGGAAAGCCGCGTAGCTGTAGTGACTGGCGCACGGTGACCGCGCCCTTGCTGTCAGGCCGCCCCAGCATGGGCAGCATGTCGCGCAGCTCGCGTGGTGTGTCTTGGGTCGGCGCGACTTTGATATTGGCGCTAAAGGCGCCATTGCGCGAGAGCGTGAGTTTGCCTTTGGCGTCCAGCGCCCCCTCGGTGCGCAGATCACCATTGAGCTGGTTATTGGCGCTGCTGACTTTGAGCGTGGCCTTGCCGGCATCGAGTTCGAATGGCGCCAGCAGTCTGGCGGGTTGCCAGGTGATGTCGGCGTCTAGTTCGGTGGGCCAGCGGTTTTCGATGCGCGCGTGCTCGATGATGGCGTGGGCCTTGCCGCCCGGGGTGGCCATCAGCGTTGGTGGCAGTGGAAGTTTGGCCAGGTCGGCATCGATGGTGGTGTCGTTGAGCACAATGACCTGATCTCGCGATGCTGTGAGCCGGCCATGGGCGCTCACCCCTTCCCCGGCAATATCGACATCAGCCTTGAGCTTGCCGAGCAGCAGCGGGAAGGGCGAGAGCTGCCACTGCACACGCCCGATGGGCTGGTTTTGCCAGCTTGCCCGGGCGGCGCTGCCGTTCCAGATGCTGCCGTCGATACCGGCGAGCCGTAGCGGCATGTTGGCGGGCAGGTATTGCAGTGCAAAACCTGCGGGTACGGTGGCGATGAGAAAGATCGCGAAAGCGGCAATGAACAGCAACAGTCCGGCAAGCAGCTTTTTCATCATTGCCCCCTGGTGATCACCAGCCGCGCCTGCACCCGGCCGGGCTGATCGCTGCGGGAGGCGTTGAACTGCGCCACCGTGGCGCCATAGCGTGTCTGCAATTCACTGATCCAGTGAATGATGTCGTCGAAAGCGGCGTCATCGATATCGATGGAGATCTTGTTGCTGCCTTGTGGCTCGATGCGTTTCAGGTAGCTGCGCAGGTTTCGTTCCGCCGCGGATGTCTCGACTGCGGTAATCAGCGACACGTTGCTGGCCGGTGTCACGGCGTTGCCGCTGGCCTGCAACGCACGGGCTTCGCTGCTCGCCTGTTGCAGCCAGGCGACCTGCTGCTGGCCGGCATTGACGCTGGTGCGCAGGCTGCCCACCTCCTTGCTGACGGGTTCCCAGATCAGCAGGTAGATCAGCAGCGGAACAAGTAGCAGGGCAGCCGCCATCAGTATCAGGCGTTCGCGCGGTTGGAGTGTGGCAAACCAGTCTTTCATCGCTGCTTGATCCTCAGGTTGCCCACGGCCTTGCCTTGTGCCGAATCGGCATTGGTCAATTCGGTATCGAGACCCGCCTGCATCATCTGGTTTTTCAGGCTGTCGAGCTTGCTCAGCGATGCGGCGCTGATTTTGAGATCGAGGCGCTTGTTGCGGTAGCGGATGCTCTCCACGCGGCTATCCTTGTTGGCACTGAGCACTTTGCTGCTGGTGGCGAGCAGTTCGAGGAACCTGTCTTCACTGCTTTCCCCACCGCCACGCAGCTGCTTGAGCCGTTGCTCCATCTGTACCCGGGGGTTTACGACCTTGCGTGCATCGGGGAAGGTCTGGCGGTAGATCTGTTCGGCCTGCTGCTGCAGGGCTTGTTGCTGGCTTGCAAGTTGGTTGCGTTCGATTACCTTGCCGGTGTAAGCCAGGCCAAACAGCAACAGTGCCAGCCCGGCAGCCCAGCGCCAGGGCTTGAGGGATTTGACCAGATCGGTCTGGACGCTGTAGTCGCCTTGCAGCAGATTGATGGCGTTGTTCAGGTCGATGCTTTCGGCGAGTAGTTGCAGCAGGTCGCCATCACAGCGGTGGCGCAGCAGCCGGGGCTGCTCATGAGGCCATGCCAATGTGCCGCTGTCGCCACATTGCCAGAGATGAACATTGGCGGGCGGCTCTGCCGCGCTGTCGAGGCTTGCTTGCAGGAGAATAGCGAGGTTGCCTCGATCGCAAGCGTAGCCGCTGGCCGCGCCGGTGCGGACCAGGGCGCGTTGTTGGTCGCAGGCGACAAACCAGTCGCCTTCCTGCCAGGGGAGGGCGAGCACATCGGGCACCACGGCCCGCGGGACGACCTGGTGGCGATTGCAGGCCTCGAGCCACTGCCGGAGTAGCTTGTGCTCGATCACAGCCACTGTTTGCCTGCCGGTTTCGACCGGCCCCAGTGCAAAATGCAGCTCGTCGACGTCGCCGGCGAGCTGCTCTTCCAGCGCATAAGGGATGGCTTTGCGAAGCTTGGCTTTTTGCCGGATTTGCAGCTCGGAAGTGGTCAGCACCACGTTTTCCGCCGGTGCGAGCAGGATGACGGGGTGGCCCGCGGCGGCCTCGATCGCTGCGTCGAGTGTGCCGTGCTGTAGCGCCGCGTTGGCCGTACCCGTCAGCAACCAGCTGGCTTGCCCGCTATCGTCGGCTGAAGGTTGGATCAGAAAGTAATTCATGGTGTTCCCAGGCTTCTCGCTATCACCCGCAAGGCTCCCTTTTGCGAACGGTGAATAATACTGTACTGCTTCAGCCGAGTGCGACCTATTTGCGCTGTAGTGGTCAGTTGAAAGTACTCCGTGGTCGTACTCAAACCTTCGAGCTTGTCTTCGGGTAGCAATTTCAGCTGCTTGAGTTCGTCGAGCGACTGAAATGGCCCGCCGCCATCGGCGCTGAGGCGATTGCGAATGGTGCTGATACCGTCGGCCTTTAAGCCAATGGCCTTGAGCAGGTCTTCGCTGGCGCTGTTGATGTTGATACTGGTGCTGGCAGGCAGGGTGCTGAGATTTTGTTCCAGCGCTGCACGTTTTTCTTCCGGCAGCTTGCGATAGCCACGTAGCAGCATGACTTCGCTGAGGCTCACCATCCGGGTATTGGCGGCGCGATAAGGGGGGGACAGGCTCAGGTAATAGTCGTCCTCGGCACCAGCCTGTGACACGGGTGTGCTATCGGGGTCGAGCCAGTCCGTTATGGTATCGGCGAGTCCGCTATTGAGACCCTGTGCTCTCAGCAAATTTTGCAGGCGTTCGTAACTGCTGCCAACAATCTTGCCTTTGTCATCTACGATGGCATTGATGTTGAGACGGCCTTGCAGATCGGTGATCTTGCCGGTAAGCACACCGCCCTCGACGGGAAAGGCGCTCTCCTGGCCCAGCAGGTCGTAAAGACGATTATTGCGAATCGCCTTGTCGATCAACACCATGGCAAAGGCTTCGCTGCCCTTGAGGTACTGCCATGCCTGATCGCGCATGAACAGATTGCCGCTATAGCGCAGATTGAGGTACTGACTGGACATCAACTGAGCTGCCGCTGTCGTCGCCAGCGCCACCACCAGCAAGGCGCTGATCAGCGCCACCCCACCTTGCTTTTTCCTTGCACGAGGAAGCCAGGCAAAAAGCCCCCTCTCCCCCCAGGGGGAGAGGGTTGGGGAGAGGGTGCAATCGGCCCCAGGCCGATACCTCAAACACCTCAATCTGGAATGACCCACGCTCACAACACAAACAGCCGCGGAATGCTGCCCCATTTTTCGGTGACCAGCGTAATTTCCACCGCAATCGGTGGCGACAGAACCTTCTTCGTCGCGCTGATCGGCGGCCATTCGCTACGCCACTTTTTCTGCTCGTCCATAAAGCGGAAGCGAACCTCGGTGACGCCTTCGAGCAGCGGCAATTGCAGAGTTTCAACGCCAGGAGAAGCATCCAGCTGTGGCCAGTATTCGCGCACCAGCGTGGTGTCATCGAGCCGGTAGGCAACCCGCTGCAGGGTCGAGCGTGGACGTTCAGCCGGGTTCTTCCAGCCGCGCCGGGTAAAGCTGATGAGGCGGCCAAAGGTGCCGGGGCTGAGTACCGCGCCTTCACGTTCTCCGAACTCGTTGCGTACCGGCCGGTTGGTGATTTGCGACAGATCCTGCTGAATGATGCTCATGGCCAGTTGCAGCTGTTGCAAGTCGGCGGCGACGGCTTCGGTCTTGTGCGCGCTGCGCAGTACGGTGTTGAGGCCACCATAGGCGAGCGCTGAAATCACCGCGAAGATGCCGACGGCGATAATGATTTCGAGCAGCGTAAATCCACGTTGGCGGCTGGTTTGTGTGTGCACGTTACCAGATTGACAGCTTCCCCCTTTGTCAAAGGGAGATCGAGGGGGATTTCCCGGAGCTTGCTGCATGCCCCGAGGTTTTCCATCCTTCTTGGGGCGTAGTCCACGCTGCTCAATAGCAGAGCCGGGATTGCTGTGAACGTGAATCATTGCTGGCTGCGCTTGTGGATAAAGCCGGTGAGCAGGGTCAGGCTGGTTTCTTTGGGGTCGCCCGGTTGCCGAACCCGGATATCGACACGGCGAATGCTGGGTTCCGGTGTGCCGCCGATGGTGGTTTCGACTTCCCATTCGCGTTCAGCCAGTTCGCTTTTGCTTTTCTTGATGCCGGGCTCCAGCCATTTCCCCGAGAGCCTGATCTGTGCCATTTTGTTCATCGCCACCCAGTGGGCCATGGTCTTGTCGCGCAGGCCGATGGTGTTGGCCGTGGCGTTGCTGGTGCTGTTGATCAAGGCCGACAAGGCAATGGCAAGTACCGCCAGCGCAATGACCACTTCGATCAGGGAAAAGCCTTTTGACGACGCAGCATGCTTCATGAAACCGGTCTGCCGAGTTGATCGAGCTCGATGACGACGGGATCTTGCTCATCGTCTTCGGGTTCCAGCGTCAGCCGGAAGGCGGTGGTCTCCCCGCTCGACAGGATCAGGATCTGTGGTTTGTCGGGCGCCTTGGCGTCGAGCACGATTTCCTGGTTTTCTATTTCCAGCAGCGGTTCGATCGTTTCGGGCAGTTCGCGCGGGTGCAAATGGGTATCAGACAGCAACGGTGCCCACTGATTGGTTGACTCATCCAGCTCATAGAACTGATAGTGCCCGCGCCATAGCCCGAGGCCGTATTCCCGTGCCTCAAGAATGGCCTCATTGCGGGCCAGATCAATCAGCGTGGTGATGCGCAGCGATTCCTTCTTGAGCATGTCGCCGCGGCGATCACCAATATTGAGTACGGCCATGCTGGCAAGAATGCCGATGATGACCAGAACCACGAGGATCTCCAGCAGCGTGAAGCCGCGCTGGGTGCGGGGGGTATTGTGGGTCATAGCCTGATGGGCTGGTGGTTAATCGAGCGTCCAGTTGCCGATGTCAGCCGCCACGCCTTCGCCCCCAGGCTGCTGATCTGCGCCCAGCGTGTAGATGTCGATCTCGCCGTGTTCGCCGGGGCTAAGATACTGGTAGTCACCACCCCAGGGGTCTTTCGGCAGACGGGCGATGTAGCCACCGGCCTTCCAGTTGCGCGGCTCTGGGTCAGAGCTGGGTTTTTCCACCAGCGCATCCAACCCTTGATCGGTGGTGGGGTACTGAAAATTGTCCAGCTTGTAGAGATTGAGCGCAGCCTCCAGCGCCCGGATGTCCTGCTTCGCCTTTGCTGCCCGCGCCTTGTCGGGGTTGTCCATGATCCGGGGCACCACCACGGCAGCAAGAATTGAGAGAATGACCACCACGACCATCACCTCGATCAAGGTGAAACCTTTCTGCAGTGCAGATGAATTTGCGTTGTTCGCTTTCAAGACGGGGACTCCTTCCTTTCGAAAACTCCGGCGCAACAGCCTAGCCGGAAATGCCTGATTCGTCGCTGAATTGTATCACGTTAGGGGGTGTGCGAACGGCCGTGGCCAGTGGGTAGGTTGGGCAAACCGGAGCGTGCCCAACGACAGTGCGGTGGATTTCAAGTCGCCGCTCTTGATAACCACCCATCCGTTGCCTGGATGGACTGGGCAGCTGCAATATACGTATCTAAAACCGAACCAACACCCCGCTGTTGAACAGTAGTCCCGATTTCCCGAACTTGTTCGCGGTATAGGCGTTGTAGGTGAAGGGCACCATATCGAGAAGGCGATTGCTCATGTATTCGCTGCGAAAAAAGAACCCGAGATGCCGCGAAAACTGAAATCTGACCTCGCCCTGTAAATTGTGGCTGGTGGTCGATACCTGATCTCCCCGTTGCCGAATAAGATCGTCGAGAGCTCCGCGGTCGAATTTCTGGTAGAGATAGCCCAGTCGTGTTTGCCACTCGGCGCGCTGCCACTGAACAGACCCGCCCAACTGCCAGTAGCGCGAGGTGTAGCCAAGTTCGTCTTCCGGGGAGATACCCAGTTCGTCCTTGATGACCTCCTGGTTGGGCAGCACCATGCGAAAACGTGTGGTTGACCCGCAGCGCCCCAGTTGATTGATTTCTGCGGAGCCTTGTCGGTAATCGAAACGGTAGTTGCAGCCTTCGTCTGATCGAAAACTGGCTGACAGCGCCTCAAAATCGACGGTGCTGATCCCGACGCCGGTAAATAGGGACCCTTGAATTTCCGAGTTAAATTTTCGGGCGCCAATGAGATTGACCTGAGTTTGCAGGTCGTTGGGGTTGACTACCGAAGCAGAGGTGAAAAGGTACTCACCTTGTCTTGTATAGGAGTTTTTGTCGAAGACGTCGGCTGAATTCCGCCATGCCCCCAAGCGGAGTGCAAAAGACGTCTTCACGATTTTCCGGTTGAAATTGTACTGGATTGCACCATGGAATGAGTCTAGGCTGTAGCTGTCACGTAGCGATGTCACTTGGCGTTTCCAGAGGCCGCCATCAACGGTGATCTGTGGTGTGATGCCTAGTCGAACTCCAATATGTTGGCCGAGGTACCGTAACCTGCTTTCAGGTTGAGCCTGTCCGCCGTCGCTCGTATTGGGAGCGTAGTCAACCTTGTCGGTGGTAAAGTCCTGGCTGATTTCGACTTCGAGCTGGATAAGCTGGTCTTTTGCAGAGTAGGTAGAGAGGAAATTATCCATTGGCATTGAATGGAGCGATCCGGGAAACTGAATCGCCAATAGCGCAATGGCTTTAGTGAGGTGACTATCCATGCCTTTTTCTAATTGTTATTGAGCAGGATGAAAAAAATGTGCCGTGTTTTCTACATCAACGATTTATCTAGTTGGTTGTGTTGTCTAACCTATCACCATCTCCGGATCAGATCCGGAGATGATGCCCTTCGTGATGGGTCCGTGTTTTAGAAAATGTCGTCTGAGTTGTCGTCCGGGTTGTTGCTAGGAAGCACTGTTACGTATCCCTGGAACCCGGGGCCTGAGAGCTCGTGGTTATCATCGACTTCGACACCATAGATGAACGCCGGAAAAATATTCCGGTTGGGCTCGTCACCACTGATGCGGTTGACGCGGATGCCATTGATGATCAGAGTGACCTTGAAGTTCCCTTCAGCAAGCGTCAGGTCTGGGTAACCGCGATTCTTGATCGCCTCCGAAATCTTGTCAAAGTTGATGTTAATGCCGTTGTTGTTGGCATCGAATACGCGGGTATCGTTCTTCAGCTTGGTGACGTCAACTTGGGCGCCTGCCGCTGTCACGCCATGGAAGCTCCATTCCGACCCGGCAGGGACCTCAAACTTGATACTGGTTGGGTCATCTTTGGTTGCGGAAAGCTTCAGGCCCGTGCCGATAACGCTGAGAATGCGGCTGTCACCATCATCAGCGCCTTCGATCGCGATGCCAACGGATACAGGCACATCTGTAACGGTCTTGCCAACGCGAATGGCGCTTGGATCATATGCAATCCGCTTGATTCCACGGTTGAGTTGCGCCGTGTACTTGCCATTGGTCTTGGTATCCGTCTCGTACTGAATCGTCGTGTAGGTGAAGTTGGTTCCGGTTGCATCGGTAAAAATAACCGGGCCCTTGTATTTGTCGATGGCAATGACAAAGTCTTTGCGTGCGTTGGTCGCTGTTGCCGACTGATCTGAGATGCTCGACGGATCCGTCGCATTCTGGATGCCGGTGTTGGTGTTTTCAACAGTCTGGATGACATCGTTGAGATCAGAAGGGGTGAATGTGCGTCCCAGTTTTTCGTTCAATGCCCTTAGCGTCGGGCCAAGACCTTGGGCTACGGGAACCGTTTCACCCGCGGCGGCTTTTTCGCGGGCCAGCTCTGCGAACGATGCCATAGCAGTTTTGTACTCGCTGCTGGTCGTCGCAAAACCTGACACGATCTGGTGAACCTGAGCATTCAAACGGGCGGTGGCGACATCGGCGGCAGGGTCAGCATCCAAGTTGAGTGTCGTCAGGCCGAGCGCCTTCTTGACCGTTTCCTTGGCTGCATCAAGCCTGGTGGGGTCGTATTCGCCATTCTCATTTTTTGCAAGCTCAACAACAAGTGTCGAGATCGGCGTAATAAATGCTGCCGAAGTTGGCCCGGAAAGTGCGCCGATAAATGCTGTTCCGCCTGATGTGGCGGCTGCATCAAAACCTACGTCCTGCCCGCCCGATATACTGGCAAGCTTTGTTCCAGCAGGACAGCTGTAGCGCCCCGCTGCACCAGTGGTGCTACCACTTGCAGCACCATCACAGCTGACCTGAGCGCCAACAATGTAACCATCGATCGCTTGTTGGTAGATGTTGGAGTCGGTTTCCTTGTTGCCGCTGGATGAGCATCCGGTCGCCAGAACGATTGCCGCCAGCAATGCTGAATGAGTGAATATCCGTTTCGTGGTTGAATGTTGTGACATATACAGACCTGTAAGTGTTTGGTTAGTCTTTGTTAGATCCCGGGACAAACTATCCTGTGGGTTTCCCAATGAGTCCTTTCGTCTCAGTGGGACGAGACTAACGCTTTTCCGAAAACGGAAGAAGGGTGTGCTGATGCGCGAGGGCACATAGAGGTGCCGCTCGTCGATTGATTTCTACAGATCATTTTGTTTGCAGGTTTGGTCGAGGTGTTATTGGTCGGGAATTTAGTCCGGTTTTTGAGGTGTTGTTGCGAAAAGAAGCTGGGTTTTACCGTCGTTTAATCCGCATAAGTGATTGAAAATAAGGGTTAAGTGTCCCTGGCTCGTCGCTGCAAGGTTTCGTTTTTGTAGCCGTTTGACCCCCATGCGCATGGTGTTCTCAGATAATAATTTGTCGATATCTGATGGGTTTCACAATTGATGCTCCTCTATTTGGCCAGCAGGAGAAGCTTTGGCTTGCTAGAGTTTTAGCTTCATCTGCACAAAAAGAAGCCCATTGGTGTGGTTGCGACCATCAGGTGTTTCCGGAACAACCCCCATATTAATGAACAATGCTTTCGTTGCAGATAGCTCCAGCGTTGGGAGTGGAATGAATTTTGTTTCACGGTTCCTGTTCTTGTGAAACTGCTTGTGTACCACATTCGCGGTAAGCAATACACGTAACGCGCGGTTCCTGATCCGTGTTTCATAAAGGCTGCGATTGAGGCCAGCGTAGCCAGATATTCGGCCAAAACTATCGCGAAAGATTCCGGTTTGCCATCCCCATTGGTTGATTGGTGATCTCTCGATACCAAGTGTCGTGTTAACGCCATTGCGCTCGGAGAAGTTGTCGAAATGCAGGGTCAGCGTTTGGAACACGACATACATCGAATCATCTGCTTCATCGGCCCCAGTTGACGTAGAGGCGAGGGCGGCAAGCAAGCAGCCAATAGCGGCCTTGCTTATCACTCTTGACGTAGGCGAGGTATGGAGCCAGGACATGATTTAGGCCACTTGCAAGGGAAACTATTCATTTGGTCGGGATCCTCGGCGGAAAGTGCCGAGGCGATACCCAAACTGTGAGCCATGCCATGCAGAGGGCGATACTTGTCGCCATAAAGTAGCGCTCCCTGACTTGCAGCGAGTGAGTCGGCGGAGTCGGCTGTCACGCCTGACGCCGTCATCCCCGATACGGGGAACCCGGCCCGGATGTCTCGCTAATCCAGGGGGATCGGGCTAGATCACTGATACAAGGATGTATTCGCATGAATGGACCACTACAGGGCGCCGAACCCGTGGCTGCTGGAACAGAAGTCACTGCATTTCACGGTATTGCAGTCGAATCTCTAAGGGCCCAGTCGCAAGCGCTGATGTCTATGTCGGAACGACTTGGCAGCGAATTCGATGCGGCGGTGGATTTGATTTTGGGCTGCTCGGGGCGTGTGATTATCTGCGGCATGGGTAAATCCGGGCTGGTCGGCAAGAAAATTGCCGCCACCCTGGCATCGACTGGGACACCTTCCTTCTTCCTGCACCCCGCCGAAGCGTTTCATGGCGATCTTGGAATGATTACTCCAGACGACGTCGTTGTCCTCATCTCCTACAGTGGCGAGACCGCAGAAGTAACGCAGTTGCTGCCTTCACTGAAGCGTTTTGGCAACCCGATTATCTCCATGCTCGGTAACCATGAGTCGACGCTTGCCGAACACTCGGATGTGGTACTCGACATCGCAGTTGAAAGAGAGGTCTGCCCTAATAATTTGGCACCGACCACATCGACCATGGCAACAATGGGGATGGGGGATGCACTGGCTGTCGCGCTGATTGAAGCACGCAATTTCAAGCCCATGGACTTTGCTCGATACCACCCTGGGGGCAGCCTCGGCCGCCGCCTTTTGACGCGGGTGCGCGATGCGATGACTACCCAGCTGCCGATTGTGAAGCCGAGTGCCGCGGTTCATGAATGTCTGTTTACGATGACTTCGGGGCGCATGGGTTTGGCACTGTTGATGGAGGAAGGCCACCTCGTTGGTATTGTAACTGACGGCGACTTACGTCGTGCAATGCTTCGGGAGAATAACCTCTTGGGAAAATCCGTCGCTGATTTTGCGTCAACGAAACCCATCTGTGTCGATGCGAATGCGCTTTTGGTCGAGGCCGAGGAGCTAATGCGACAGCAGAAGGTAAGGGTTCTTGTTGTTACCGGTACGCGCGAGGACGAAAGTGCTGTCGTAGGGTTGCTGGAGATCTTCGACTGATGGAACGCAGGAAACGTTCTTCATGGGAAATTCAGCGAAGCGTCATTTTTGCTCTGCTGATGCGGGAGTTGAAGACAAGATTCGGCAACTACCGTCTGGGCTATTTGTGGGCAGTGCTGGAGCCTCTGTCCCATGTGGCTGTGTTTGTCGTCATTTTTGGTGTCATCATGGATAGAACGATGCCAGGAGTAAATTATCCAATGTTTCTCGTCACTGGAATCATGCCGTGGCTGCTTTTTTCCAATATCGTGAATCGCGGTATGGTTGCGGTGACATCAAACGCCACGCTGTTCAGTTACCGTCAGGTAAAGCCGATGGATACGATAGTAGCGCGTGTGATTTTGGAAACGCTGGTGCAACTATTTGTCTTTGCCCTCATTGTTGTTGTAGCAATATGGATTGGAATTGATTTTAGGATATTCGATCCGTTCAATGTGATAGCCGCGCTTGCCGCCCTGGTTATATTTTCCGCTGCTATTGCAATATGCCTGTGCATTGTGGCAACGCTTTATCCTGAGCTGGGTAAGGTGATCCCTATGGTCATGCGCCCTCTGTATTTCGTTTCCGGTATATTTTGGCCGTTGGCATCCGTTCCCCACGAGTATCACCCCTATCTAGTCTGGAACCCGGTTCTTCATGTGATTGAATCGGTCAGGAACGATGTCTTTCCGGCCTATCAGTCGAGCAACGAAATTAATATCACCTATGTTTTTATGCTTGCTGTGATTTTTCTTGCGCTGGGACTGGCAATATACCGGCAAACCACAAACCGACTGATCGCTACATGATACGCCTGGAAAATATCACGAAGAGCTATCGGACTCGTGGTGGTCGGAGGTACGTGTTTCGCGATCTCTCCATGGAGTTCCCCAAGGCGAAGAATGTCGCGCTGCTCGGCAAGAATGGTGCTGGCAAGTCCACCTTGATGCGCTTGCTAGGTGGCATCGACTTTCCAGACCGAGGACAGGTCGTGACCGATCAGGTGCTTTCCTGGCCGCTGGCACTTGCTGGTGGGTTCCAGGGCTCACTGAGCGGCAAGGACAATGTCAAGTTTGTCTGCCGTACGTTCGGGGCTGGAGACGAAATAGATGAACGGTTGGCGTTCGTTCACAGCTTTTCTGAGCTCGGCGACTATTTTTATGAGCCAGTCAAGAGTTATTCCTCCGGTATGCGTGCGCGCCTCGCGTTTGCGTTATCACTTGCCTTCGACTTTGATGTCTATCTGGTCGATGAGGTGACCGCTGTTGGTGATCAGAATTTTCGTCGCAAAGCTAAACAGGCGTTCGAAGATTTGAAGGGGAGGGCGACGCTAATCATGGTCTCTCATGATATGCAGACGCTAAGACAGCATTGTGATGCTGCCGTCTATCTTGAGCAGGGAAGGGCGGTCTGGTTCGATGATCTCGAAGAGGCCATTGAGCGATACAGGAATGGGTGATTCATGAGTGAGAACGACAATGCGCATTGGTAGATACTTGGGCCTAATACTGCTACTGATAAGCTGGCTGCTGGGGGCTGCCTATTGGTTTGTGGCGGCGTCAGATCGCTTTGTGAGCGAGGCGAAGTTCGTTGTCCAGCGAAGCGGTGGTGAAGGTGGTTCAGGTTTTTCGGTTGCTTCTCTACTCGGAGGGGGCGGCGCCGTCGCGAGCAGCGATGCGCTGATGCTAAAAGAGTATATCAAGTCCGTAGACATCTATGAATTACTGGATGAGGAGCTCGGATTGCGCGAGCACTATAGTGACAGCTCGCGTGACCCCCTGTCACGACTAACGAGTCACGCTCCCCGTGAAGAGTACTACCGCTACATGGATGAACATATCTCGGTAGCGTTTGATGATGTTTCGGCGGTGATCTCCGTGTCGGCCGAAGCCTATTCCCCGCAGATGGCCCGTCAAATAGTTGATTACATCGTCCATCAGAGCGAGTCGTTTATTAATAATGTGGGGTATCGCCTCGCGCGGGAACAGGTCGATTTTGCGGCACTGCAACTGACGGAAACGCGTCGCCAACTGGAAGATGCAAAGGAAGCCGTCTTGGAGTTCCAGAATAATAATGGGGTTCTGTCACCCGAGATAAAAAGCAAGTCGGTCACATCGATTATCTCGACGCTTGAAAGCGAGCTGGCGGCAGCGAGGACGAAACTGAATTCGCTAACCTCCTATTTAAGTGATAGTGCACAGGAGGTTGTCGCAGCCCGTGCAAAGGTCCGTGCCTTGCGTGCACAGATTAGACGCGAAAACAGTAAACTCGTGGGCGGGTCTCAGGGAACCAGTGAGGGGAATAAGCTTAACACCCTGAATGCAGAGTTCGAGAAATTGAAGCTCGAAGCACAGTTCCGTGCTGATACCTATGGTTCAGCATTGACAGTGCTGGAAACCGCGAAAATCGAGGCGAGCCATAAGCTGAAGCATCTTGTGGTTATAGAGTCACCGGCATTGCCGGAAGAGGCGATGTACCCGCGCAAGCTCTATAACATGGTCACCTTTATAGGTATAACGCTACTGCTTTACTGGATTGCAAAGCTAGGTGTTGCCACAGTCAGAGACCACAGGGATTGATAGATGAAACGATTGAAATGGATTTCGGGCGTCTTCGCCATGTTGGTGATGCTTTCTTCGACGGGAGTACTTGCGCTCGATGTCGGCATGGCAACCGGATCTCAGGCCGAGGAGTCAGCTAGACAAATCATCAAGCCGGGACAGAAAGCAGCTTCGACACCTGGTCGAGCCGTAAGCAAGTCGAACCCAGCGAAGGTGCCGGTATTTGGAGAGAACCTGTTCAGTGGTGCATTCTCTACCGACTCATTTACCGGTTTCAATCCCGACTATGTGATCAATATCGGCGATAGGGTCGAGCTGAAGATGTGGGGTGCCTACGAGTTTGAAGCGGCCTTGACCGTCGATGCCCAAGGTAACATCTTTGTACCTAGGGTTGGCCCAATCAAGGTCCAAGGGATTCGGAATGCTGATTTGGCACGGGTTGTGCGTACGAAGATAAAGTCGGTCTACAAGTCAAACGTGGGTAGTTATGTCAACCTCACGGCAGCACAACCTGTAAAAGTCTTCGTGACCGGATTTGTGTCTCAGCCGGGGATGTATTCCGGGCTTTCGTCGGACAGCTTGCTGTATTTCCTCGACCAGGCAGGAGGTATTGATCCGGAGCGCGGAAGCTTCATCGATATCGAAATAACACGTAGTGGCCAAGTCTTAACGAATGCGGACCTCTATCGCTTCGTCCTCGAAGGGACTCGGATCCAGCACCAGTTTCAGGATGGCGATACGATCGTCGTCAAGCCGCGTCTCAATATGGTTGAGGTAGGCGGGTTGGTTCAAAATGCGAACCGCTTTGAATTTAGGAGTTCCGTACTTCGGCTCACCGACCTGCTTGATCTAGCGAAAGTTGCGCCCGAAGCGACGCATGTTCGTATCGCGAGGAATACGGGCAACTATCGTAATATCGACTACCTGAAGTTAGATGCAATAAAGGGTGTACTACTTTACAGTGGCGATCGCGTGATCGTGACTGCGGATAAGAAGCCTGGAACGATATCGGTTCGTGTTGAGGGTGAACACGGTAGCCCTCAAGAGTACGTCTTACCCTACGGTTCGCGGCTTGGAGATCTGCTTGCGAAAATCTCATATACCGACAACACGGCTGTCGGCTCCATATCACTGTTCCGCGAATCTGTTCGCGAGCGACAGAAGGCGATGCTGCAGCAATCGCTCAAAACGCTTGAATCTTCGGTGCTAACCGCACATTCCGCGACGAGCGGTGAAGTAGAAATTAGAAAAGGTGAGGCTGATCTCGTTCTTCAATGGATCGAACGGGCAAAGTCTATAGAGCCAAAGGGCCAGGTTGTACTCGGGAACCGTGCACGTGCAAACGAAACGGTACTCGAAAATGGTGACGTCATTCGGGTGCCACGTAAATCAAACTTGGTGATGGTCAGTGGTGAGGTGCTTTTCCCTACTGCTTCAGTATTCGACCCTGAGCTAAAATTGCTTGACTATATCGACCGTGCCGGTGGATTTGTACAAAATGAAAAGTTGGCGAGAGTAGTAGTTCTTCATCAGGGTGGTGCATTCACGAAGGTTAAAAAACCAGGTTGGGGGATGCATATGGCAGCAAAAATTAGGCCTGGCGATGAGATTCTGGTCCTCCCGAAGATTGATCTAAAGAGGCTCCAGATCAGCAAAGATGTAACTCAAGTGTTATATCAGATCGCAGTCGCGGCAGGTGTGGTGTTGGCGTTGTAGCCTAGATTGATATCGTAAGACTTTTCCGGACAAAAAATCACGGGCTCCTCGTAGAGCTAAGTGAAACAACAGGTAAAATACGTTCTCCAGTATCCAGACCCTTAGACTCACGCGGAGGTGTAAGCTAATGGAAGTCGAAGAACACAACGCTGCCCTGTTGGGAATCCCGTAACCCTGGTGGGAGATATCTAGCGTTGATCTGAAGCTTGAAGAACAGCGGGTCGATATTGTCATCGAATACATTGATGATGAAGGCCTGTGCCCAGAATGCAGCGCATGTGTCCAGAAGTGAGATGACCGCAAGGAAAGGACCTGGCGACACGTGGATGCCATACAGTTCTCGACCTATCTTCATTGCGCAGCACCAAGGATTCGATGCAAGACCCATGGCGTCAAGACCGTCTCCATCGCCTGGGTAGGTAAGAATAGCCGATTCACCTTGCTGTTCGAGGCTTTCGCCATTCGTGTGTTAAAAGCAGCGCGTGGTGTCGAAGAAGCACGCAAGCTATTGAGCCTGAACTGGCACCAGGTCGATGCCATCAAAGCGCGTGCTGTCGAACGTGGTTTGGCGCACCGGGCTGAGAGCGAAATCCCTACCTGGGTATTGATGAAAAACAGTTCCGCCGTGGTCATCGTTACATCAGCAGCCTCTATGACCTCGAAGGCGGACGTGTGCTGAAAATTGTCGAAGAGCAAACAGAAAAAGCCTGCAAGCGGTTGATAACAAGGGCACTAAGTGAGCAACAAAGGCAGCAGATTCAAACGCTCGCACTGGACATGTGGCCGGACTATGCCAACGCAGTTTTAGAGCTACTGCCACACGCATAAATCTTGCATGACAAGCCCTTGGATCCGACGGGAACTTCCCAAGGTACGTGTTGTTAATGCTTATACTGAAGGGCGATTTTGCCGCAGATAGTCCAAGTAGGAGCCGTATGTGTTAGTAGCGAAGGTACGGAACTGTATGGGAGTACCGCGTGACCGGTGTTCCTACCGTGACCTGAACGTTGGTATAGCTTGGGCAATACGCAGCCGTTTGGGACCGATCAAGAAAAAAGCCTGGATGCTCAAATCCCATTTGCCAAATCTCTTGAATTACTAACTCGGCAAAAACGCACCAGACATCCTGTGCTATAATTCAGCACCATGAACAAACAAGATGGAAGAGCACTCTCACACTCTGTTCGGGAAGAAATTCGCAAGCGCGCCGTGGCACGCGTACTCGACGGAGAGAGCCCGGAAGAGGT
>JALSHZ010000097.1 GCA_026981985.1 Gammaproteobacteria bacterium | reverse complement strand
GTTTTGTCGTATTCGGGGCTATTTATCCACTTGTCGAAAACAAGGGCTGAGTGCATCCGATGCGTTGGCGTTGGTTTTTGCGGGAAAATTACCCCATTTTGATTTAATGGGCTGAGTAGTTACAAACCCGGTTTCCTTTCCCCTTTCCAATATAAAATGTCTCGCCATTTCTTAGGTCTATAAGGCGATAGACATAATATTTCAGCGCTCGTTGTACTTCCTCTGGGAATGCATTTGTCATACTCATACAGCTCCTATCTAGTTCTATAAGTCATCCAGAATTTTCTTGATAACTATCATCTGCCCCTCCAGAACATCTTTAGCAGACACCCGAAGCCCGCTACGCCGAACAATGCCTAACTCGGTAACTGCTCAGTGTCGACAAATCACCGAGCAGGTAACCATACACTCAGTCAAAGCCACCCGAGCGATTACCCGTGGTTCCCAAGCATGCGGAGGGCTACCTTACCAAGCGATGAGATACCTTTCTCAAAACAAAGTCACACTTTCCACCGGTGGTTATTGCCTGTCTTGTGAGTTCCGTTGCTGTTGCAGTGGTGGGTACGCTGGGGAAGGGAGATGTTTGCGTTATTGCGTTCCTGGTTGATTCGCAGTCTTAAAATACAAATATACAAGCCTGACCCCGGGGTGGGGGTGGGCTAACCGCCGCCTTTGTGGAAGTAGTGGTGGAAGCGGGTGAGGAATGCTTGGCGATTGGCGCTGTTGGTGTCTGGGAATGTGAGGGTGACGTTGAGTTGGGGCAGTGTCAGTGCGCCGAGGTTTCTTGCTGGGGCGGGTTGTGCTGTGATGCTGACGGAGAGTGCTTGTGCTTGCCAGTCGATCTGCCATTGATCAGCGGCGATGTCTTGCAGTTCGAGTCCGCTGCCGGGGTTGGTGAAACCGCCGCGCAGGGTGGTGGCGAATTCTTCCGGCGAAGCGGTCATCTTTAGCGTGATGGTGTTAGCCACCGGCCACCGGGGGCCAGATGGCGAGTACGTCGCCGGGTTGGAATTTTTTGCTGTCGCGTTCGCTGCCGCAGACGAAGTGGCCGTTGACGAGGACGATATGGGCTTGGTCGTCCGGAATGCCAACCTGTTTGATGGCATCGTTGACGACGGCGTTGTCGGGAATCTCGATTTCCCGCCGGTGGCGTGATTTGCCGGGTGGCAGCAGCTCCATCAGTGATGCGTAGAGTTCGAGGTTGATCTTCATTGTCGTTTTGCCAAGGTGCTCCTGGTGGATACGCAAGTGCCAGTGGTTTAGCTGCTTTTTTCGATGATGTGGGCCGGTTTGTTGTCTGGGCTGCTACGGGAGTAGGCAGTGACCGTGGCGACGAAAAAGACTTTCTGCGCCTTGATAAATTGCCGTAACCGATCCGAACTATTGCTGAACTGTTGCGCCATAATGTCGGTCGCTTCAGCCGGGCGAGATATTTTCGCAGATGCCGACCCAGGCTTCCATCAGCCGTGTCGGATCTTTTATCAGACGGTCTTTCCATGGCCCCAGCCGGGTGCGGTTCTGGATCAGTCCGCGGATTACGCCGACATGATTGGTCATTCCGGCGGTGCTGGCGCCGATCAGCCGGTCGCCATCGAATTGCAGGTTGATGTATTTGTACGATTGCGGGTTGTATAGCTCGGTTTCGTCGCCATCACCGCTGCCCGCCCATAGCCCGAACGAGGTGGTGATCAGCCCCAGCGTGTCTAGCACGTTCATGTTGACTGAGCCGCGATGCGCGGTGGTGATGCCGGCCATGTTCAGCGCGGCGATGCGGCCATGGTCGGCGGCGGTGGGCTGGATGGCCTGTACGCTGTGCATGCCGGTGGAGAAGTCATAGCCTTCGGCCACGTCGCCGGCGGCGAAGATGTTGTCGATGCTGCTTTGCATGGTGTCGTCGATGACGATGCCGCTGCGGATCTCGATGCCGGTGTCATTGAGAAAATCGGTGTTGGGGCGAACGCCGGTGGCGGAGATAACGAGGTCGGCAGGCAGTGTTTCGCCATTGCTCAGGCGCACGTTCACCTGCTCGCTGCTGCTGGCTTCGATGGCCTCGACGCTGGTGCTTGTATGCACGGTTACGCCCTTCGATTGCGTCCAGCTTTTCAGCAGGTTGCCGGCTTTTTCATTCAGCATGCGTGGCACCATGCGGTCGCCGGTCTCGATCACGGTCAGGTTGACACCCCGATTGTGCAGTGCTTCGAGAATGATGCAGCCGATGAATCCGGCCCCCATCAGCACGACATTGGCACCCGGCTGCGCGCGCGCCGCGATCTGACGGGCATCTTCCAGCGTCCAGCAGGACTGTACCTGCGGCAGGTCGATGCCGGGGATCGGCGGTTTGACCGGATGTGATCCGGATGCGATCAGCAAACGATCCCAGCGGAGCGGTTCGCCATTTTCCAGGGTGAGCGTCTGGCTGGTCGTATCGACGCCACTGACGCGGTCGGTGATGCGTTTGATTCCGAGTTCGGCAAAGTGATTTTCGCCGTCACGCAACCAGGTACCTTCCTCGCCGATCTGCTCGACCAGGTAGTAGGGGATGGCCATGCGCGAATAGGGCGGTTCTGGTTCGCTGCCGATCAGCGTGATCTGGCTGTCGGGTGCGACTTTTTTCAGCGTCTCGGCGGCGATGACACCGGCTGGGCCGGTACCGATGATGATGTGCTGCATTGTTCTGATCCTGTGGGGTTCACAGTCTCCCTCTCCCCTCGGGGGAGAGGGTTGGGGAGAGGGGGTGCGGCTAAAGCCCAAGGCGCTGGCGCGTCTCTTCGGTCACTTCGCCATCTTCATTCCAGCCCCGGATCTGATAATACTCGGGCAGCATTTCGTCGAGGCGGTTGACCTGACCCGCTGTCGGTCCCTGTTTGACGGCTTCGCTCAGCAGGCGCTTGGGCAGTGTGTCATCCTTGCCGGTGATGCCGGCGGCCTTGTTGAACTCGCGTTCCATGTTCCAGATGCGCTCGCCCGCTTCGAGACAGCGTTCCACGCTCCAGTCGCCTTCGCAGGCGGCGTCGATCTGCGGTGCGATGTTGTCCATGGTCCATGCAAAGGTGGTGAACAGGCACAGGCCGGAGGAGTCCACCAGCGCGGTGGCGTCCTGAAACGCCTTGACCAGTTCGGCCTTACCCTCGGTGACGGTGGGGTCGGTCTTGACCGGGATGCCAAGCACTTCCGACGCCACGGTATAGCCGCGCAGGTGGCAGGCGCCGCGGTTCGAGGTGGCATACCCCAGGCCCATGCCCTGTATGCCGCGTGGATCATAGGCAGGGAACTCCTGGCCTTTGACTGTCATCGACAGCTCGGGGCGGCCATATTTCTCGCACAGCCGTTTTGAACCCAAGCCCAGGTCGAGACCAAACCCCTCGCCGTGGGCGACGAGTTCGGCCATCTTCGTCAGCGCTTCGGCAGAGCCGAATTTCAGTTCGATGCCGCCGGTGTGCTCGGTGGTGATCTGACCGTTTTCGAACATCTCCATGGCGGCGGCGACGGTGGCACCAAAGCTGATCGGGTCGTAGCCATCCTCGTTGCAGAGGAAGTTGGCGTAGGTCAGGGCATCGAGATCATCGACGCCGGTGTCCGCGCCCAACGCCCAGGCCGCTTCATATTCCAGCCCGCCGGATGCGCCCCAGTATTCCGGTTTGTTCTGCACGCTGAAGTGGTTCTTGTCCACCGTGGAGATGCGTCCGCAGGCAATGGTGCAGCCGAAACAGGCGGCATTGGTGGTCAGATTGGGCTTGCCATCGCTGGGCCGCGGTTCGTGCATGGCTTCGCCGGAAATGTTCTCGGCGCCTTCGAAACCCACCTCGCGCATATTGCGGGCCGGTAGCGCACCGACGCCGTTGATCACGTTCATCAATACCTGGGTGCCGTAGGTGGGCAGGCCCTGGCCGGTGACGGCATTTTCCGCCAGCACCGCCTTGGCATCGTTGACGGCCTGAAAGAATTTCTCCGGATTGTCGATGTTGCCAACGCCCTTGGTGCCGCGAATGGCCACCGCCTTGAGATTTTTCGACGCCATCACGGTGCCAACGCCGGAGCGGCCCGCGGCGCGGTGCTTGTCATTGATGATACCGGCGTAAAGGCAGCCAGCCTCAGCCGAGCGGCCCACGCAGGCGATGCGCAGCAGCGGGTCCTGGTGCATCTGGTGCAGCAGGTCGTCGGTCTCCCACACCGATTTGCCCCACAGATCGGCCGCCGGGCGCAACTCGGCCAGGTCGTCTTCAATGTAGAGATAGACCGGCTCGGGCGACTTGCCTTCGAAAATGATCATGTCCCAACCGGCGTTTTTCATTTCGTTTCCGAGAAAACCGCCGGAATTGGAACAGGCGATCGCGCCGGTCAATGGGCCTTTGGTGATGACGGCGTAGCGGCCACCGGTGGAGGCCATGGTGCCGGTCAGTGGGCCGGTTGCCATGATCAGCTTGTTATCGGGGCCAAGTGGATCGCAGGTCGGGTCGATTTCCTCGACCAGGTATTTCGACGCCAGCCCGCGCTGGCCGAGATATTCGTTTGCCCAGGCCATGTTGAGTGGCTCGGGGGTGCAGCTGCCGTCGCTGAGATTGACGCGCAGTATCTTTTTTGTCCAGGACATTGTTTCTACTCCTCCACTCGTTCAGGAAGCCGCGACGCCGGCCAGACTCTTTTCCGCCGAAGCGCGCATCCGGTCGAGACCGGTCCAGTCTGCGTCGATCCAGGTAATTGCGTCGGTGGGGCAGGCCTTGGCGCACTCCGGGTCGCCACCGCAGAGATCGCATTTGACGACCTTGCCGCTGACGTGGTGGTAATTGATGGTGCCGAAAGGGCAGGCGATGGTGCAGACCTTGCAGCCGACGCACTTGCTTTCGGACACGACCTTCGCGCCCGTCTCCAAATCGGTGGTGATGGCCTCGACCGGACAGGCGTGCATGCACCAGGCTTCATCACACTGGGTGCAGGTGTAGGGGGCGAAGCGGCCCGCTTCGTGGAAAGTGAAAACCTTGATGCGTGAGCGCGATGGGTTGAACGCGCCCTCGGCATGGTAGGAGCAGGCCATTTCGCACTGCAAGCAGCCGGTGCATTTCAATGGGTCGATGTGCAGCGATCTTTGCATGAATGGTTCCTCGTTGGTGGTGTTGTTGGTTTGTGGGAACGATTGGGGTGGTAACCCGGCTTAAATTAGGTGAATGCGGACGTACTTCCTTGATGCGCATCAAGAAGCCTGAATTACATCAGTATCCATGGGGTTGAGTGTAGTTGAATGACGGAAGGAAAAACTCCCGTAGTGCGGGCGACGAAGGGGATACTGAACGTGGGTTCTAGGCGAATCGAGTTGGACGCTTTTCCGGTAGGGTGGAGCGCGCAGCGTGCCCAACAACGGCCTTGGTGTTGTACTGGCCCGTGGTTGTTGGCTGGTCAGGCTTTTGCCAGTGCTACGACGAAACGCCCGTCGATGACCTCGATGTCGCCCACGCGGTTGTAGCTGTGAATGCCGGTCAGCCCAGGAATCTTGTTGCCGGTGAGACATTTTTCCGGGGTTTCTGCATAGTGGTTTTCGTCCCATCGTTCAATGCGGTTGAACCACAGCGCGGCGCCGTATGTCGTGGCGCAGTCCTGACTTACGCGGTAGCTGTGACCGTTGTGGGTGGCGATGGCACCCGCGTTACGGGCGTGGTGAACATCATCGCTGACGTGATGTGAAGGTGCCAGTCGCCAGTCACCAGTGAGGCTGTCCGACGTCCAGAGGCAGGTGATCGGTGCGTGGCCGGGAATCGTCATGGGAGATGCAAACATCCACCAGCGGCCGTCACGGCATTGCAGTGTGGCATCTACCACGGCGACGTCGAGCAATTGTTTTTCATGCACCCAGTCATCGGGGAAGTGGCGTGCGCGATAGAGATCGACCGTCTGATGTTCGACTGACTCGGGCACCATGTAAACTTCACCGCCGTGTGAGAATACCTGCGGATAGGAGAGATGCCAGGGTTTTTCCAGCACGGTTTTCACGGTACCGACGCGCCCATATTCGTCGATTTTGGCGCAGGCGATATGGCCCTTGTTTCTGTTGCGGTCGTATTCTTCGAAAAACAGCCAGACTTTGCCGTCATGCTCCAGCAGAAATGGGTCGGCCCAGAAATGACTGTGTGGGGTTTGCAGCCAGCGAAATTGGGGCAGCGCATCCGCCTCTTCCTGTTCCGGCAGGTGCTGTTGCGACCGCCTCAGCGCGATTTTCCAGTGCACCACCACGTTTTGGTGCCGTAGTCGCAGTGGCGCGCGAGTCATGATGCCACGCAGGCGTTGCGCGAGGTAATGGATGATCAGGCGATTTCCCGGCCCTTGTAGACTATTTTGTTTTTTCTCTTCGATATTCGTGAGGGTGCTGATGCTGCCGTTGGCGTGCAGTTCGGCCAGTTTTTCGATGACGAACCAGCTACTGCCAAAATAGGGGGCGAAGCGATTTTTTTTCGCCGAGAGTGTGGGTGACAATGAATAGCTTGCCTGGCGGAGAATCGTGGTTTGTACGTTGTTGCCGTTTTGACGAACGAGCCTGATGTCTGCTGTATTCGATGGGTTTTCGAGGGCCTTGCGGACCAGATCATCACCATTGTCGGAGACATCCGCATGGCCCAGGTGATAGAACCACACCCCCTGTGCGGCTGACTTGCGGAATATGTCGTTCACGCTCGGCGCCGCGAAGCTGATGATCACATCCAGTTGCATTGCGTTGATCTGATCGACGAGTGTGGCGATGGCTGTTGGGTGAGTGCTCGATGGTCGGCATACCGTCGGCCTGGATTCAGTGCTGTTGTCTTCTCGGCGTTCGACAAGATCGAGCGGGTCGATGGTCGTCGGCTGCAACGCCGCGACGAGCTTTTGATAGCTTCGATAGAGCAGGCTGTTGCGCGCTGCCGGTATTAACCCGGTTGACTCCGGCCATTCGATCACGCAATTCAGCTTGGCGAAGTGACTTGCTTTGATGTCTTCAAGAATCTGCTCGGCATAGCGGGGAATCCATTTGCCAAGGCAAATGATACCGATGCGCAGTGCAGGGCCGCTGCCGCTGCTGCGCAGGAACTGGCGGTTCATGGAGAAGTCGGGCAGCGCTGCTTCAAACGTGGTGTGGTCGGTTGCAGGCTGACGGGTCATGACATGGCCTCTGCCGAATGGCGGCGGGAAAACGCTGTGATTAGCCCGCATTTCTCACCGGATTGATGAGCCCTCGCTTGTTCTTTGAATCTACAAGGGGTTTTACTCAGTCGGAAATACACACTGTTATTCCGCTCCTTCGCAAAATCCCTTGTAGATTCAAAGTCCTGCGCGATCATCTCACCACCCGGTGAGAAATGCGGGCTAGGCGTCGGCCGTGGTCGAGCATGTTGGCGAGCAGGGGGGAAGGGCTGTAGCTCAGCGTCGTGGCCACCTCGATGTGGTCGGTGCTGAAGCCGCGCTTGAAGGCGGTAATACCTGCCAGCGGGTCATCCGCTTGTGCATTGGCCGCGGTGGCGCCACCCAGGTCGAACCAGTCGAAACCGCGGTCGCGCGCCCAGCGGATCGCCTCCCACATGATGACCGCGCCGGGGGCGATATTGCTGGCGATCCGTTTTGCGCCGGCATGGGCATAGACGGCGTGATCGCCCTGTGCGGTAATCCAGGCAAAGGCTATCAGGTCATGTGGGGGTTGTTGCCGTTGGTCGAAGCAACCCAGCAGGATGGAGTGTCGTTGCTCGTAGGCATCGGCGAGCATGCCGGTGACATCCAGTGCGGGTGCATTGCCGCCGCTGCGGGCAAAGCTCGCCTGGTGCAAGTCATGCAGTTGCTGCTCGTATTGCGGCGCGGTCACTGTAGCGAAGCGCAATGCCGACTCGCGCAGGGTTTTGCGGATATTGCGGCGGGTGCGGCTGTTGAAATTGCTCAGCAGTGTGACTTCCGTGGTATTGGCGAGCGGCAGCCGTAGTGTTTCGCGGTAACCTGCCTCGTCTGCTGCGGGCTGCCAGTTACTTTGTCGCAGGGTCGAAGCCAGCAGCTCCCGCTGTTTCCCGTCGATGTCGAAGATCTCCACGTCGAGGCGCAACAGCCGGGGAATTTGCCGGGCTGTGGCACTGAGTAGGTCGCCCGCGACAGGAGAAAGTGCGTGATGGAGGGCAGATCCAAAGCGCCTGATCCGGCCAATGCGCATCCCTGGCATGGCGCGGCTGCGATGCAGTTCGACCGCGAAGCCACTCAGCAGGATATTGCCGTCGCGCACGCGCACCCACAGCCAGCGGGCGGTCGTGTTGTGTAGCGGCCAGCTTGCATGGTCATGTGCCAGGGCCAGACCACGCTTTTTCAAGGTAGCCAGATCGGCAAGATGCTCCTGGCTGCCAGCCGGGAACAGTGTCACTGTCGGCTCGACGCGCATCAGGCGCTGGCCCTCAATTGCCGCAAGCGGTCGCGCAATCCGGCAGCGCCGCGCGCCAGCCGGGCGCTGAGGCTGCGCTCGAACAGCCAGATATCGCCGACATCGCTCTTTTGTGGGTTCCAGTTTTCCATCCATTTCTGACCGGTGATCAGGCTGATGGTGTCTATCTGCGGATCGTCGCAGCATGCCGCTATCAGCTTGTCGAGCAGTACCGAGCCTGGAGAGAAGCGCGCCATTTCCTGCGCATAGGCGATCTTCAACAGACTGATGGTATTACCCTGGCGGACACAAAGCTGTCCCGCCACGGCTTCGTCTCCAGCGTAGAGCAGGTTGATCTGCGGCTGGAATGTTGCGTCTGGATTGAAAAGGAAGGCTTCGTGGAAACGCCTGGCCCGTTCGTCGAGTGCCAGTGCGGTGCCGGATTCGGCTTTCCAGCCCGAGGCTTCCAGTTGCAGAAAAACAGGGTAGGCGTGCTTTTTCGCCTCCTGCCCCGACCAGGATTTGAGTCTTATTTCTCCCGATGCCGCCAGCTTGCGCGCGCCGCGGCGCAGTATTTTCTTCAGGCGGGTGGAATATTCGGCCTGAACGGCTTGGTGGGGTTGACGGCAGTCGAACCAGCAGGAATGGTTTTGCAGCCGGGTAATGATTTTTTCTTCCAGGCCCTGGAGTGATTTTTGCTGTGGAGACTGGAGCACTGCGCCAGTCATTTTGATGATGAATGGTGAGTGCCCAGCAGCCTTGAGTGTTTTGCGCAGCAGCGGCCACCACTCATGCAGTTGTTGGTCAGCCGCCATGATGGGGGCGCTGAGGTCCATGCCACTGCGGCGGGGGATTTCCATTACCCGTGGTTGTAAACGCTTGCCAGGCTGGTCGCTGCTGAGTACTGGCATGACGCCGACCAGTCTTTCCATCTCCCGCAAGGCAATAAACATGACGCTGTCGGCTTCCGTTTCCAGCTCATGTAACCAGGCAGCATGCCAGGCATGGCTGGTATAGAACGGTGCTTCGGGGTTTTCCCTGTCGAGTGCGACCCATTGCGGCGCAAGCTGTTGCAGCCCTTCGGGGCCGTGCAGTATGTCGACCTGACGCAGTGCAGACAGTGTCACTATTGTTTTCCCCCTACAGCGGGTTTCAAGTCAGCGAGTGGTGGTGTCCACGATTCACAGGCGAGCAACGCCTCGTAGCTGTCACGTGCCGATGCGCTGGCACTGCGAAAAAAGATTTCGCGCAGCGTCGCCAGTTTGAGCATGCGTTGCAGGCGAATGAATTTTGTCAGCTCCCGCCGCGTTTCCAGTAGCTCTTCGTCCAGTGTCGCGATGTCTTGCTGCAATTTTTCGAGCTGTGGATAATCCGGATGGGATGTGATCCATTGCAGCATCTCGTTCGCCTTTTCTTGCAGCAATTGCGCCCAACCACCCGCATGGGGGAGTGCCGCCTCAGGAAAATGCTGCATAAATGCCGTTGACAGTTTCTTGCGCAGCGCATGCTCTCTGTTGGCAATGCCTTGCTGCTTGTTGCTGATGTTGGCGACTTGCTCTGAGATGCTGTCGATTTTCTCGCTGGCCAGTGATGCCATTTGATTGATCGAGGTATTTGCTATGCCTGTTTTTTCGGCGATGGCCTGGGCGCTACGAATATAGGGGTTGTCATCGCTAACCGTGGTGACGGTTTGCCAGCGGGCATACCAGGGCTGCCACAATTCGAGAAAATACTCGCTGCTGGAAAACGGAATATCGGTGCTGTCGCCATTGATATAGGCCCAGCGGTGGGCGTCGAGCAGGGTCGGGTTTTTGCCATCGGGTGATGCGATGTCAACGGCATTGCCATTGCGATCCATCCCCGTCAATGCGGCAAAGAAATAGGTTGAGTAATCGCGGTACTCTCCCGAATCGACGTTGATGGTACAGCCTTCGGATTCGAGGTGATGGGGTACAGAATAGAATCCGCACTGCAGCCGGTCGATGTGGTTGGCATCCGGGGCGGCCGGGTCGAGCGCAATGCTCCTGGCAAAGCCGCCGGAAAAACACTGCGGCATGAAGCTGCGCAATACGGTTCCTGCTGGACGTGTCTTGGCGATGGCGGCAAAGCGGCGGGCATCGAGCGTCGAATCGTTCCACAGCCGCAGCGTGTTTTCGCTGGGGTCTGAAGACTCCATACCGCCGTGTCCGTTGTAGATGAACCAGAGCCCGTCGCCGTTCTGCAAACCTTCCAGCATGCTGGAAAACTGCCGGTCGAGGCTCGCCGCAGTCGCGCTGCCGTCGATATGTTTCAACTGGTTGCTGCGAAAAACAGAGAGTGCGTCTCCCTCGCTGCCAAACAGCCTGGCCAGCGGTAAAAAACGTTGCAACTCGCGATTGTCTGGCTGATGTTCGACGACATCCTTGACCTTTTCTTGTCCGGCGGTAAACAACAGCTTTCGTGTCGAAAAGCCGGGGCTGTCGGTCAAGGCATCGATCCAGATGACATTGCGTTCGATCGATACCTGGGATTGTGCGGGAAGTGGGCCGCCACCGACGATCATGAGTTGTTCAGCCGCTTGCAGGATGGGAGCTGCGAATAAAAGAAGCAGCGTCGCCATGACATGATGGGATGTGCATCGGCGGCGTTGGTCCAGTGCTTGGTTCATGACAACCGCCTGCGGGAAACGATATGCACGAAAAGCATTGCCACAATAAAGGAGATGATGAAGGGAACGGTTTGCAATGGTGTCAGACGCAGCCACAGCATGATCGCCAGCAGCAGCGATGCGCCAGCTGCAATGGCGAGCATGCTGTGGGCGAAGATGCGTCGGGAGGTGATGGCAATGACGATGGCTGCGTACAATGCAATGACAGGCACAACAATCCAGGCGCTGTCACGAATAATGGCGATTATCTGGCGAATCACCTGCCCCCACGATCCCATCAGCAATTGATGGCTGAGCTGGTGGACGCCAAGCAGGTAGTCGACAGTAAAGAGGGTTAGAAAATAGCTCCCCCAGGCAACGACGCAGGCAGCGCCGATGGCCAAGACGAGCCTGGTCATGCCCGATGGCGACATCTGTTTTCCTGTTCTGTTCATTCCTTTGAAATGATGTAGTTGCCGATCACGAGGTCATCCAGACCGGTCGAGAAAAAACAGCGCAGCGCATCCAGCGGTGATTCGACGATGGGTTCCCCCATGACGTTGAAACTGGTATTCAACACCACGGGTACGCCGCTGCGTTGGCCGAATTCACTGATTAGACGGTGATAGAGCGGATTGGTTTCACGGTTGACAGTTTGTAACCTGGCTGTGCCATCGACATGGGTGATGGCGGGAAGCTGCTCGCGCTTGTCTGGCAGCACGTTGCAGACCTTGAGCATGAATGGATCTTCGACGCCGATATCGAAATAGTCGTTGCGTGCCTCGCTGATGGCCGATGGCGCAAATGGGCGGTAGGCTTCGCGATGTTTGATCTCGGCGTTGATCTTGTCTTTCATTGCCGGGTTGGTGGGGTCGGCCAGAATACTGCGGCTGCCCAGTGCGCGCGGCCCGATCTCCATGGCACCCTGAAACCAGCCGATGATGCGCTGCTGGTGGAGCAGGTCCGCGGCGGCAGCGGCAATGTCCTCGTGGTAGCTGTAGCTTGCTTTGGCTTCATCGAGTACTTGTTTGATGGCGCTGTCGTCATAGCGCGTGCCAATGTATGGGCTCAGATGAACGAACTCGCGGGGCTGGCCGAGGATGGCGTGCAGCAGATAGAACGCGGCGCCAATCGAGGTGCCGTTGTCGCCCGCCGCCGCCATGATGTAGACATCCTCGAACGGTGTTTCGCGCAGGATTCGCCCGTTCATCACGCTGTTGAGTGACACACCACCGGCGATTACCAGCTTTTTTTCGCCGGTTTTTTCGTGCAGCAGACCTGCCATCTCCAGGCCGCATTCCTCCAGCACTCGCTGGGCGGCGGCTGCGACATCGTGATGCCGCGCTTCGAAGGGCTCGTTGGCCTTGCGCGCTGGCCCGAAGCTCGCTTCGAACTTGCCACCGCAACGCTGGTAGCGCCAGCTCTGGTAGTTGAACCAGTCGAGATTCACGTGAATGCCGCCGTTACTGTCGATATCGACCATGCTGCGGAATTCGCGGTAGAAGCGTTCCGGATCACCGAACGGTGCCAGTCCCATGGTCTTGCCTTCGTCGTAGTTGGGCTGGAAGCCGCAGTATTCGGTAGCCGCTTCATAGAACGACCCCAGTGAATCGGGAAAGAATGACTCGTTCAGCGTGTCGACCTGAGTACCGCGGCCGTGGCCGAGGAATGAGGTGGACCACTCACCGGCGCCATCGATGGAGAGAATCGCTGCCGAGTCGAACGGCGATACATAGAATGTGCCGGCAGCGTGGCAATGATGATGCGGGATAAAATGCAGTGCCGGGCGGCTGGCTTCGTCCGGCCAGGTGCTGGCCATCCACTGTCGCAGGCCGCGCTGTTGCCAGAACGGGCGCAGCACCTCGTGCTTAAAGAAGGGTGTGGCATCCTTCAGGTGTTTCAGACCATAGAGCAGTTTGCGCTCCCAGTGCAGCATGGGCTTGATCGATACTGCGACATGAGTGATGTCGTCGTTCGACAGGCCGGCAATTTGCAGGCAGCGTTCGATGGCAGTGGCGGGGAAGTCGTAGCAGTGTTTTTGGCGGGTAAAGCGCTCTTCTTCCAGGGCACAGAGTAATTGCCCGTCCTTGACGATACAGGCCGATGAGTCGTGGAATGCGTAATTCAGGCCGAGTATGACTGGCGATGTGTGATTCGTGGTTGCCGTGGGAGATGACCGCATGTGCGTTGTTCCGAAATGGTGAACGGGAGTGGCTTATTGTTCTTGTTCTCGATCCAGGGCGAGCGCATATAAATCAACGTGAAAATAATACCTTAGCGCGGTAGTTATCATCCCATGCAGCTTTGCGGCGCTTTTTTGCCAGGCTCAACGCAGATGGCTCCCGCTCAAACAGGTTCATG
>JALSHZ010000096.1 GCA_026981985.1 Gammaproteobacteria bacterium | reverse complement strand
GCGCACAGCACCACCACCTGATAGGGCAGCCCCAGTTTTTGCAGAATGGTTTCGGCATGGCGGGTGAGTTCTTCGTGCGCAGCCGCCGATTCCTCCGGCGCAACGAGTTGCACCATTTCGACTTTTTCGAACTGATGCTGGCGGATCAGTCCACGCACATCACGACCATAGGAACCGGCTTCGGAGCGGAAACAGGGGGTGTGCGCAACCAGCTTCATTGGCAGCGCGTCGGCGGCGATGATCTCGTCACGCGCCAGGTTGGTGACCGGCACCTCAGCCGTCGGAATCAGGTAGAGCCCATGTTCGGATTCAACACGAAACAAATCCTCCTCGAATTTCGGTAGCTGGCCAGTACCGTAGAGGCTGTCCGCATTGACGAGATAAGGCACGTAGACTTCAGTGTAGCCGTGATCACGGCCATGAACGTCGAGCATGAACTGGATCAGCGCGCGATGCAGCCGGGCGATGGCGCCGCGCATAACTGCAAAGCGCGAGCCGGAAAGCTTCGCCGCTGCCTCAAAGTCGAGTCCACCATCACGTTCGCCAAGATCGACATGATCTTTCGGTTCAAAATCGAAGGTTGGCGGTGTGCCCCAACTGCGGATGACGACATTGTCGTCTTCGCTCTTGCCGTCAGGCACATCGGCGTCGAGCAGATTGGGTAGTGCAGCCAGCATCCCGTTAAGCTTGTCCTGAAGCGCCGCCAGCTCTGCTTCGGCCTGCTTCAGTTCATCGCCTAGCTTGCCGACCTCGGCGAGCAGCGGCTGGATGTCTTCACCGGCTGCCTTGGCCTTGCCAATGTTCTTCGAGCGGCTATTGCGCTCACTCTGCAACTGCTGGGTGCGAACCTGCAACGCCTTGCGCTGCGTTTCCAGCGCTTCGAACGCAGCCGTATCGAGCTGGAAACCGCGGCGCGCGAGTCCGTCGGCGACCGCCTGCAAGTCGCTGCGCAAGAGTTTGGGATCTAACATGATGTCCTTGTTATGGTCAGTAGGAATTGCCGGCGAATGTTATCACATGATC
Organism: Gammaproteobacteria bacterium; assembly: GCA_026981985.1. Lineage (GTDB taxonomy): Bacteria > Pseudomonadota > Gammaproteobacteria > UWMA-0217 > UWMA-0217 > JALSHZ01. Next base: position 936 of record JALSHZ010000096.1, on the reverse strand, counting down.
TGCTTCCACCAGTCCGTCCAGTCCGTCGATCGCCTGCCTGACCTTCTCCGGCGTATCGAAAAATTCGATGACCAGCGGCAGATCCAGCGACAGGTCTACCAACGTGCTCTGATGCACGATGCCGCTGCCACCATAGCCGCTGATGGCGCGAAACATCGTCACGCCTTTTACCTTCTCGACATCATGCAGATGCTGCATCACCTTGCGGTGCAAATGCTGGCCTTCGGTCAGATAGATACGGGCAAGCAGTATTTCGTTCATAGTGATCTCCCCAGCCAGACACCGAGCAGCGTGGCTGTCAGACAGGCAACCACACTCACGGTGATGTTCAGTATCGCCGTGGTGGTATCGCCCTGCTCCAATAGATTGAAGGTTTCCATCGAAAAGGTGGAAAAGGTAGTAAAGGCACCAAGAAAGCCGATCAGCAGAAACGCGCGAACCTCCGGCCCCGAGGCGAGGCGCTCCAGCAGCAGCATCGTCAACAGGCCCATCAGAAACGAGCCGGCCACATTCACCACCAACGTGCCCCAAGGAAACTGCCGTCCCAGCAAGGCATAAGCGGCGGTCGACACCCAGTAACGCATCAAAGCGCCCAGCGCGCCACCCAGCGCGATGCTGATTGCCTGCATAAATTACCTTCTATTCGTCATTGGTCGAAAATTTGCCTATATTGTGCGGCAATCGAGGAGCCCCGAAAACCATGCTGCCAGATCACAAACCCCGTGACATCACCCCCAGCCAGCGTGACAGCTTTCTAGCGGCGCTGCGCGGAGTATTGCCGCCAGACGGCCTGCTGACCACCGCCGAGGAGCTGCACCCCTACGAATGCGATGGCCTGTCGGCCTATCGTCAGCTGCCACTGGCAGTGGCGCTGCCAGATACATTGGCGCAGGCTCAGAAAGTCGTGCAGCTCTGCCATGAACACGCCTTCCCGAT
>JALSHZ010000095.1 GCA_026981985.1 Gammaproteobacteria bacterium | reverse complement strand
CTGATGACAATGCCGTTTTTTTGCTCAACAGCCCATTGCCCGCCGATGCAGTGTGGGATGCGTTGCCCCGACCGCTGCAAGAAAAGATCATTGAGCGGAAGATCGCTTTCCATGTGATCGATGCCAACAGGGTCGCTCAGGAGACGGGCATGGGGCGGCGCATCAATACGATCATGCAAACCTGCTTTTTTGCGCTGTCGGGCATTCTGCCGCGCGAAGAAGCCATCGCGCAGATCAAGCATGCCATCGAGAAAAGCTACTTCGCGAAAGGCCAGAGTATTATCGACAAGAACTTTGCGGCGGTCGACGCAGCGTTGGCGCATCTGCATCAGGTCGATGTGCCTGGTGCAGTCACCAGCGAGCAGGATTTCAATCCCGTCGTACCGCCGCAGGCACCTGAATTCGTAAAAAAGGTCACCGCGGTCATGCTGCGCGGCGAAGGCGATACGCTGCCGGTCAGTCAGCTGCCCAATGATGGCACCTATCCCAGCGGTACGACGCAGTGGGAGAAACGAAATATTGCGGACTATGTTCCGCAATGGGAGCCAGACCTGTGCATTCAGTGCGGTCATTGCGCCATTGTTTGTCCGCACAGTGTGATTCGTTCGCGCTTCTACAACGAGCAATTGCTTGAGGATGCACCCGAGTCATTCCCTTCGGCACCGATCACTGCGCGCGGTTTTCCCGAAACCCGATTCACTTTGCAGATTTTCCTTGAAGACTGCACCGGTTGCGGCGTCTGCGTGGGGGTCTGCCCTGTTCGGGATGAGCGAAATAGTGGTCGCAGGGCAATCAATATGGAGCCGAGGGTGCCGATGCTGGAACAAGGGCGTGAAAACGTAGCATTCTTTAATCGCTTGCCGGTCAATCGACGGGCCAGAATCGACTATTCTGCCGTTCGCGGAGTGCAGTTTCTCCAGCCACTTTTCGAGTTTCCCGGTGCCTGTGCCGGTTGTGGTGAAACACCGTATATCAAATTGCTGACCCAATTGTTTGGACCGCGCTTGCTGGTGGCCAATGCAACAGGCTGTTCGTCGATTTATGGTGGCAACCTGCCGACGACGCCGTGGACGCTCAATCATGAAGGGCAGGGGCCCGCCTGGTCCAATTCACTATTCGAAGACAATGCGGAATTTGGCTTGGGCATGCGCATCAGTGCTGACCATCAAAATCATACGGCGCGAGAGTTACTCAAGGAAATGGCGTCCGAGCTGGATGAGCAACTGGTCGAGGAGACGCTCAATGCCGAGCAGAGAGAGGGAAGTCAGATTCGCGCTCAGCGCCGTCGCGTGATTGCACTGAAAAAACAGTTGCAGGAGATTGATAGCGAGCAGGCGCGCAGGTTGATGTCGGTGGTCGAACATCTGGTGCGCCGCAGCGTCTGGCTGGTCGGCGGTGATGGTTGGGCCTACGATATCGGTTCGGGTGGTCTCGACCATGTGCTGTCGACCGGTCGCAATGTCAATGTGCTGGTACTGGATACCGAGGTCTACTCCAATACTGGCGGCCAGATGTCCAAGGCAACGCCAACCGGCGCGGCAGCAAAATTTGCGTCGGCGGGCAAACGCATTGGCAAGAAAGACTTGGCCTTGCAGGCGATGTCCTATGGCAATGTCTATGTCGCACAGGTCGCGATCGGCGCCAACCCGCAGCAGACCCTGCTGGCCATTCGTGAGGCAGAAGAATATGACGGGCCGTCGATCATTCTGGCCTACAGCCACTGTATCGCGCACGGCTATGATCTACGGCACGGACCACATCAGCAAAAGCTGGCGGTGGAAAGCGGATACTGGCCGTTGCTGCGCTATAACCCGGCATTACGTGAAGCCGGCATCCCGCCATTCGTACTGGATTCGCCGCGCCCGAGAATCAGCTTCAGGGAGTATGCGTACAATGAAGCGCGCTACAAGATGCTGACCCGCACTCACCCCGAAGAGGCCGAGGAGCTGATGGAGCTCGCCCAGAAAATGGTCGACCTGCGCTGGCAGACTTATGAAGAGATGACGCGCAATAAACCATCGGATTTTCAGCCGGTGACGCGGCGTTCCTGATAATATCTCCTTTTGTTGGCTGATCTCCGATTTGGCATCGTCTTGGGGCGGTTATTGAGCCAATGCATCGAGGTCTCGCATTAAGGACGTCCTGTTTATGCAGAATGCGACCATTATCACGTTCATCTGTTATCTTCTTGCCATGTTGGCACTGGGTGTTGTCGCCTGGCGGCTGACGCACTCGCTATCGGACTACATTCTCGGTGGTCGCCGTCTTGGCCCTGCAGTAACAGCATTGTCGGCGGGGGCGTCGGATATGAGCGGTTGGTTGCTGTTGGGTTTGCCGGGGGCGTTTTACATCTCGGGCCTGAATCAGATCTGGATTGTTATCGGTCTGCTGCTCGGTGCGTTGGTCAACTGGCATGTTGTTGCCGCCCGGCTGCGACATCATTCGGCGCGCCTCGATGATTCGTTGACGATTCCCGATTTTCTCGAAAATCGTTTTCGGGATGAGAGCCGTCTGCTGCGTTTGATTTCAGCATTGGTGATTCTGCTTTTTTTCACCTTCTATGTTTCTTCGGGCATGGTCAGTGGTGCGCTGCTGTTCGAAAAGAGCTTTGGCTTGCCCTACCAGACGGCGCTGCTCGTCGGCTCGCTGGTGATTGTCTCCTACACTTTTCTTGGTGGCTTTCTCGCTGTCTCCTGGACGGATTTCGTGCAGGGCTTGCTGATGCTGCTGGCGCTGGTGATTACCCCGGTCGTGCTCGTTGTGGAACTGGGTGGCATGTCAGGGGCGGTTACAACCATCGGCAGGGTTCAGGCGACAGCGATGGATCCTTTGCATGAGATGGATGTACTTGCGATTGTGTCATTGCTGGCCTGGGGGCTGGGATATTTTGGCCAGCCGCATATTCTTGCGCGCTTCATGGGGATTCGTTCGGTGGGCGAGGTGCGTCAGGCCAAGTACATTGGTATGTCGTGGATGCTGCTGTCGATGCTTGGCGCCATGCTGATCGGCCTTGGCGGGATTGCATGGTATGCCGACAATCCGCTTGAAAATGGCGAAACCGTGATGATTCTGCTCAGCCAGGTGCTGTTCAACCCCTGGGTGGCGGGTGTGTTGCTGGCTGCGATTCTGGCGGCCATCATGTCGACGATCGATTCTCAGCTGTTGGTGAGTTCTTCCGCCGTGGCCGAGGATCTCTATCGCGGCTTCATCCGGCCCGAGGCCAGTCAGCGTGAGCTGGTGATCGTCAGTCGTGTTGCTGTGCTGGGCGTGGCAATGCTGGCTGGTCTTTTGGCGCTCAATCCCGACAGCAGTGTGCTGTCATTGGTGGGCTACGCCTGGGCCGGGTTTGGTGCCGCATTCGGGCCAGTGGTGCTGCTGTCGCTGCTGTGGCGCGGCATCACGCGCAATGGTGCCTTGGCGGGCATGCTCACGGGTGCAATCACCGTTGTGATCTGGAGCAAGCTGTCAGGCGGGATTTTCGATCTCTATGAGCTTGCGCCGGGCTTTGTTTTTGCGTTGTTGGCGATTGTGATTGTCAGCTTTCTGGGGAAGGTGCCGGATGAGATCGTGCTGCAGGAGTTTGATGCAGCCAGGGGCTGATTCCTCCAGTCCCTGGAATTTTTCATGTTCCAGCATATGACAGCCGTCATATGTTCATGAAATCGATCTGGGGTATGGTAGGCCGCGAAACTTGTCCCCTTTTCGTGAAATCCTTCGATGACGCCTGCCCCCCAGCTAGAGACACCGGTACTGTTCCTGGTGTTCAACCGCCCTGATACCACCAAAACTGTTTTCAAGGAGATTCGGCGCGCCCAGCCAAAGCGCTTGTATATCGCTTCCGACGGTGCCAGAAGTAGTGTCAGTGGCGAGCATGAAAAGGTGGCTGCCGTCAGAGCCTGGGTTGTTGACCATATTGACTGGGACTGCGATGTAAAAACACTGTTCCGGCGTGAAAACCTTGGCTGCAAACAGGCGGTTTCAGGTGCGATATCCTGGATGTTCTCTATGGAGGAAAAGGGGATTATTCTGGAGGATGACTGCCTGCCAAGTCCTTCTTTTTTTTCCTTTTGTGAGGACATGCTCGATCAGTACGAGGGTGCTGAACGGGTGCTGAGTATATCTGGCTACAACCCTCTGGGTGCTGTGGGTTGGAGTGATGATATTATTTTTTCCAAGTACTTCTTTTCCTGGGGGTGGGCGACTTGGGCAAAATGCTGGGGGATTTATGACGCTGAGTTTTCTGCGTACTTGAAGCTACAGCGTTCCGGGAATTTGCCTACTGTTTACCCTGGTCCTCTGGAGCGTGCTATTCGCTCGCGAAGAATCGGTGCCTGTCTGAATGGCGGAGTAGATTCCTGGGCAATACCATGGAACGTCACGCATCATATGCATCAACGTTTTTCGATTGTGCCAGCCGCCAGCCTGATTACCAATATTGGTTTTTCGAATACGGATGCGACTCATACAAAGGCAAATAAATGGGATATCGCATTCTATAATCATAGCGGAGATTCAAAGGTTGTGAATTCCATCGTCAAAGTACGGACGCCTGTTGAGGATAAACGCTTTACAAGGAAGTTTCTTCGGCGGGAGGCTGTCAGAAGCATACTGAAAATAATGGCAGAAAAATATCAGGCGATGATTTCTGTGTTTCTCGCTAGGGGAGGTGAGCGTTGATGAAAAAGATTCTTTTCCTGTCGCCATTGCCGCCACCTGATTACGGAAGTGCCATCTCCAGCAAAATGTGCCTTCAGGTTCTTGAAGACCAGCCATCGTATCGGGTGCGCAATATCAGATTGAACCGCTCAAAGGAGATGTCTGATCTTGGGGCTGTTTCGCTCAACAAGGTGTTTGGCTTTTTGGCAGTGCACTGGGGTGTGTTCAAGAACATCATTGTACAGAGCCCTGATCTCGTCTATGTGATGCCGGCAACGGGAGGGCTCGGGTTTGTGCGGGACTTTCTCGCCATACTCATTGCGAAGGCCATGAGGAAAAACCTGCTGATTCACCTGAGAACATCGATTTCCGATCGTGACAATAGGAGCTTGGTCAAACGGACGGTGTTCGGCTGGGCTTTCAGGGGTTCAAAGGTCATTGTCCTTGCAAGTAATCTTGCTGATGGTATTTCGATGTATGTGAATGATCGCGATGTGTCTGTCTTGCACAACGCCATTAGTCCGACCCTTAGTGACTCGGCGTATTCTCGGATACGGGAGGAAAAGTCAGGGTGCGATCATCTCCGTTTATTGTTTCTTTCGAACATGATCAAGAGTAAAGGGTGGCCGGTAGCGCTTGAAGTTGCAAGATTTCTCAAGCAGGACGGCATCCCATTTTCTATGCGGTTTGCCGGTAACTGGTTGTCAGACGAAGACCACCGAGAGTTTGATGAGCTGGTACGACGCCTTGGCCTGAGTGAACATGTTTCCCACGTTGGGCATGCGGATGACGAGCTGAGGCACAGTTTGTTGTCTACGTCAGATCTTCTTGTGTTTCCTACGACTTACAGGCTTGAGGCATTACCCCGCGTTATTATTGAGGCGATGGAATATGGTGTGCCCGCTGTGACGACTACACATGCAGGAATTCCCGATATTGTTACTCATGGGGAGACAGGGTTTTTGGCGGGAAAAGATATCTCAGCCGATATGGTCAGAGATATAGAGTCGATGGTGGATCGAACGCGATTGTTGGAGATAAGCGATAAGGCGCGGGATCGCTTTATCGAGAACCACCAAATTGCCTCTTTTCGGCACCAGTTTGTCGCCATTGTAGATAAAGCGCTCGAAGGCGCCTGAGGCATTCTCCCGCCAATTGCCGTGTCTTTCGCAGATGCTGCCCCGTTGACGTTGTCAGCGTCGGGATGCCGGCTGGTTGCTCGTTGCAAGCTCAGGCTCTGGCACACCATTGCGATACAAAATCCTGTTCTGTCGTCGCGCACTGATGCGCTCCCCAGGGGTGACAATGCCGCTGAGGTTGAGCGGGTCGCAGCCGTTGATGAGTTGGTAGGTGGGTTGTGCGGGTTCGTCACGCTGTTGGCGCAGGGGTTTGATGGCATCGGGGAGGGCGAATTGTTCGCCGCTGAAGCTGTCGACGAAGCGGCCGCCGCGGATTTCTCCACGTGCCTCCAGGCGGCGGTAACAGCGTAGCAGGTCGCGCCAGGGCGGGAGATTCTGTTCCCGTTCGAGGAGCTTGCGGAAAATGACGCCGTAGCGTTGGAGCAGTGTCCAGGCGATATGTTCCAGCTTTTCCTGTGAATCGACGGGTTGCGGTGGTTGGGGCAGCAGGCTCCAGCGTCCGGCATTGTCGATGCTCCAGGCAGTGCTGCGACCGCGCGCCCGGCGGCGGCCGGCGGAAAATGATGGGCGCTTATTGCTCGGGGTCAGCAGGGCTCGCAATCCGCTGAAGTGGTCGGCGGTGGCCCAGCCGGCGGCGACAAGCTCGGCCAGGGCGGTTTCGGCCTGGGTACGCAGCAGGCCGCTGCCTTGTACCAGGTCGAGAAAGAATTGGGCACCATTTTCATTGAGTTGGTGGTAGAGCCGCAGTGTGGTGCTGCTCAGGTTGTCGCTGGGTTCGGTGTCGTTTGTGCCGAGCCAGTAGGGTAAGTGGCAGCGTTCGATCAATGCAATTCTTGTGGTGGCCAGTGGCGCGGTTTTAGGCTGCGACGCTTTTTCCGGGTGCAGCCAGACGATCTGACCGCTGCTGCAGAGCTGATCGAGCTGCTGTGGCTGGTAGCCGCGCAGCCGTGCTGGCAGGATGTCCTGCTCCCATGCAGCGGCGGCAACCCCGAAACCTTCCAGTTGTTGGAGCACGCCCAGCAGCGCATCCGGCCCTTCGCCGGGCTCATCGAGGCCGTGCCAATAAAACAGAAAGCGCATATAGGCCGCAGGTGAAACGGGCTTGATTGCCGCGCGCAGCGTTTGCAGCGTGTAGCGATGGATTCGCGCCAGCAACCGGCGTTCGCACCACTGCTCGCCAGCGTCGCCGCTGAATTCGCCGCGCATGACAAAGCCTTCCTGCTCCAGCGCCAACAGTACCGCCGTGGTGTCGTTGACGCTGAGGCCCAACGGCTGCCCCAGTGCTGCCGCAGTGACCGGGCCAAGCATTTCCAGGCGGTTGCGCAACAGCTCGATCCGGGCCTCATCAGGGTTGGCGATTGTTTCAAGTGTCGGAATCTCTGGCGCGAGTCTTGCACCCGGCCAGATGGCGAGGATCTCGTGGAGCCGTTCTGCTGCTATCCACAGCGGTTCACCGCTATGTCCGGGTGATACGCGCGTTGCCCGTCGTTGTCGGCACAGGGCATCGAACAGTTTCTCGTCAGGGTCACTGCGCCGCGCTTCGGTTTCGGTCAGAAAGCCGTAGATCACCAGTGCATCGGCCAGCTCGTCAGCGTCGCGGATCAGCGGCCAGGCCTCCTCATGGACTTGTGCAATGGCAGCGGAGTCAAGTCGCGCCAGTTGATCGGCCGCTTCTGGGGTGGCGAAGCTGCGGCTTTGCACGGCCAGGGTCCGGCGCTCTTCGGCTGGCGCATCGTCGAGAAAGGCGTAGGGGCGGGCGTTGATCACTTCGGTCGCCAGCGGTGACGGGCCGGTCAGGTCGCGACAGTGAATCGTCACCTCGCCGTTGTCGATGCGCCGCAGCAGCTGTTCCAGACCGGCGATGTCCATCAGGTCGGTGAGGCAGTCTTGCAGTGTCTGATCGACCAGCGGATGCTCCGGCACCTCGCGTTCACCGGCAATGTTTTCAAAACAGGCGAGTTGATCGGGGAAGACGAGCGCGACCAGGTCCTCGGCGTCGGCGCGTTGAAATGGCGCGGGTACGCGGCGGCCGTTGCGGTTGCGAACAATCGCCAGTGAGATGCAGGCGTTCCAACGCCAGTGGGTGGCGAACATCGGTGCGTCGAGTAGTGCCTGAATGAGAATGTGCCGTACCGTATCGGCTTGCAAGTAACCGGCGACTTCTTCCAGCGGAAAACTGTGGCTAGCGCCCAGTGACAGGACGATGCTGTCTTCCAGCGCAGCTGCTTGCAGTTCGAAGTTGAAGCGGCGGCAGAAGCGTTTGCGCAGCGCCAGCCCCCAGGCGCGGTTGAGGCGTGCGCCAAAGGGAGAGTGGACGACAAAATGCATGTCGCCGGCTTCGTCGAAAAAGCGTTCGAAGATGATGTTCTGCTGATCCGGCAGCAGGCCCAGCGCGGCGTGGGCAGCGCCGAGGTAGTCGGTGATCTGCTGTGCAGCTGCGGGCGTCAGTTTTCGCTTTCCTACCAGCCAGCGTTGCGTGTGTTCGCTGCCGAAGCCCAGTTGCTCGCCAATATCGTGGCGCAGTTGCGCGACGGCGCGGGATAGCTCGTCGCTGCGTCCTGGCGATTCGCCGAACCAGAACGGGATCGTCGGCGGCAGACCCTGGGCATCTTCGACGTGCATTCGCCCCGGCTCGATCTTCAGTATCCGATAGGAGGTGTTGCCGAGTTGGAAGATATCGCCCGGCAGGCTTTCGAAGGAAAAATCCTCATCCAGTGTGCCGACCTTGATGCCCTGTGGTTCGAGGATGACGTCGTAATCGAACAGGTCGGGGATGGTGCCGCCATTGGTGATTGCCGTCAGTCGTGCGCTCTTGCGTGGGCGCAGCACGGCATTGACCCGGTCCCAGTGGAGGTAGGCGCCGCGCCGCCCTCGGCGGGTGGTGTAGCCTTCCGAGATCATCTTCAACACGGCGTGCCAGTCGTTGTCGCTGAGGTCGCGGTAGGGCCATGCGCGGCGATAGCAGGCGAGCAGCGCAGGTTCGTGCCATTCCCGGTTGGCCACTTCGGCAATGACCTGCTGGCTGAGTACGTCGAGCGGATGGGCGGGAATATGGATGCGGTCGAGTTCGCCGCCTTCGATGGCATCGAGCAGCGCCACCGATTCAACCAGGTCGTCCCGCGTCAGTGGAAAAAGCCGCCCCTTCGGGATTGCCGAGACGGCATGTCCGGAACGCCCGACCCGTTGCAGGAAGCCGGAAATCGAGCGCGGTGAACCCAGCTGGCAGACCAGATCGACATCGCCAATATCGATGCCCAGTTCCAGCGATGCCGTCGCGACCAGCGCCTTCAGCTGCCCTGATTTGAGTCGCTGTTCCGCATCCAGCCGGTGCTCACGCGACAGACTGCCATGGTGCGCAGTGACGTGTTCTTCGCCGATCCGTTCTGACAAATGCCGGGCAACACGCTCGGTGGCGCGACGGGTATTGGTGAAGATCAGCGTGGTGCGGTGCGTCTCGGTGAAGGCGGCGAGCTGGTTGTAGATTTCTTCCCAGACCTCGTTCGACATCACCGCATCGAGCGGTGAGGCCGTGATCTCGATCGCCAGGTCGCGCTGGCGGTCATGACCGGTGTCGACGATCGTGAAGGCTGCCTCGCGGTTGCCGACCAGAAAACGGGCCATGGACTCGATCGGCTTCTGCGTTGCCGAGATGCCGATGCGGATCGGTGGGGTGCTGCACAACGCTTCCAGCCGTTCCAGTGAAAGCGCCAGATGCGCGCCCCGCTTGTTGCCGGCAACGGCGTGGATCTCATCGACGATCACGCTGCGGACGGTTTGCAGCATTTCGCGGCCGCTTTCCGAGGTGAGCAGGATGTACAGCGATTCCGGCGTCGTCACCAGAATATGCGGTGGTGTCTTGCGCATCTTCGTGCGTTCGCCCGGCGGCGTGTCGCCTGTGCGCACCGCAGCGGTAATATCGGCGCCATGCTCGTTGCGTGCCAGCAGCACGCTGTTGATGGTCTCCAGCGGCTGTTGCAGATTCTTGTGAATATCGTTGGACAGCGCCTTCAGTGGCGAGACGTACAACACCCGTGTCTCGTCTGGCAGCGGTTGCTGCCGGGACTCCTTAACCAGCGTGTCGATGGCCGCCAGAAATGCCGCCAGTGTCTTGCCTGAACCGGTCGGTGCTGCCAGCAAGGTATGTTGCCCGGAGTGAATCGCTTTCCATGCTTGTAGCTGCACCTCGGTCGGCTGCGCAAAATCACGGAAGAAGGCATCGGAAACGGCGGGGTGAAATTCAGGGAGTGGCATGAGATGAGGATAGTGCAGGGCGGGTGGCAAGGGGAAGTCATGCTTTCCCGTTTGACGTGACATATGCAATAGGCATATGCTTAACCCGGATTTCTCACCGGATCGCTACTGCGGCCGCCCAATGCGGCGCGCTGACAGGCGTTCACGCTACCTTGAGCGGCCTCGTTACACGACCCGGTGAGAAGTCCGGGTTAAACCCTTGGTTTGAGGTGAGAAGATGAATCAACGAGAAAAACAGGTGCGGCTGTTTCGCAATGGACGTAACCAGGCACTGCGCATTCCCCGTGAGTTTGAATTCGATAGTGATGAGGCTGTTGTACGCAAGGAGGGTGACCGATTGATTATCGAGCCGATACGAAAGGGCCGCCTGCTGCGTCTGCTCGAAACGCTGGAGCCAATGGAGGAATCGTTCCCCGATGTCGACGAGGATCTTGGTCGGCTCGATGATGTGGTGCTGTAGTCATGTTGCCTGGTAACTACTCAGCTTACCCCCTTATTTGCGCCAACTCTGCGTTGGAAGTGCTCATTTACACTTGTAAACTGCGCGCTTCCGCCTTGATTTGACGCAAAACGGGGGCAATCTGAGCAGTTACGGGACTGTGCTGAGCTGAGTAATTATGTTGCCTGAATACTTGCTTGATACCAACATACTGTCAGACCTCATTCGCAACCCTCAGGGCATTATTGCCGATCAGATTCGGCAGAAAGGGGAGGCTCGTGTCTGTACGAGCATTGTCGTTGCGGCTGAGTTACGTTTTGGTGCTGAAAAATCGGGATCAGACAAATTGCTGGAGCGCGTCGAACTGATTTTGTCAGCGCTGGAGGTGCTGCCGTTGGAAATGCCCGCGGATCACTGCTATGGGAAGTTACGGTGGGCTTTGCAGCAGCAGGGCACGCCTATTGGTCCCAATGATCTATTGATCGCGTCCCAGGCACTCGCATCAGAACTTGTCTTGGTAACGGCCAATCTGCGCGAATTCAAGCGGGTGCCGGGACTCAAGGTGGAAAATTGGCTGGCCCACTGAAGCGATCAAGAAATCTCACCATCCGGGTGTATGCCTTCTCCTCATTGTGAAATTTCAATAGCCCGTGCCCTTCGTCGTCGTAGACGTAGTATTCGACTTCGCGGCCCAATGCCTTCAATTTGTTAACCAGCCGGTCGGTGAGCCGTTGGGGATAAACAGATGGGTAGTACCGGCAGGCCAGCCAGGCACGGTAGTAGAATACGGCAATCCGCCCGGTATCCCAGAGCGTGAACGCCTGGAGTATGCGGCGGTGTCCGCGATGGAATATCGCCCAACTCGACCGTTGTCGGGCCGGAAAGCGCGGTAGTGCCGGGCCAGGCGAGTGCCTGCCACGGCAGCAGGATCAGAACCGTGGCGAGTAACGGTTTCATCATGCCGCTGGCGCCCCGGGCTCGCCCGCGGATTTATTTTACCTGAGACAGGTAGCGGTCGAGACGATCCTTGTTCACGGCGAACTGTGGTTTCAGTGCTTCCGCCGCTTTTTTCGCCGCTTCCAGGTTGACGGGTTTACCCGCCTGGATGACGCCGGTCATCGCCATGTAGGTGTGGGGTTCGCAGCGGTAGATATAGACGCCCTCCTTGTCGATCACGGCCGTCACATCCTTGTTGCGTTCACCGGCCCAACCCTTGGCACCTTCAGGCACCAGAACGGAAACACTGTTGTGGCCCATATCGACCTGAACGAAATGAACGGTGTCGCCAACCGCCACCTTCAAGTAAGCCGGTTCGAAAACCATGGCACCATCCTTGCCGGCGTTGTGCATCTCCACCTTGTGTTCAGCAGCGATGGTCATGCTGCTGAACAGCAATGCGAGCAGAAAAAGGCTGATGGATTTCATGTCGATGTTCTCCGTATGACTTGCGTCGATGGTAGCAACTGTGGACGGCAGGCGCACCGGGAGATAGTCCGTTTTCCCTGCCTTCCCTAGCGCTGGATTTCTGCTTCCCGGCGGGAATGACGCACCGCGCTGTCATGCTAGCAGGAGGCGGGGATACAGTCACAGGGATGTGAACCACCCAAGGTGAGCCACATCCCTGGCTCCAGATCCCGGCACCGCAGGCATGAAGGCGAACGCCGTGCGTCCTCGGCTTACCCTTTCTTGCGCCGCATCCACGGGGGCAGGGGCGCACCCGGTGGCGGCGGTGGTGGAGCCATCACCCAGGGTTTTGGCGGTGGCGGCACGGGCTGTTCGACCACGGCGGCGAGGCTTTCGATCTGTTGCCGCCAGATTTCCATCTTGTACTGCTGGCGCTGCTTGAACAGTTCGAACTGATGTTGCTGGTGCAGGTCGAAGCGCCGGCGTTCCTGCTCCTGATAGCGCGCGAACATCTCCTGGTCACGCCGTTGTTTCAGGCCAAAGCCGTGACGTTCGCGTTCCTGGTGTGCCTTGAATGTCTTCCAATCGCGCTCCCACCAGTCGTCATCGAAGTCTTCGATTTCTTCAGTGCCCTGCGTGGCTTGCACGTCGGTACCTTCAGTCTTTTCCTGTGTTGCTGGTGCTTCCTCTTCGGTGGCAACCGGATTCGTTCCGGGCAGCGGAGCATTGAGGATTTCCTTGATATATTCCAGCAGCGAGCTTTCCTCGTCCTTGTCAGTGGTTTTCGGCTCGGGGTTTTCAACCGGGTTGGTGCCTGGCAGCGGGGCGTTGAGAATCTGCCCCAGCTTTTCAAAAAAGCTGCTCTCGGTTTCTGCTTTTTCTGCCATGACTTATCCCCGTGTTTTCAACTTGTTGGACAGCCAGATCAGCGCGAGTGCGCCGATCAGCGCGGAAACAATCGTCATCAGCAGGCCGCCTGTGGTGCCGGGCACCAAGGTGGCAACGACCATGCCACCGACGATGGCGCCAGCAATGCCGAGTACGATGTCCCTGACCTTGCCAAAGGGTGGTTGGCCACCAAGAAAACCGCGTGCGACCAGACCGGCGACCCCACCGATAACCAACCAGACGATGAGTGACCATGTAGGCATATCAGTTTCTCCTGAAAATAGAGTTGGTAACTACTCAGCGCCCCAGCCCGCTGCGCGGGCACACACCGAAAAGTAACGAGATGATATTGAGCCAGCCATTCAATAGCCACCCGGCCACTTGGTTTTCTTTCCCCTTCACACGCGCCGCTGCCGGGTGCGCCTGGAGGGGGCAACCGGCCATGGAGGGCCGGTTGAAGCTTGCGCGGCAGGAAGCCGCTCAAGCTGACCCCGGAAGGCGTGCCCGGCAGCGGAATCAAGCGTGTGTGGGGCGTCCTTTTTTGGGTTCCGTTTTTTGGACGAGCAAAAAATGGAACTCGCGCTGTGCGAGAATCGGTTGGAAGAATGGTGTTGTTGAGCGCGAAACCGATACCACCTCGCTTGATATGAATGGTGAGGACAACAAGCAGGGAATCAGGTTTGTTGGCCTCAATACTTGGAAAGCACGGTGGCATTGTTTCGTGGCCAATCAAGCTTTGCTGCTTCCGCCCCAGCCCTCTGCCACGGCCCCGAGTACCTTTTTGTCAACAGCAACAAAAAGGTACCAAAAAATGCCGCCCCGATTCCCCGCTGGTTCCTGCGCTTCTCGCCCCAGCCGGGGGTCGGCCGACACGTCCCTTCGTGACGGCCGACGTAGGCCATCCATGGCCTGCCCCTGTGGGCTGATCCCGGCTGTGCCTGCGATGCTCGGGCGGGCAAAGGGGGAAATCGAAGCTGCCATGCGAGCAGTTTGGTGAGAAGTTACTAACCCGGCAAAAACCTACCAGACATCAAGTTATTACATATTGCACATGTGACTCATGAAAAAACCGCTTGATCAAATCGGTACTTTTCTGCAGCGAACGCAGTGCAGAACGCGCACGGGT
>JALSHZ010000094.1 GCA_026981985.1 Gammaproteobacteria bacterium | reverse complement strand
ATAGAATGATGATGCTTCTGAGGCAGGGGTTTGAAGCTAATCCCTGGATTGCCGAAAAAGCAGGAAAAATACGCAAAAACCCTGTCAAGCTTTTTTTATGGTTTTTTTGCGCTGAGTAGTTACAATCCATTTTGTTGTAGCGGCGCCAGGAGATTGAACCCACCGGCACCGGCGTGACTGGAAGATAATTGGCACACCCTGCGCCATGTCAGTCTGTCGTCACGAAAATCCCTTCGTGACTTGCCGCCATGATCGCGACGAAAACATCCTAGACCAGTTCTAGATTGACGAAAATATGCTTTAGCAATCCCTGATGGATGTAGGTGATTGATTCTGTGTCGCAATGCACGACGACAACATCGGCGACGCTCACCATTATCACTGCTAAGGGACTGATTTTACTATTATCTCCCACGCCATTTATCCTGATATTTCTGCCATTTGGGAATTCGCTGAGGATTCAGCCATATTGCGTACTGGTTCACACTGTCTGCCTCATCACCACTGCAATGGCCGCCGACTGCGGTGACTTTGCAGAGCCGTGGCTTATTGCGCACAATGGCGGCCTTCTGACAGCAGAACCCATCCCCACCATGCGAATCATTTCACTCAACACGAACGGCATCCGCGCGGCAGCGCGCAAAGGCGTGTTCGACTGGCTGCCCAAGCAGGATGCCGATGTCGTCTGCATTCAGGAAACCAAAGCGCAGGCACACCAGCTGGAAGACGAGATTTTCCATCCCCGCGGCTACCACTGCTACTACGTCGATGCGGTGAAGAAAGGCTACAGCGGCGTGGCGCTGTATGCGAAGCAGGAGCCGGACAAGGTGATCACCCGCATGGGCTGCGACGAGTTCGACGATGAAGGGCGCTACGTAGAAGCGTGGTTCGGCAAGCTGAGCGTGGCATCACTGTATGTGCCGTCGGGTTCGTCTGGCGAGCATCGGCAAGCGTCGAAAGACCGCTTTCTCGACTACTTCATGCCCTATCTGCAATCGCTCAAGCGCAAACGCCGCGACTACATCATCTGCGGCGACTGGAACATCGCGCACAAGGAGATCGATCTGAAGAACTGGAAAGCCAACCAGAAGAACTCGGGCTTTCTGCCCCACGAACGCGCCTGGCTGGACAAGCTGTTCGATGAGGTGGGCTTTATCGACGCCTTTCGCGAGGTGAATCAGGAGCCGGATCAGTACACCTGGTGGTCCAACCGTGGCCGCGCCCGGGAGAACAATGTCGGCTGGCGCATCGACTATCAGATCGTATCGCCACGTCTGAAGGGCAAGGCGCGCTCGGCATCGGTCTATAAGGACGAATGGTATTCCGATCATGCGCCTTTGATCATGGATTACGATCTTGACTGAGCGCCCGCTGCACAGCTGGCGGGAAGCGCTGCTGGTCTATACCCGGCCCCGGGTGGTGGCGATGATCTTTCTCGGTTTTGCCGCTGGCCTGCCGTTTCTGCTGGTGTTTTCGACCCTGTCGGCCTGGCTGCGCGACGAAGGCCTGAGCCGCAGCGTCATCGGGTTTTTCAGCTGGGTCGGCATCACCTATTCCATCAAAGTGTTCTGGGCGCCGGTAATCGACCGGCTGCCGCTCCCGTGGCTGACGGTGCTGCTGGGCCGGCGCCGCAGCTGGATGCTGCTGGCGCAGTTGGGGATTGCCATCGGGCTGGCGGGCATGGCGCTGTCCAACCCGCACACGCAATTGACGCAGATCGCGCTGCTGGCGGTGCTGGTAGCCTTTTCGTCCTCGACGCAGGATATCGTTGTCGATGCCTGGCGCATCGAAGCAGAGGCGGACGAATTCCAGGGCGCCATGGCTGCCACCTATGTGTTCGGCTACCGCCTGGCGCTGCTGGTGGCTGGCGCGGGCGCTTTCTACATTGCCGAATTCGAGTCGTGGAGAACCGCCTACCTGTCGATGGCGGCAATGATGGGGGTTGGCGTGGCCACCACGCTGCTGATCGCAGAGCCCGCTGCGTCGGCGCTGCGTGATCCGTTTCAGTGGCGCAGCGAGCTGTCGCTGCCGGCGCGGCTGGGCCGCTGGTTTCGCGAGGCGGTCATCGCCCCATTCGTCGATTTCTTTCAGCGCAATGGCAAATTCGCGTTGCTGATTCTCGCTGTCATCGCGCTGTATAAACTCAGCGACATCACCATGGGCGTGATGGCCAACCCGTTCTACCTCGACCTCGGCTTCTCCAAAACCGACATCGCCAACGTCACCAAAATCTTCGGCTTCTTCATGACCATCGCCGGTGCGGCGCTGGGCGGCATACTGGTGACACGCTACGGCATTATGCGACCGCTGCTGCTGGGCGCTGTGATGGTCGCCTCCACCAACCTGCTGTTCGCCCTGCTGGCGCGCAGCGAGCCGAACCTCACCCTGCTCGCCACTGTCATCAGCGCCGACAACCTCAGCGGCGGGCTGGCGACATCCGCCTTCATCGCCTACCTCTCCTCCCTCACCAACCAGGCCTACACCGCCACCCAATACGCCCTGTTCAGCTCACTGATGACCCTGCCAGCCAAATTCCTCGGCGGTTTTTCAGGCATTGTGGTTGATGCCAAAGGCTACGAATTCTTCTTCATCTACGCCGCCGCCATCGGCGCGCCCGCCATTCTGCTGGTGGGGTGGCTGATCTGGCTCAAGCGGCAACGGTCTTCGGTAGGGCATGCTGGGCACCTTATCGGCGCCCACCCTACAAAACGGTCAAACCCTGAGCCGTAACAGCGCATAGGGTGTGCGCGCCTCAAGCGTGCGCACCAGATCTGATTGGGGCGCCCCACAAAGACGGATGGAATGTGAGCACCGATAAGGCGCCCAACACAGGTCACTTCCTGTTTGTGACAGCGGTAATCGGCACCGTAATGATTGGCGTGATAGCGTCCCCTCGAACATTGCGACAAGGGCTGTTCCATGCCGAATTATCGACGATCCTTGAATGAAGGGTCTGTATTCTTCTTTACCGTTGTCACCTTCAAACGCCGCCCCTTCCTTATCCAACCCGAAAGCCGTGAGGCGCTGCGCAAGGGAATCGAAACGGCGCGAAAAAATGGACCGTTCAGCATTGATGCCTGGGTGTTGTTACCCGACCACCTCCACTGCATCTGGACCCTGCCCGAAGGCGATACCGATTTCCCACGACGCTGGAATGTTATCAAGGCCACTTATTCAAGAATAATGAAAAGGCAGTTGCACGATACAGCAAAGCGTACCTTGTCCAGGCACAAGCGCCGGGAACTGACCATCTGGCAGCGCCGGTACTGGGAGCACCGGATACGGGATGCAGATGATTTTCAGCGCCATATGGATTACATCCATTTCAACCCGGTTAAGCACGGGGTCGTCGCAAGCGTCAGGGATTGGCCATATTCGACGTTTCACAGGCATGTGGCAGAGGGAATGTATGGCAAGAACTGGGGCGGCTGCGACATCACGAATGACAGCGGTTTTGGTGAGTAAAGCCGAATTGCTAGTGACGCTCACTTCCAGCAATCTGGTGCGCACGCTTGGGGCGCGCACACCCTACAACGCAGGACGGTCGACGCGCGTAGGGTGTGCGCGCCTCAAGCGTGCGCACCAACACCTCGACAATGGGTTCAAGGCGGTTCCGGTACAAGCTGTTCGATGGCTTCACGATTGGTCCAAGACGAAACCAGTTCGACTGCCTCAGCTTTGGGTAGCCAGCGGTATTCCAGGTGTTCGCGGGGATTGAGACGGGGCGCTTCAGGGGTTTCGAGTTGCAGCGAAAATACGGTTTCGGTATTGCTTGCCACATCCGGTGCATATCGCTCGCGCCACGGCGGCACAATGGGGAATGTGAACATGAGATCGGTGGCTTGCAGATTGGCTGGATCAAAGCCGGTCTCCTCACGCAGCTCGCGGGCTGCGGCGTGTTCGGCATCCTCACCCCACTCCAGCGAACCGGTGACCGACTGCCAGAAGTCGGTCGGCTTACGGCGACGCAGCAGCAGGCAGTCACCCATTGGCGTGTAAATGACGATGAGGATGGATTCGGGGCGTTTGTAGGGAGCGGGTGTCATTCAGGCTGTGCGTGACTCACAGCAGCGCAATTGAGCGATCGCACCGGCGTCACCGAGCATGCAAACGCTGTTGCAAGCCGGTAACGAACACATCCATCGGCGGCAGATCAAGGCTGGCTTCCCGCTGTTTTACGCCCCAGACGGGTTCGGGAAAAAAGCTGTCAGTCTGGTACCGCGCCATGATATGCCAGTGTACTTGTGGCAAGTAGTTGGCGAATGATGCGATGTTGATCTTGTCGGGTTTGAAGTAGTCGAGCATTTCCAACTCGATGAGATGCAGCAGCTCGAACACTTCAGCGCGCGTTGCGGCGCTGCACTGACTGAACTCCTTACAACCATCCGTGGTGAAGATTTTTAGCCACGGAATCTCGGCTGGCTCGACCTCGATGTAGACGAGGTCGTTTCTGTAAACAGGTTCCAATTGCTGCACCATGATCCCCTCTCTCCAACCCTCTCGAGAGGCCAATCAGCGCTACTCGGCCACCGGCTTTTTGATGCGGATGTTCAGTTCGGACAGCTGCCGGGCGGAGACTTCGCTGGGGGCGTCGGTCAGCGGGCAGTGGGCGGTCTGGGTTTTCGGGAAGGCCATGACATCGCGAATCGAGCTGGCGCCGGTCATCAGCATCACCAGACGATCGAGGCCGAAGGCAAGACCACCGTGTGGCGGACAGCCGTAGCTGAGCGCGCGCACCAGGAAGCCGAATTTGCTTTCTGCTTCCTCGTCAGAAATGCCGAGCAGCTTGAACACTTCACGCTGCATCTCCGGCTTGTGGATACGGATGGAACCGCCACCCACTTCACTGCCGTTGATGACCATATCGTATGCGCGTGAGAGCACCTCTCCGGGCTTGTCGTGGAGCGCTTTGGGGTCGTCCACGGCCGGGGCGGTGAACGGGTGGTGCAGCGCCTGCCAACGGTTATCGCGCTCGTCCCACTCGAACATCGGGAAATCGACGACCCATAGCGGCTTCCAGGCATCTTCGACGAGCCCGAGGTCTTCACCGATCTTCAACCGCAATGCGCCGAGTGCCTCGTTGACGACTTTGGCCTTGTCGGCGCCAAAGAAGACAATATCGCCGTCGGCAGCACCACAACGCTGCATGATCTCCAGCGCAACCTCGTCCGGGAGGAATTTGAGAATCGGTGACTGCAATCCCGCCACGCCCTCGTCCAGCGCATTCACTTTCACATAGGCGAGGCCTTTTGCGCCATAGCGACCGACGTACTCGGTATAGACGTCGATATCCTTGCGCGACAACGAGCCACCGCCTGGCACCCTGAGCGCGGCGACGCGGCCGGCGGGATCGTTCGCTGGACCGGAAAACACTTTGAATTCGACGTCGGCCAGCAGATCACCAATATCAATCAGTTCCAGGGCGATGCGCAAATCGGGCTTGTCGGAACCATAGCGCTGCATTGCCTCGGCATAGCTCATGCGCGGGAACTCGGCATCGAGTTCGACGCCAATCACCTCGCTGAACATGCCGCGCACCAGATCCTCGGTCATCCCCATGATCTCGTCTTCATTCTGGAACGAGGTTTCGATATCGAGCTGGGTAAACTCCGGCTGGCGGTCGGCACGCAGGTCTTCATCACGAAAACAGCGCACGATCTGATAGTAGCGGTCCATGCCGCTCATCATCAGCAGCTGCTTGAAGATCTGTGGCGATTGCGGTAGCGCAAAGAAGCTGCCGGGATGGGTGCGGCTCGGCACCAGATAGTCGCGTGCACCCTCGGGCGTGGCCTTGGTGAGCATCGGCGTCTCGATATCGAGAAAGCCCTGCTCTTCCAGAAAACGGCGCATGAAGCCGGTGAGTTTCGCCCGGGTGCGAATGCGCTGCTGCATCACCGGGCGGCGCAGATCGACATAGCGGTAGCGCAGCCGGATTTCCTCGTTGAGATTTTCATCATCCAACTGGAACGGCGGTGTTTCGGCGGCATTGAGCACGGTCAGCGCCTTGCCAAGCACTTCGACCTGGCCACTGTGCAGATCCGGGTTGGCGGTCCCTTCCGGACGCTCCCGCACGATACCTGTCACCTGCAACACCCACTCATTGCGGATATGTTCGGCGGTTTCGAAAACATCCGGTGTATCGGGGTCGAACACCACCTGCACCAGGCCCTCACGATCGCGCAGATCGACGAAAATGACGCCGCCGTGGTCCCGGCGCTTATTGACCCAGCCACACAGCGTGACCTCCTGCCCCATCAGGGTTTCATCGACCAATCCGCAATATTGACTACGCATCTGCTTTCAATTCCATTCAATCAGTGGGTTCCCGCCTGCTGGCGGAGAAAGGCGTGCATGTTACGAGTACACCCCTTCAGACGCAACAAGGCCGGCAGGTCGCCGGCCTTGGTTTTTTTGAGTCTGTGACTCGTATCGTCAGGCAGCGCAACCGCAACTGCCCGAGCCGCAGCCACCGCCGGAGGAAGAACCACTGTCGGACTTACCCTTGTCGGCGATGTTCTTCTTGTTGCCCGATTTGAAGTCGGTCTCGTACCAGCCACTGCCGCTTAGGCGAAAGCCGGCGGCGGAAACCAGTTTCTTCAGCGCCGGCTTGTGGCACTCGGGACACTCGGTCAGCGGTGCGTCGGCCATTTTCTGCATGGCTTCCATTTCGTGGCCACAGGCATCACATTTGTACTCATAAATTGGCATATTCGTATGCTCCCCAAAGAAGATTCCGCAGATTCTATTGCATGGGGGCTACGGAGTACAAAATCAAGCCGTTTGATTGGCCGGTGCAATATCAATCGCCTCTTGTGGACAAACGGCGACGCAAGCGCCGCAACCGGTACAGGCAGCATCCAGGATCGATGGGCGGTTGAGCGCATCAACGACAATGGCCTTGTCGCTGCAAGCGAAACGACAGGAGACACAGACCACCGATTTCCAGGCAAAGCATTGGTCACCATCGAGCACCGCATTGCCGAGTTTTGGACGCGCCTGCTCGCTGTATGCAACCCCCTCGATGGGACAGGCTTCGGCACATGCGCCACACCAGGTGCAGGCGCCGGCGGCAAAGTCGAGCCAGGGAATGCCCGCGTAGGCATGCCCCGCCTCATGGCGAACGACGATGCCCACCTCACAGGCGGAAACACAAAATCCCTCGCAGTCAGTGCAGGCATCGGCAGTGCAGCGCCCCCCAATCCACGGCGGCGCGACCCCGGCAGGCTTTACCTGCCGGTCGATCTCCTCGCGGCCTTCCGCAGTAAGGAAAGCGCCAGTCAGGAAACCCCGGCGAGCGTTATCGACCACAGGCAACTACGACTATTTACCGAAGGTGCTTTCAACCAACGGCTGCGCATTGGTCTGCGGACGGTGACATTGCGTGCAGACATAACGTGAGCCACTAACCTTTTTCATGTCCATTTTCGCCTTGAGCCCCGCATCCGGCTTGCCATAGGCTCCGGTCATATAGTGGCTCATCGGGATAGGTACAGGCTGACCTTCGGCACGCGGCTTGCCAATCTTGTCAGGCGTATTGTGGCAACTCATGCACATATTATTGGCCAATGTGACCGGAATAAAACCGTCCACTGAATGCGGGATAAGCGGCGGCGCATCCTGATAGGAGCGTGTCGTCAACTGGTTGCCACCACCGGGAGGTGCAGCTTTCACTTCGAATGCAGGACGCTCATTGGTATCGAACACACTACCTTTGTCGAGACCAAGGCTGTTTTCATCGATACCACCTTTCGCCATCACCGCGCAGGCCGAAGAAACAACTGCAATAACACCGATAGTAATAAGACTTCTCTTCATATCATTTTCTCCTCTTTTGGAAGGATTGACTCCGGCTCCGCAATAGATGATTTGGCGATGCGGGAACGCAGATCAAACTTAAGCGTATCTTCGGGACATACCGATATGCAGCGCCCGCAGTTCGTGCACTCGCCTGATGCAACCATTTGCGCGACCGATGCTTTTTTCAGATTGAGAACCTGGGGCTCCGGACAAACCCTCGCGCACTCGCCACAGTGGGTGCAGGTGGGGGTATCGAAGGCGATGCGCAGCTGCGCAACCCGCCCGACTTGGGCATAGAACGCGCCCAGCGGACAAACATGTCCACACCAGCCATGCTTGAGGATCATCAAATCGAAAAGGAAAATGCCGGCGACGGCCATCCACCCCAGCCCGAGGCCGTATACCACGCCTCGATGTGCCATGCTGATGGGGCTGACCCACTCGAACGCTGCGACGCCCGTCAATGCCGACAACACCAGCGTCAATGCGAGAATGGTGTAGCGCAGGTTCCTGCTGAAGCTGATGGCGTTCGAAATACCGAGCTTGTTGCGTAGCCAGCCAGCAAAGTCAGTCACCGGGTTGATCGGGCAAAACCAGGAACACCACACCCGTCCGCCAACCAGTGCATAAACAGTCAGGACAATCACCGCCCCGATGAGAATTGTTGTTTCCAGCCAACGACCGGTGAGCAGAATTTGCAACACGGCAAAAGGGTCGGCAAGAGGAATAAGCCCCACGATCTCGGAACCTGAAAGGTTTCCGGACAATAACGGCTTATCAAACAAGTTCCAGCCCCAGTGGAAAGTTCCATAGAACAGCAACAGCGTCGAGAACTGAGCAATCCGGCGTAGAATCATATAGCGCCACGCCTTCAGTTTGCCGCCGAGCGTTTTTGGCACCTGGTAGTAACGAATCGGCTTGCCGTTTGGACCCAGCTTCACTTTGGTCTCGCTAGTCATAGGAGATACCTTCGTTCAGATAATCCTGACCTGGCGCCGGTCCATCCGGGCGTTTTGTCCCCTTGCCCTTGCGCGGCACGACCTTGAAGTCCTGGGTAACCTTGGTATCGATCGTCCAGCCCAGACGATAGTGCTCACCGATCTTGCCTTGAACCAGCGAAGGATCCAAAACCCGGATCGCCGATTCAGTTCGTCGGACAGGCTTCTTCGCACATGCCACAGCCGGTGCAGGCGTCGCTATGTACCAGCGGCACAAACATGGCGTGCTTGCTCGTCTTGCGCGGGTTGATTTCGATGCTGATCGCCTTGTCCATCAAAGGGCAAACGCGATAGCACAGTTCACAGCGCAAACCGAGCCATGACAGGCAGTTTTCGATATCGATCACCGCCAGACCCATGCGGGCATTGTCGATATTCGTCAGTTTTGGGTCGAGCGCCCCGGTCGGACAGGCAACCACGCAGGGAATATCCTCACACATATAGCAGGGAATATCGCGTGGCTTGAAGAACGGCGTACCAATCGGCGCCTGATCCCCCGGTGCCGCCAGCATCAGCGTGTCGTAGGGGCAATCCACCACGCACTGTCCACACTTGATGCACTTGGAAAGAAAGTCGGGCTCATCCACCGCACCCGGTGGACGAATGGCCAATACGGCGGCATTCGCTTGCTGCTTGATCAGGTAGGACCAGACCAAGCCACCCGTGGCAGCCATTGCAACACCCTGACCAATACGAGTCAGAAACTGCCGCCGTGCTTTTTCGGATTTATTCATGATAGTCGGGGGTCAAAATGCCCTCCCCGGCCTCTCCGCAGAGAGGGACAGAGAAACCGGGGCAGGACGTTGTCAACCAATCCGGCCTAGACTTTCGTCACTTTGACCGCACACTTCTTGTAGTCCGTCTCTTTGGAGATCGGGCAAGTCGCATCCAACGTAACCTTGTTGATGAAAACACCCTCATCAAACCACGGTACGTAGATAACCCCCTTAGCAGGATGATTCCGACCACGGGTTTCGACGCGCGCCCGGATCTTGCCCCGACGAGACGCCACCTCGACCAGATCGTTATCCTGGAGGCCAAAGCGCTTCGCATCCTCGGGATTCATCGCCACAAGCGCCGCCGGTACAGCCCGGTTCAGCTCAGGCACACGACGCGTCATGGTGCCGGAATGCCAGTGCTCCAGCACCCGGCCGGTCACGAGCCAGAACGGGTAGTTCTTGTCCGGCTGCTCGACCGGCGCAGCATACGGACGGAAGAAAATCTTCGCCTTGCCGGTGAGCTTGGTCTTCTCCTTGTTGGTGATCTTGTCCAAATCGCCCGAAGGCAGCGCCTTCAACGCCTTGCCGTAATACTCGAAGTCACCATTCTTGACGTAAGGATCGTACTTGGCATTGAAGCGCCACAGTGTCTCCTTGCCGTTAACGACAGGCCAACGCAGCCCGCGCACATCGTCATCGTAATAACGCTCGAACTTGTCCAGATCATGCGCATGCCCGCGACCGAAGCTCGCATATTCCTCAAACAATGCGTGTTCCGGAAACCAGCCATCACCCAGCTTTTCGGCAATGTGGTTGGCATGTCCCTTGGTTACGGACTTGTCGGCAGGCCACGGATATTTCTTCTTGTTCTCGGGCGTTGCGAACAGCACTTCGTAGAGTGTCTGCTCCGGGTCGTAACCCATCTTCTTCGCCGCTTCGAGCACCGAAGGCAGCTTGCCATCCTCGAAACCCTTGGCCTTCAGGCCGGGCACTTTCTGCTCACCCCAAACTTCTTTCAGCTTGAAGCGCTTGGAAAATTCCAGCACCTGCCAGGTATCACCCATGGCTTCGCCCGGAGGCGCTACCTGCTGCCGCCAAACCTGGGTGCGACGCTCGGCGTTACCGTAAGCACCCCATTTTTCCAGAATCATCGCTGCGGGCAGGATCAGGTCGGCAACCTTGGCGGAAATGCCGGGATAGCCATCCGAACAGACGATGAAGTTATCCATCTCACGCGCCGCCTTGATCCAGTGATTCGCGTTCGCCGTGGCCTGGAACGGGTTGTTGACCTGCACCCAGGCGAACTTGATCTTGCCATCTTCGAGATCGCGCATGATCTTGACAATATGGCTGCCAACCTTGGGATTGAGCGTGTTCTCCGGCAGCTTCCAGATTTTCTCGGAAAAATCGCGGTGTTTTTTCTTGAACACCACCAGGTCGGCAGGCAGGCGGTGGGCGAAGGTGCCAACCTCACGCGCGGTACCACAAGCCGATGGCTGACCGGTCAAAGAGAATGCACCATTGCCGGGCTTGCACTGTTTGCCCATCAACAGATGGTTCATGTAGCACTGTTCGTTGACCCAGGTGCCACGCTGGTGCTGATTGAAGCCCATGGTCCAGTAGGAGACGATCTTGCGGTTCTTGTCGCAGTAGTAATCGGCGAGCTGCTTGAGCTTTTTCTTGAACTCTTCAATGGGTTCATCGACATCACCCTTGGCCAGCTCTGCCACATAGTCCAGCGTGTAAGGCTCGACACCCTTCTTGAAATCCTCGAAAGAGATCATCCAGTGCTTGCCGGCCTTGCCACGGTTCTTCTGCTCGACGACCTCACCTTCCTTGCGGCGCTGTCCGATGGCCTCGTATTTGTCGAGCTTCACCTTCAGCTCTTTCGCCTGGGTGTCTTTTTCAGCAGGATTGGCATACTTGCTGGTGCCGCGCATGCCGTAACCGATATCGTATGGCCCGGTGGCGAACACGCAGTGCTTCTTGACGTAGTCGTGATCGACCACGTCGCGCGTGACGATTTCGCGGGCGATGTAGTTCTGAATCGCCAGGTCGGTGCTGGGCTTGAACACGATGGTCATATCCGCCAGCTCGGAGGGCATGTTCTTGAGCGTCGTCAGGTTGACGATGCGCATCTTGTCATGCGCGAGACGGCGATCGGCAATACGCGCCCAGAGAATGGGGTGCATCTCGGTCATGTTGGCACCCCAGAGCACGGCGGTATCGGTGTACTCGATGTCGTCGTAGTTGCCTGCCGGCTCGTCGATGCCGAAGGTCTGGATGAACGCCGCAACAGCTGACGCCATGCAGTGGCGCGCATTGGGGTCAATATTGTTCGAGCGCAAACCGGCCTTCATGAACTTCGCGGACGCATACCCCTCATGCACGGTGTACTGGCCGGACCCGAAAATAGCGACGCCATGCGGCCCCAGCTCTTTCAGGGCAGACTTGGCATGCTTTTCCATTTCATCAAAGGCACGCTCCCAACTGACCGGCTGGAACTTGCCTTTCTTGTCGAATTTGCCATTGGTCATCCGCAGCAGCGGCTGGGTCAGACGATCCTTGCCGTACATGATCTTGGCGTTGAAATAGCCCTTGATGCAGTTGAGGCCACGATTGACCGGCGCATCGGGATCACCCTTGGTGGCCATGATCTTGCCATCCTTGGTGGCGACCATGATGCCGCAGCCAGTACCACAGAAACGGCAGACGCCCTTGTCCCACTGCCAGTCTTTTTCGGCTTCGGCGCCCGCGGCAGCCTGGACTTGTGTCAGGGGAATGCCGACGGTCGCCGCAGTAGCGGCAGCAACATTGGCCTTGAGAAATTCACGACGGGTTTGCTTCATCACTAACCTCCGAGGGTAATCAACTAATCTTGAAGATATTCAGGAACGCAGACTTGCTGCTGGGGAAGACCGGTCATCGCATCCAGGTCCTCGGGAATGGCTTCTATGAACTGCTCGTCCTCGGCGAAATAGTGATAAACCATTTCGGCAAAGGTGACATCCGGCAAGGCCTTGATCGCCTTCAGCCCTTCAACTTCGTCAGCGATCATTTTCGCTTCCTGGACAACCACGATGCGATTTTTCTCGTGATCGACGTTATGCACTTCGACACCGGGGAGCGCATTCAATCGCTCGACACATGCATCGACCTTTCCGGGAAAAACGGCAACGACAATACCTGATAGATTCATAGAGAGACTCTGTTTACTGCCTGAAAATCGGGAATAGAAAATGCAGCCGAAAACACCACCGGCCACATGGCTAACGTTAACCTATGCCCGACACCTTCGAGTCGCCTTAACCTAGATCAACTTTTCTCCAATAAACGCACATCCTCAAGGGTTTGCCCTCGGGAGTTGACATAGATCAATCCGCCCGAAAACCAAAGTGACTAGCCTCTGGAACAGGTAATTTCCACATAAAAATTGCCTGTTTCCGCACACAACAAGGCAATCGCGCTGTGCCGAGCGCAATTGCCAACAATGACAACGAGGGACTCCCATGAAAAGCACAATCTTCAGGATCGCCGTGACGGCTCTGACCTGCGTCTTTGCGGTCGCCGGTCATGCCGCAGCCAGCGGCAAAACAGCTGCAGAGAACAAGGGATGTCAGTCCTGCCATGATGGCATTGAACAGATTACCGATGGCGGCATGAT
Organism: Gammaproteobacteria bacterium; assembly: GCA_026981985.1. Lineage (GTDB taxonomy): Bacteria > Pseudomonadota > Gammaproteobacteria > UWMA-0217 > UWMA-0217 > JALSHZ01. The sequence continues at coordinate 866 of JALSHZ010000094.1, read as the reverse complement.
GGCTGCGATCGCGGCAATGGGCTCGGCCCATGACGACCCGGCTGGCTGCGTGGTCTGCCACGGCGGCAACCCGACCGCAACCACCAAGGAAGCCGCCCACACGGGTGCCCCACAGGGGCTGGCCAAGAGCGGCGGGCCGGACAACTTCTACCCCGACCCCGGCAGCATTTGGATCGCGGACAAGAGCTGCGGTCAGTGCCATGCCGGCTATGCGGAAAACGTAAAAAAATCCCTGATGAATACCGAAGCCGGCAAGCTACAGGGCAACCTCTGGTCATGGGGTCTGCAAAAGGAGCGCGGCTCCAAACTCGGCAATTACACGACGGTCGATGCCGACGGCCCGATCCCGGCGCTGGGCAGCCCGGAATACAAGGCATACATGAAAAAATACATCGCCGCCCATCCCGAGCAGATTCCGGCCGAATTGAAACAGGTACCCGAAGTCGATATCGACAAGATCGCAGAGCATCCCAATCTGGCGGCAATCACCTATTCGCGGCAGCAATGTCAGCGCTGTCATGTGGGCGTCAACGGCCGCGAAAAACGGGGTGACTTCCGTGGCGCAGGCTGCTCTTCCTGCCACATTCCGTACAGCAACAACGGCTTCTATGAAGGCAACGACCCAACCATCGCCAAGGATCAGCCTGGCCACATGCTGGTTCACACCATGCAGTCATCACGCGAGCACCGCGTGCATATCAATGGCAAGAGCTACTCCGGCATTCCCACCGAAACCTGTGCCACCTGCCACAACCGCGGCAAGCGCATCGGCGTCAGTTACCAGGGCCTGATGGAGTTCCCTTACGGCAGCCCCTATGACGAAAAAGGCGGCAAGCAATCCAAGCTGCACACCAAGAAATATGTAT
>JALSHZ010000093.1 GCA_026981985.1 Gammaproteobacteria bacterium | reverse complement strand
TACGTCATGGCGGAGAAATGGCCGGGATTGATTACCGGCTAACGGCAAGCACCGATAAGTCAGATGGCTACCGCTACGGCCCAGACGACGGCTGGGGTCATGACTTTGACGACTACGACTATGCTGTAGTCGGTCTCACGGCAAGCTACTCCCCCAGCATCAGGGATGAAATCAACATATCGCTGGGCGCTACATTCGGCGACCAGGGCTCGTCCCACCCAAACCCGGACAAACCGTTCAGCAATGCCAGCAGCGATATCGATTCGTCGTTTCAGCACCTCAAGTGGACCCGTATTACCGCATCCGGAAACAAAATCGAAACGCAGTTGACGCACGACCATAGCAACCGTAAAGACAGAGCAACCCCGCGTCTTTCCACCATACTTGATGTTCCCTCGGCAGCCGTCCCACTGGTGACGGGAGGGATGCAGGATCAAAAGGTCACCTTCGTCTACGCGGATGGCGTATCTGATCGTCTTGATGCTGAAACGCAGTATCTTTTTTCGCATGGGCGGTACGCGGGTGCGGTTGGCGGCGGTGTTCGCCATGACCGGATGAAGTCACTGGAACATCTGGGCACGACCGACTACCTCACCAATGACAGCGCCAGGCTCTTCAGTAATAACGAATGGGCCATCACGAACAAGCTGTCACTGCATGCCGGTGGCATCATCGAGCACAACGAAATCGTCTACGAACACCACTCACTAAGGTTGGCGGCCAACTACAAGATCCGTCCAACACAAAGTATTCGATTCAGCATCAGCAAGACAGAACGCAGCCCCTCTATCCTCGATGAATACTGGGAATTCCGCCCGATCTTCGAGGACGGCACAATGACCGTGCCTTTGGTGGATTCACCGACTAACAATATCAGCGAGAAACTATCAGCAGCCCGGTTCGGATATGCGTGGATGAACCCGGAAAAAGGGGTGACGGCGGATATCAGTGTGTTCGCGGAACGTGCGAAAGATCTGATTTCGTGGCCGGACGATAAGAGTGTATTTGAACCGTTCCTGCGAAATGGTGTCGACACCACCACGAACGAAGATCGCTACAGCACCACCGGGATAGAAGGGCAGCTGGGATATGACCGCAATGGTTATCACCTGTGGGCGCACGCCATGCTGACCCGCAGCAACCGAATACAGCAGAACGAGCTGGGCGGAGAGCCCTACCACATCGACAATGCGACAGCGAAAGCGATCGGAATGATCTCCTTGGCCAAAGACTTTCCAGGACGCCTGACGATCGGGGGGAGTATCTATCACATGAGCAAAACCTTCTGGATCGGCGATGGGACAGAAGTGCCGGGATACACCAGGGCAGACCTGCGTATCGCCAAGAAAAAGCGATTAGGGCGCGGTGATGCGAGCATCGAACTGATCGGGCAGAACATCGGCGCCACCCACCAGGAATACCATGAGCGCAACCGGTTCGAGCCTCGCTACTATGTCCGCGTCGGATACAAGTTCTGAGCCATAGTCAGAACCTGACGCATGAGATTACTCCGGGAAATAGGCATGGCCGTGCTCTTGTTGCTATTGGCAGCAGGAAGCTCAGCCGTGCTCGCCGCCCCGGTAGCAATTGAAATCGTCCTCAGTAAAGGAGACGCACCCTACAGGAAAGTGGCGGAGACCATCGAGAATGCGGTATCTGCAGATAAAACGAATATCGTTATCCACACCATAGACGATGACCCGGAGGATCCGGGCTATCAGCCGGATATCGCGATAGCTGTTGGTGCAAAGGCAACACGCCACCTGCTGCAGCGGAAAGATAAAACGCCAGTCATCGCCACCTTGATTCCACGTCTCGTGTATAGAGACATCATGGAGGAGCATGCGCAGAACTTCCCGAAGTATCGCCGTATGACCGCTGCGGTGTTTCTTGATCAATCACCGGAACGCCAGATTCGTCTTGGCAAACGCCTGGTGAAGCGATCCAAGATCGGCGTCATACCCGTTGCGCCAGGCAGGGGCGCGATCGCGAAAGAATACAAAGAGGCGGGTGAGACCCTGGGCGTGGAAATTCATCAGATCGAGGTTCCAAAAGAACGGGACTTCGTCGATCAGCTGAGAACGTCCGATATCCATGCGGAAATCGTGTACGGCGTTTTCGATCCGAAATTCATTACGCGAACATCGATCAAGCAGCTCATCTACTATTCGTTTCACAAGCGAATGGCGTTGATTGGTTACTCGCACCCCATGAGCAAGGCCGGCGCGCTCGCCAGCATCTATTCGACACCGGAACAAGTGGGCAAGGCTGCCGGCAAGCTGGTTCAGCAATGGCTACAGAAAAAAGAGATCAAGGATGGCGAGCAGATTTATCCAGATGAGTACGTGATTACCTGTAACGAAGCCCTGTTTGACTATCTGGCAGTGTTTCCTTCGGAGTGTCCTGTTTCGGTTGATTGACGTCCAGCTGATGTACAACAGGAGCCACCCTTCTTCCGAAGCAACTGCTCAGCGCCCCAGCCCGCTGCGCGGGCACACACCGAAAAGTAACGAAATGATACTGAGCCAGCCATTCAATAGCCACCCGGCCACTTGGTTTTCTTTCCCCTTCACACGCGCCGCTGCGGGGTGCGCCTGGAGGGGGCAACCGGCCATGGATGGCCGGTTGAAGCTTGCGCGGCAGGAAGCCGCTCAAGCTGACCCCGGAAGGCGTGCCCGGCAGCGGAATCAAGCGTGTGTTGGGGCGTCCTTTTTTGGGTTCCGTTTTTTGGACGAGCAAAAAATGGAACTCGCGCTGTGCGAGAATGGATCGGAAGAATCGTAGTATTGATGAGCGCGAAACCCATACCACCTCGCTTGATATGAATGCTGAGGACAACAAGCGGAAGATCAGGTTTGTTGGCCTCAATACTTGGAAAGCACGGTGGCATTGTTTCGTGGCCAATCAAGCTTTGCTGCTTCCACCCCAGACTTGTGCCATGGCCCCGAGTACCTTTTTGTCAGCAGCAACAAAAAGGTACCAAAGCGCCGCTCTCTTGCATCCTGCAATCGCGGCATTCGTACATCAATGCCGCCCCGATTCCCCGCTGTCGACTCCAGGGATGGAGGAGCTAGAGCGACGCAGGATGCCAAAGCCGCTTCCTGGGCCTGCGATGCTCGGGCGGACAAAGGGGTAAGCTGAGTAGTTACCGCCACTTTACACCACAGGTCACACAACAAACCCATGCCATTCAAGCTGCCCAACACAAGTGGTGCTATTGAATACACCTCAAAAAACGTGTAAACAATAGGGACAACCCACTACCGAACAGCCCGATGAAACAACTTACCCAGCGTCAGCTTGAAATCCTGAACCTGATCCGCGACCGCCAGCAGGAAACCGGCATGCCTCCTACCCGCGTGGAAATCTGTGACCACTTTGGCTTTCGTTCCACCTTTGCAGCTGAAAAACATTTGCAGGCGCTTGCCAGCAAAGGCGTCATTGAATTGCTGCCCGGTACCTCACGGGGCATACGGCTATTGGAAAACGACGAACTGGCGCCAACCGGGCTTCCACTGGTGGGCCGGGTCGCTGCGGGTGCACCGATTCTGGCACAGGAATTCATCGAAGATCATTTCGCTATCGACCCGCTGCTGTTCCAACCCGAAGCGGACTACCTGCTGCGTGTTCATGGCATGAGCATGCGTGATGCCGGCATCTTCGAAGGCGATCTGCTGGCGGTGCACAAGACACCGCAGGCCGAGGAAGGCCAGATCGTCGTCGCCCGGCTCGATGGTGAGGTCACGGTCAAAAGGCTGCGTATCACACCAAAGCAAATCCGCCTGTTGCCGGAAAACCCCGACTACAAACCCATCATCGTCAGTGCCAGCAATACTGACTTCTGCATTGAAGGCATTGTCGTCGGCGTCATCCGCAACACACCGTCATGAGCGGCCTGCGGGAGATTCTCGCCCACCCCGGCATCTGGCAGGGTCGCAACCACCGTTTCCATCATGCCCGTGACAAGGCAGCCACCGGCCTGGCGACCGGCTTCCCGATGCTGGATGGGCAGCTACCCGATGGTGGCTGGCCTCGCGGCGCGCTGACGGAAATTCTTTTCGATCACCCCGGCCAGGGCGAATTCCGCCTGTTGCTGCCTGCCCTGCGCGAAATCACCCGGCAACAGCATTATGTGGCAATGATCGCACCGCCATGGATACCCTACGCCCCTGCATTGTTCTCCGCCGGCATCGATCCGCGCTGGCTGTTTCTGATCACGCCCGAAAAACAAGACGATCATCTCTGGGCACTGGAACAAGCCTTGCGTGCCGGCCACTGCCGCGCAGTACTCGCCTGGCCAACAGCTGACATCCCACTCAAAACGCTGCGACGGCTGCAACTGGCCGCCGAAGCCGGCAGCACCAGTGGCTTCCTGTTGCGCCACAGCAATACACGTCGGCAACACTCCCCCGCCGCACTACGGCTATTGCTTACGCCGCCCAACCGGGTCGAGATCATCAAATGCCGGGGGCGCAATGCAGGAGGGGCGGTCACGCTAAAGCAGCTTGCGACACCCCCACATTAGGTGTAATTATAACCACCATGCAAGCAACAATGGACGCAGCACATGGAATCCGGCACCCCATCATCACAGCTCTGGCTGGCGCTATACCTACCGCAATTCCCCCTGCAATCGCTCCATCCGACACAGCCTGACAGGCCGCTATGCCTCTACGAGATGCAGCGTGGGCGCCAGCTCATCAGCGCCTGCAACCGTGCTGCCCGACAGGCCGGCATCAAGGCAGGCATGACGCTGGCAGCCGCGCAGCCATTGGCAGACGGCTTACAGGCGCTGGCTCGCAATCCACAACGCGAACAGGCTGCACTACGGCGGCTGGCGCAATGGGCCCAGCAATTCACACCCGTGGTGAGCCTGCAACCGCCTTCGGGATTGTTGTTGGAAGTGAGAGCCAGCCTGTCGCTGTTTGGCGGCATTCGCGCCCTGCAACAGCGCATCGACGAGGCAACCCAACGGCTCGGCTACCGCTGTCGACAAGGCATTGCACCAACACCGGCGGCTGCCTGGCTGCTGGCCCAGGCGGGAATCGACACGGTCATACGGAAACGCTCCACCCTGCACGCGCAGATTGCCGAGCTGCCAGTACACTTGCTATCGCTCGATGCCGACACCCGGCAGGCATTGCGACTACTCGGTATCGAAACCATTGGTGCCTGCCTGCAAGTGCCTCGCGCCGGACTGCTGCGGCGCTTCGGCGCTGAACTGCCACTGCAGCTCGACCGGATACTGGGCCATGCGCCCGACCCACGCGAGCCATACCAATCGCCCGAGCATTTCCACAGTCAGATCATGCTGCCCGATGCGGTACAGGAAACTGAAGCACTGCTGTTCCTGCTACGCCGTCTGTTGCAAGAACTGCACGGCTTTTTGCTGGCCCGCAACGCCGGTGCACAGGAACTGCAACTGGGCCTGATCGCCCCACAACGCCCCATCGAAACGCTGTGCCTGACCCTGCTCGCCCCCACCAGCAACCCGGATCATTTGCTATCGCTGTGGCAGGAAAAGCTCGACCGACACCAACTTGCCGCACCGGTCGAAGGCATTGAACTGCGCGTCACGAAACCACTACCGCTGTCACCCGACAACCTCGATCTCTTCGCGCCACGCAGCAATGAGCAACCCGATGTCACCCGCTTTCTCGAACGCCTGCGCAACCGCCTCGGCCCCGATACCATTCGTCAACTGAACATTGTCGGCGACCATCGCCCGGAAAAAGCCACGACAACCACCCCCTGGCAACAGAACCAAAAGCCGTTACAGGGCACCGGTCATCCGCACCAGCGCCCTCCCTGACTAATCGACCCGCCACAAGCCCTGAGTCTCAGCGACCATGGCCCACAACTCCACGGCTGCCCGCTGACGCTGCTGGCAGGCCCGGAGCGTATCGAATCCGGCTGGTGGGACAGCCACGGCACGCGCCGCGACTACTATGTCGCCCGCTCCCGGCAACAGCAGACCTTATGGGTGTTTCAGGAAATCGGCAAAAACACCAACTGGTATCTGCATGGCTACTTTGGTTGATGCCCGGCCGGCAAGACACAACATTCGCGGGAAATCTTCCGTATCGACACGATCGCCGCAGCATGAAAAGATGATCCCCATTCGATTAACCCAGCACCGCTCAGGGCAAACACAAAACCCGTCCCGTTGCGGTGACAAAAAGGAGAATAACCATGTTCTGCAAAGGGCTCGTTGGGCTGATGGTACTCGCGTGGGTTGCCGGTGTGGTGATGTTCTTTACCAACATGAGCATGCACAATGCCACGCTCGATCTGATCACCGCACTGGTGCTGACTCCACTGGGGCTGCCCTGGAATCTGACGCCGATTTTCGTGGGTGGTTCGGAGACGATTCGCATGGCGACCGTTCTCGGTACACCATTACTCAATATCCTCCTGGTGTGGCTGCTTTGCCGACCGATACTGCGCCTGTTCTGCCGCGCCTGCTGAAGCGACACCTTCCTCCTGCAGGAATACCCCTCATCACGGCACCCCGGTTGTTTTCCGGCCCGGTTCGTCCGATACTGTGCCTTTTGACGCTGCCATCGACGCTGTGAACTCCAGCTTGCTCTCCAGAATCAACTCACCAGCCGATTTGCGCGAAATGCCCGAGTCGCAACTGCCGCAGCTCGCTTCCGAGTTGCGCGAGTTCATTCTTGAATCCGTGTCACAAAGCGGCGGCCATCTTGCCTCAGGCCTGGGTGTGATCGAGCTGACCATCGCCCTCCATTATGTGTTCGACACACCCAATGACCCGCTGGTCTGGGATGTCGGTCATCAGTGCTATCCCCACAAAGTCTTGACTGGCCGACGTGAGCAGCTGACCACAATTCGTCAACGTGGTGGTTTGGCTGGCTTCCCGAACATCGACGAGAGCGAATATGACGCCTTTGGCGCTGGCCACTCCAGCACCTCGATCAGCGCCGCGCTGGGCATGGCCATTGCCGCCCGGGCGCAGGGCAAGAAACAGAAAGCCATCGCAGTGATCGGCGACGGTGCCATGACGGCCGGCATGGCATTCGAGGCGCTGAATCACGCCGGTGGCCTCAAGGAAGACTTGCTGGTCATCCTCAACGACAATGACATGTCGATCTCGCCCAATGTCGGCGGCCTGTCAAACTACTTCACCCGCGTCCTTTCCAGCCACCTCTACAGCACGGTGCGCGAGGAAAGCAAACGGCTGCTGCGGCATCTGCCGCCAATTGAAGAATTCGCCCGCCGCGCCGAAGAACACATGAAAGGCATGGTGATGCCTGGCACGCTGTTCGAGGAGCTGGGCTTCAACTATATCGGGCCTGTCGACGGCCACAGCCTGCCAACCCTGCTGCGGACCTTGAAAAACCTCCGCGACATGCCCGGCCCGATCCTGCTCCATGCCGTCACCAAAAAAGGCAAGGGCTATCATCATGCCGAACGCGAGCCAGTGCGCTACCACGGCGTCGGCCAGTTCGACCGCCATGCCGGCATTCCCAGCAGCAGTGGCAAAGCCGCTGCAAAAAAGACCTATACCGACGTATTCAGCGACTGGCTCTGCGACCAGGCGGCCGCCGACGCACGCCTGATGGGCATTACCCCGGCCATGCGCGAAGGCTCTGGCCTGGTGGCCTTTTCAGAACGATTTCCTGACCGCTACTTCGATGTCGCCATTGCCGAACAGCATGCCCTGACGCTGGCCGCCGGCATGGCCATTCGCGGTTCGAAACCCGTCGTCGCCATCTATTCAACCTTTCTGCAACGCGCCTACGACCAACTCATCCATGATATCGCCTTGCAGAACCTGCCGGTATTGCTCGCCATCGACCGTGGTGGCGTCGTTGGCCCGGACGGCCCGACCCACGCCGGCAGCTTCGACCTCGCCTTTCTGCGCTGCGTGCCGAACATGGTCATCATGGCACCGGCCGACGAAGCCGAGTGCCGCCAGATGCTCAGCACCGGATTCCGCCACAACGGCCCTGCCGCCGTGCGCTATCCACGCGGCGCAGGCATCGGCGCAGAACCCGGAGACACGCTCGACACCCTCCCCATCGGCAAGGGCGAGGTCGTCCGCAAGGGCAGCAAGATCGCCCTGCTCGTCTTTGGCGCACCACTGCCAGCAGCCCTGGAAGCCGCCGAAAAACTGGATGCGACGGTCGCCAATATGCGCTTCGTCAAGCCGCTCGACGAAGCACTCATTCTCGACCTGGCAGCAAACCACGACCATCTCGTGACCATCGAGGATGGATGCATCGCCGGTGGCGCTGGCAGTGCCGTCAATGAACAACTCAATCAGACTGGTATGACCACCCCCCTACTCAACCTTGGTCTACCCGACCGCTTCCTGGCCCATGGCAACCGCGAAGAGCTGCTCGCCGATGCCGGGCTGGACGCAGAAGGCATCTACAGCCGCATTTGCACTCACATTGCAGCGGGAAATTGCATTCCCCTATCCTCTCGGATAGCATCCCGCTAGATTTTTGTCACCCCTCATTTCATGCCCGCGCTCTTCACACTCAAAGTCATTGCCGATTTCGCATCCGCACACACGCTCAGAGGTTACCCGGGCGCTTGCAGCCGCATGCACGGACACAACTGGAAGGTGGAAACCGAGGTCCAGGCCAGCCGTCTCGACGACATCGGCATGGCCATCGATTTCAAGGACATCAAGAAAGCAACGCGGGAAATCGCCGGCAGGCTGGATCATCGCTATCTCAACGAACTGCCGCCGTTTACGAAAAAAAACCCTACCGCGGAACACATCGCCGAATACTTCTTCGACGAACTCTCCGGCATGCTCAATTCCGCACATGTCCGCGTTAGCGCCGTTACACTCTGGGAAACCGAACGCGCCTGCGTTCGTTACACCCGGGACCAAGAGTAATCATCATGGCCACTCCCCAATGTGAAATCCCCGACGTTCAGGGCGCTGCCGACAGCCGCCAGATCCCGATCGACAAAGTCGGCATCAAAGGCATCAAGCACCCAGTCAGAATTGCCGAACGCAGCGGCGGCGAGCAGCACACCGTCGCCGAGTTCAACATGTACGTGAACCTGCCGCAGGACTTCAAGGGCACCCACATGTCGCGCTTCGTCGAAATTCTGAATAATCACGAGCGCGAGATCACCGTCGATACCTTCCACGCCATGCTGCGCGAAATCAGCGAAAAACTCGAAGCGCGCTCAGGCCACGTCGAAATGACCTTCCCCTATTTCGTCAACAAGACCGCCCCCGTCTCCGGCGTGCAAAGCCTGATGGACTACGAAGTCACGCTGATCGGCGAAATCCACGACGACGAAGTCACCTCATGGATCAAGGTCGTCGTGCCCGTCACCAGCCTCTGTCCCTGCTCGAAGAAAATCTCCGACTACGGTGCCCACAACCAACGCTCGCACATCACTGTCAACGCCCGGCTGAAGACCTTCATCTGGGTCGAGGACATCATCGATCTGGTGGAGCAGCAAGCCTCCTGCGAGCTCTACAGCCTGCTCAAGCGCCCGGATGAAAAATACGTCACCGAACGTGCTTATGACAACCCCAAGTTCGTCGAAGACTTGATCCGCGACATCGCCGCAAAACTCAATGAAGACGACCGCATCGCCGCCTATCAACTCGAATCAGAGAATTTCGAATCGATTCACAACCACTCGGCGTATGCCTATATCGAGAAGGTAAAGTAGCGATAGTCTGGAGGGTTTCTGACGTTGGGGCGATTTCAATCGCCATTCCACTGCGGGCTGGAGGCCTGACAATCTCCGGCTCTCGGGGTAAGGCGAATGAATTCGCCCCTACACCGGGTTCAGGCTGTCTGCTTGAATCGGGAAGTTTCGAGTTGATTCATAAGCAAAAGTAGCAGTAGCCTGGAGGGTTTCTCGCGTTGGGGCGATTTCAATCGCCATTCCACCGCGGGCTGGCGGCCTGACAGTCTCCGGCTCTCGGGGTAAGGCGAATGAATTCGCCCCTACACCGGGTTCAGGCTATCCGCTTGAATCTGGAAGTTTCGAGTCGATTCACAAGCAAAAGTTTCTGGTGTTGGGGCGATTTTAATCGCCATTCCGCCATGGGCTGGAGGCCTGACAATCTTCGGCTCTCGGGGTAAGGCGAATGAATTCGCCCCTACACCGGGTTCAGGCTGTCTGCTTGAATCGGGAAGTTTCGAGTCGATTCATAAGCAAAAGTTTCTGGTGTTGGGGCGATTTCAATCGCCATTCCACCGCGGGCTGGCGGCCTGACAATCTTCGGCTCCCGGGTAAGGCGAATGAATTCGCCCCTACACCGGGTTCAGGCTGTCTGCTTGAATCGGGAAGTTTCGAGTCGATTCATAAGCAAAAGTTTCTGGTGTTGGGGCGATTTCAATCGCCATTCCACTGCGGGCTGGAGGCCTGACAATCTTCGGCTCCCGGGTAAGGCGAATGAATTCGCCCCTACGTTGGGTTCAGGCTGTCTGCTTGAATCGGGAAGTTTCGAGTCGATTCATAAGCAGGGGCTAGCGCCTGCGCCCTCCGCTCCTATCACCAGGGTTCGCAGATGGTTTGCGCTTGCGCCCGGCGAAGGGGTTTGCGGCGGATTTGAGCTCGATGCGGATGGGCGTACCAACCAGTTTGAGTTGCTGACGAAAGAAATTTTCCAGATAGCGCTTGTAGGCGGCTGGCAGACGATCAGTCTGGGTACCATGAATGACAATTACTGGCGGCCGCCGGCCACCCTGGTGCGCATAGCGCAATTTGATGCGCCGCCCTCGCGCCATCGGTGGCTGGTGTCGTGCCACCGCCATTTCCAGCAGCCGGGTCATTTTGGTGGTTGGAATGTCGATGGTGGCAGATCGCCATGCCCGTTGCACTGCATCGAACAACAGCCCGACGCCGGTGCCATGCAGCGCCGAGATGGTGTAGCGTTCGGCAAAGTCGAGAAATGCCAGCTTGCGGGCGTAGTCCTCCTTCAGCTCCTCACGACGCTGATTGCTCAAGCCGTCCCATTTGTTGAGACAGACGATAACGGACTTGCCGGCATTGACGCTCAAGCCAATGAGGCTGACATCCTGGTCGGTTACACCTTCCTGTGCGTCGATGAGGTGAATGGCGACATCGGCCACGTCGATCGATGCCAGTGTCTTGACGATACTGAACTTTTCAACCGTTTCCGTCACCTTGCCCCGCCGCCGCACACCCGCGGTATCGATCAGCGTGTATTTCTGGCCATCACGCTCGAAGGGCACGGCGATGCTGTCACGCGTGGTGCCCGGCACATCGCTGACGACGACCCGGTCTTCACCGAGGATGCGATTCAGCAAGGTGGACTTGCCAACATTGGGACGCCCGACAAAGGCAATCTTGATGCCCGCATCGGGATCTTCTGCCGGCGCTTCTTCGGTTTCGATTGCGTCCGTGCCAGCGAGCACGGTCTCCATCAATTTCTGCAAGCCGCGGCCATGTGATGCGGCAATCGGTACCGGCGAGGAGAACCCCAGGCCGTGAAATTCCGCCATGGCCTGCTCGGCATCGAGGCCGTCTGTCTTGTTGGCCGCAAGAAAAACCGGCTTGCCGGCACGACGCAATGCATCGGCGATGGCTTCATCACCAGGCGTCAGCCCGGCACGAGCATCCAGCAGCCAGATAATGCGATCGGCCTCCTCGATGCCCTGACGGGTCTGTTCCGACATCAAATCGTCGATCTGCTCGGTTTCTTCACCCAAGCCACCCGTGTCGATCACCAGATAGCGGCCCCCCAGTTTGCCAAAACCATACTGCCGATCGCGTGTGAGGCCGGGAAAATCAGCAACAATCGCGTCGCGGGATCGCGTCAACTGATTGAAGAGTGTGGATTTACCAACATTGGGACGCCCCACCAGGGCAATGACAGTGCTCATTTGCCTGAATCGACTTCCCAGACGCTGAGCTTGCCATCGGTGGCCAGCACATGGACTTTGCCATCGGCGACCACTGGCGCCGCCAGTATCGCATGGGAACTGGCGCGATCCCGCGCAACGAGCTTGCCGGTCGCTGCATCCAGCCAGTGCAGATAGCCTTCAAAATCACCGACGACGAGATAGTCACCCACCGCAACCGGGCGCGTCAGGCGACGAAATTTCAGCGCCTCCTGCTTCCAGATCGGTACACCGGTACGCGCATCCAGCGACCAGACGACGCTGTTCTCATCACTGAACACGACACGGCCATTGGCTTCGGAAACGCCGGTTACGCTGGAGGCATCGTGCATCCACACTGTCTTGCCACTACGTGCATCGATAGCGGCCACTTTGCCGTGATAGGTCACCACGAACACGACCGCGCCGCGCAGCGCCAAGGCACCGTCGATATCGACCATGCGCTCGATCTCGCTACGCCCCTCGGCGATGGCGACCACCTTTTCCCAGACGCCCTTGCCATCTTTCAGCGACGCCAGCAGCAAGCGGCCATTGTCGAGACCGATCAGTGCAACACCTTGCGTTACCAGCGGTTCACTTTGCCCGTGGATACTGAGTGCCGGCACGGTACGGCTGATTTTCCAGCGTACATCGCCGCTCTGCGCATCGAGACCAAAGATATTGCCGTCACCACTGCGGACGACCAGCACACCATCCTCGACGCGCGACAGCGCAGTCACCAGACTGCTGACCGACTGTCGCCACAACTCCTTGCCATCGTCGGCGGAGACTGCGATGACTTCGCGGTCTTCGTTGCCAACGGCGACGATCCCCTCGCCGCCGTTGACACCGGCAGTGATACCCGGCTGCAATGTGGTTTTCCACAGCGACTTGCCGTCACTGTCCCAGGCGGTGAACTCCCCTGCCCGGCTGACGACAAAGATCTTGCCATCCTCGACGTAGGGATGCAGCCGCAAAAAGAACCCACCTTCCCCATTGCCCGTGTCGTGCGCCCACAACCGCTTGGTCTGCAACGTCTCGTCGATGGGCTCAAGCGCGGTCGGTGGGGCGACATTGTCGGTACCGGCACAGCTGGCCAGCACCAGGGTCATCAGCAATATGGCTAATCGTTTCAAGAAGCTCGCTCCTCGTTGGCTGGTTCGGACTGACCCAGGGCATCACGCTTGAGCTGGAGATAACTGGCTGGCCCGCCCGCGGTCAACAATGCCTTGTCATAGGCCTGCCGCGCCACATCTAGCTTGCCCAGCGCCTGGTAGGCATCACCGCGAAGCTCCTCGCGCAGTGATGTCCACGCCGCATCCCAGTCACGATCCAGGATGCTCAGTGCCTCCTCTGCCTTACCCTCAGCCGTCAGCACATAGGCAAGACGCAATTGAGCCAGCTCGCGTACCGCCTGCTGGTCCGCCAGTTCAATCGCCGAACGCAAATTCAGCTCGGCCGTGGCAAGGTCGTCCTTTTCCACCGCCAGCCGTGCCATGGTCAGTTCAGCCGCAGCCGCATAAGGCGTGGCCGCATAGTCATCGACGAGCTGCCCCTGCAACGCCTGCGCCCGCTGCGCATCACCGGCCGCAACCGCCTGCTCCAACTGCGAATAAAGGCCGGATGCCGTCTTGCCGCGATTTTCCTTGTAGTCTTTCCAGCCATTCCAGCCAAACAGGATCGCCAGCCCCAGGACGACACCACCGATCAGGTAGCGGCCGTTTTCCGCCCACCATTTTTTCAGTGCTTCTACCTGTTGTTCATCGGTTACATATTCAGTCATCGGTCGTTTCTCCGCTTATGCCAAAGTGGCAGACAGCTTTTCAATTACAGTTTCGTAGGGAACGGTTTCCTGCTGCGCCGTGCGGTCACGCAGCGGTTTGACCGTGATCGTGCCGGCGGCCAGCTCATCGTCAGCAATGATCAGCGCCACCTCGGCGCCGCTCTTGTCGGCGCGCTTGATCTGCGCCTTGAAGCTGCCGCCGCCAATATTGACCTGGAGTTTTAGCTGCGGCAGATCGCTGCGCAGCCGTTCTGCCAGCGCGAATCCGCGACGCTGTGCTGCGTCGCCCGCCAGCACCAGATAGGCATCGGGGCGGTAGCTGGCGTCAGCGCCACCCTGCACGCGCACCAGCTCCAGCAGCCGTTCGACCCCCATCGCAAATCCGGCGGCGGGGGTCGGTTTGCCACCGAGCTGCGGCACCAGGCCATCGTAACGCCCACCGGCACAGACCGTGCCTTGCGCGCCGAGTGCGGTCGTCGTCCACTCGAAAACCGTGTGCGAGTAGTAGTCCAGCCCGCGCACCAGGCGGCTGTTCAACTGATAGGCAATCCCGACATCGTCGAGCAAAGCACACAGCGTCGCGAAATGTGCTTTCGAGGCGTCATCCAGATGGTCATGCAGCGACGGCGCGTTGTCATTGAGGGTCTGCACCTGGGGATTCTTGCTATCGAGAATGCGCAGTGGATTGGTTTCGAGTCTCCGCCGGCTGTCGTCGTCGAGCTGATCGAGATGGGCACGGTAGAAGTCGACCAATACCTCACGATAGGCCTTGCGGCTTTCCGGCGTACCCAGGGTGTTCAGCTCCAGCGTGACATCCGCAATGCCCAGCACATCCCACAGGCGCTGGGTCATCGCGATCAATTCGGCCTCGATCTCGGGGCCGGCATAGCCGAAGGTTTCAACACCGATCTGCTGGAACTGGCGATAGCGCCCCTTCTGCGGACGCTCATGGCGAAACATCGGCCCCTGGTACCACAGCCGCTGCTGCTGATTGTGGAACAGGCCATGCTGAATCCCGGCGCGCACACAGCTGGCGGTGCCTTCGGGCCGCAGGCTGAGGCTGTCACCGTTGCGATCCTCGAAGGTATACATCTCCTTTTCGACGATGTCGGTCACCTCTCCGATCGAGCGCTTGAACAGTTCGGTCTTTTCCACGATCGGCATGCGAATCTCACGATAGCCGTAACGTTCCAGCACATCGCGCGCATGGCGCTCGAGCCAATGCCATTGGCCGCTCTCGTCGGGCAGGATGTCGTGCATCCCGCGGATCGATTGAATCTGTTGAGCCATCAGTTTTCCGTTTTTTGCAGGACAACGAAACGTGCTGTCTTGTTGGGGCGGACAAAGCCACTCAAGTCAACAGCCTTGCCGGCCGCCTGCAACGTCACCGCAGGGGCATTGCCGAGAAAGACCTGAAACGGTGCCTGACCGATCAGCGTCTTGTGGGCGCCTTTGAGATAGAGACCACGCAGCAGACGTTGGCCGTTCGCATCCTTGATATCCACCCAGGAATCATCGTTCAGGGTGATCACGACCTTGTCGTTGCCCTCGGGTGCACGAATCAGGTCTGGATTGTCATCGTCAGGTTTAACCCGGCTGGACGCCGCCTGATTTCCCCCGGCCTTGTCTTCTTGCTGCGTTGGCTCGGCCTGATCGTCATCGGCTTGCGTGGACTTTTCCGGCGTCGGTTCTTTCTGTGTATCGGCGTCGTCGGCCACCGCGGGATCGGCGCCAGCATCGTCTTCGCCAGTTCCTTGGCCAGTTGCAGCTGTCTCAGCTTTGTCGTCCTGGTCGTCCGCGATCACCGGTGCTGCTTGCGGCTGTTGTTCGGACATCGGCAGCAACTCTGGAGCCACCGACGATGCCGGTGCTTCCACTGGCCGATCCGCCAGCGTCGACTCCTTGTCCAGGTAGCCACTGCCGAGAAACCAGATGACAAACAGCGCAACAATGGTCGCAGCCACCGCAGCGGTGCCGAGCAGCAACGGCAGCCGTGATGTCTGCGTCTCTTCTTCCAGCGGCTGGTTGACGTGCCACGCCTCGGTCGGAGGCGCACTGCGCAAATAGGCTTTCAGCAGTGGCTCGGCATCGGTTTCCAGCGCACGTGCATAGGCGCGGATATACCCACGAGCGAAGGACTGACTGGGAAGTCGATCGAAAGCTTCATCTTCCAGCGCCTGCAAATGCGCGACGTTGATGTGCAGCTCCGCTGCTACATCGGAGAGCTGGCGCCCGGCCTGCTCACGCAAGCTGCGAAAGAGATGGCCAAAATTCTGGTTAGTGTCATCCATGTGTTCAATACAGCGACGAAGCTTCCTCCGATGCCGGGAATCTGGTTTTCAGCTCTTTTTCGCAGCGATCCGCCTCGTTGAAGTTATCCATGGCTCGCTCCGTGACCACACAAAGCCACAGCACTTTCGGCTGCGGCCCCTTCATCACCGCACTCAGACGTTCCCGATAAGCCCGTGACGAAAGGTAGCGTTTTTGCCGATAGGTGAGCAACGCCATTTGGTACAACGCCGACGCGTGACGGGGATTTCTGTCCAGCGCCTTGCGAAAATAGGCTTCGGCTTCGACGTCGTCACCCGCTTCGAGCAGACAGACTCCGGCATTGGTCAATGCATATTCGGGTGTCGGATACACCGTGTTGGCAGCGGCCTTGTCGAAGTGCTTGACACCTTCGTTGGCACGCCCGCGCTTACACAGAAAAGCCCCAAAATTGTTGTGCGCCTCAGCTGAATCGGGATCATATTTTACAGCTTTGCGATAGAAAGCTTCGGCCTTTTCCATATCACCGAGCTTTTCATAAAGCAGCGCATTGGCCCAGTTGACCGCCGCTGAGCGGGGGCGCGCCTCCAGTGCACGATCCAGTTTGACCTTGGCCAGATCAGGCCTATCCTGTTGCAAATACTCCAGACCCAGCCGGGTATTGAGTTCGGCGACACGCGCCTTGTCCACCTTCGGCTTGCCCGGCCCGACACAGGCTCCGAGCAGCAACACGGCCATGACAATCCCTGCCAACGCTGATCCGCCACGTACTGTCATGATGCTTTCTCGATACGCGCGAAGTGGATCTCGCGACGGCTACGGTCATTCACCTTGCCGGCAAGCTGGCCACAGGCGGCATCGATATCATCTCCGCGGGTTTTGCGGGTGATGGTATTGATCCCCTTGTGATAGAGAATATCGCGAAAGCGATCGATCGCCTGCCGTGACGAGCGTCGGTAGCGTGTCTCCGGGAACGGGTTGAACGGAATCAGGTTGACCTTGGATGGCAACCCGCGCAGCAACCGAGCCAACTCATGCGCATGCTGCGGCGAATCGTTCACGCCGTCGAGCATGACGTACTCGATGGTGATGCGATCCCGTTGCGCCTTGCTGTCGAGAAAGCGCTGGCAGGCCGCCAGCAGTTCGGCTATCGGGTATTTTCGGTTCAGCGGCACCAACTGATCACGCAAATCATCATTAGGTGCGTGCAGGGACACCGCCAGCGCCACATCGACTTCGCTACTGAGCCTGTCCAGTGCCGGAACGACACCCGAGGTACTCAGCGTCACCCGCCGCTTGCTCAGACCGTAGGCATTGTCATCGAGCATGATCTTCAATGCCGACACCACGTTATCGTAGTTCAGCAGCGGTTCGCCCATGCCCATCATCACCACATTGCTGATGACCCGCTCACCGCCACTTTCCTGCCGTAGCCGATGCTCGGTCGACCACAGCTGACCAATAATCTCATGCACGCTCAGGTTACGATTGAAACCCTGCCGTGCCGTCGAGCAGAACGTGCAATCCAGCGCACAGCCCACCTGGGACGAGACGCAGAGCGTGCCGCGACTGGATTCCGGAATGAATACCGCCTCGATGCACTGGCCGTCGTCGAGGCGTAGCAGCCACTTCCGGGTACCGTCACTGGAGGGCTGCTCCATGACGATCTCCGGCCCCCGGACTTCGGCGATCTCAGCCAGACGTGCACGCAACGCCTTGCTGATGTTCGTCATTGCGCTGAAATCGCTGACGCCCTGCTGGTGAATCCATTTAAAAACCTGCTGCGCACGGAAGGCCGGCTCCCCCAGTTCCTTGAACCAGGCTGTCAACGCCGCGGGGGCGAAATCAAGCAGATTGACCTTCGTGGCGGTTTCCAATGAATACTTACCTCGTGCGTGGGCAGAGTTCGATCGTGGAAAAGAAATATGCGATCTCGGTAGCGGCAGTTTCAGGCGCATCGGAGCCATGAACCGCGTTCTCGTCGATGGTCGAGGCATGATCGGCGCGGATGGTGCCGGGAGCTGCTTCGGCTGGGTTGGTCGCCCCCATCAGCTCGCGATTCTTCGCAATGGCATTCTCGCCTTCGAGCACCTGAATCATCACCGGCCCGGAAGTCATGAACTCGACCAGGTCATTGAAGAAGGGACGCTCCTTGTGCACTGCGTAGAAACCCTCTGCTTCGCGCTTGCTCAGATGCTTCATCTTGGCCGCGACGATCTTCAGACCACCTTCCTCAAAACGGCGATAGATATCGCCAATGACATTCTTGGCTACTGCGTCGGGCTTGATAATGGAAATAGTGCGTTCGATCGCCATAGGAAACTCCAGATTTTCAATGAGTAAAATAACACAAACCCGCCGGATCGCGGGTTTGCAAGGATAATCAAAAGTGTGCGGATTCTACTGGCCGCATGCAGTTGTGGCAAACCTGGGGGTGATTCTTGTGCTGCGGGGGGCTCGGAGGTTTTTGCCTTGCTTGGGTTGGGCGATTGAAATCGCCCCTACAGCTCGGGTTGAACGCAGGTTCGACCTGCGGAAGATGGCTTGTTCAGCCGATGAAGCAAGCACCCGAAGACCCGGCGGGTGATTTCGGGTAAACTCCCGTTCCAGCGGCGGGTGTAGTTCAATGGTAGAACTTCTGCTTCCCAAGCAGATAACGAGGGTTCGATTCCCTTCACCCGCTCCATTTCTTCCCGGTCTTGCCGTTATTTCCTGCTTATTCTCGCTCTTCGATCCAGGCCATCTGTATGGCTTCGAGGATGCGTTCACCGGATCGCTCAGGATCATCGTCGAAATCATCCAGCTCGGTGATCCATTTGTGAAGATCGACAAAATTGACCTTCAACGGATCGACATCCGAATATTTTTCGTCCAGTTCTATCGCGATATCGAGTGTATCAGTCCACTTCAGACCCATGATGTACCTCCGGTTCAGTGGCTTTCGGATACCATATTGATGGTGTATTTCGGGATCTCGATGACGAGATCCTCGTTATCGACCACCGCCTGACAACTGAGCCGGGAGTCGGGGTCGACACCCCAGGCCTTGTCCAGCATGTCTTCTTCGTCATCACTGGCTTCATTCAAGGAATCGAACCCCTCACGCACATAGACATGACAAGTGGTGCAGGCACAGGATTTCTCACAGGCATGTTCGATTTCGATACCGTGCTCCAGTGCAGCATCACAGATGGTGACGCCAGGCTCAACGTCGATCACGCTGCCCTCAGGGCACAGCTCTTCGTGGGGCAAGAAAATCAGTTTTGGCATATCAGTTTACTCAAACTCTTCTACACTATGACCCGCCATCGCCTGGCGGATGTTGGAATTCATGCGCCGCTCGACATAACTTTCGGCGGCCGCTTCGACCTGCTTGATCGCATGCTTGATCGCGTTCGTATCTTCGCCCTGGCGCGCCACGATGAGCGCATCGCGCGCTGCAAGGATGTCTGCTTTCTCATCTGCTGACAGCAATTCATCGCCATCCTTTGCCAGTGCTGCATCCAGCGCCTCGACGACGCGATCGGCCTCCACCTGCTGCTCGCGCAGCATACGCAACGTCATGTCCTCCTGCGCATGCTCCATCGAATCGCGCAACATTGCTTCGATCTCCTTGTCGCCCAGCCCGTAGGAGGGCTTAATGGTGATCGATGCCTGGGCACCGCTGGTCTCCTCCATCGCTGATACATTCAGCAGACCATCCGCGTCGACCTGAAATGTCACCTTGATGCGCGCCGCACCAGCGACCATTGGTGGTATGCCACGCAGCTCGAAGCGGGCCAACGAGCGATTGTCATCCACCAGCTCGCGTTCGCCCTGCACCACATGGAAGGACATCGCAGTCTGACCATCCTTGTAGGTGGTGAACTCCTGGGCGCGCGCCACCGGGATAGTGGTGTTGCGGCTGATGATCTTTTCCACCAATCCACCCATGGTCTCGATACCCAGCGACAGCGGAATGACATCAAGCAGCAACAGATCGCCATCGGGTTTGTTGCCAACCAGCACATCGGCCTGAATGGCGGCACCCACGGCGACCACCTTGTCAGGATCGATGCTGACCAGCGGTTCGCGTCCAAAGAATTCTCCGACCATTTCCCGCACCAGCGGCACCCGGGTGGAACCACCAACCATAACGACTTCGCGAACCTCGTCCTTCTTGATGCCCGCATCGCGCAGCACGCGCCGACAGGCACCGGTCGTCTTCTTCACCAATGGACGAATCAGTTCGGCAAATCGCGCTCGCGTCAGCTCAGCACGCCAATGTTTGCCGTCCGCCAGCTCAACCTCGATTTCCGTTCTGTCAGCGTCGGTCAAGGCCTCCTTCGCCTTGCGCGCAGCGGTCATGAAACGCCGCATCAGATGGTGATCGTCGGAAGACTCGATACCCGCCGATGACAACATCCATTCGGCGATCGCATGGTCCAGATCATCGCCACCCAACGCGGAATCACCGCCGGTGGCCAGCACCTCGAAAACGCCCTTGTGCAGCCGCAGAATCGAAATATCAAAGGTGCCGCCACCCAGGTCGTAAACGGCGATAACCCCCTCTTCACCACTTTCCAAGCCGTAGGCCACAGCAGCAGCCGTCGGCTCATTGAGCAGCCGCAGTACATTCAGACCCGCCAGACGCGCCGCGTCCTTGGTGGCCTGACGCTGGGCATCATCGAAATACGCCGGCACCGTGATGACGACGCCTTCGAGTTCGGCCCCGAGTGTTTCTTCGGCACGCTGCTTGAGGGCAACAAGGATATCTGCCGACACCTCGACCGCTGTTTTTTCACCCGCAGCGGTGACGATGCGCGGCACATTGCTATCGACATCGGCGATGCGATAGGAAAGCTGGCCACCGAGCTTTTTCAGGTCACCGGCGCTACGCCCCATCAGGCGCTTGACCGATGCGATGGTATTGAAAGGATCTTCGTCAGCCTTCTCCAGCGCTTCATAGCCCACCAGCGGCGGGCCATCCTCGCGGTAATAGACCACCGAAGGCAGCAGATGACGCCCCTGTTCATCCGGCAGCGTTTCAGCCACGCCACTGCGCACCGACGCGACCAGTGAATTCGTTGTTCCCAGATCAATGCCGGCCGCCAGTCTGCGCTGATGCGGCGCTGCGGACATGCCCGGTTCGGAAATTTGTAACAATGCCATTTCAGCCGGTCCTCATTGATGGTGACTCAGTCCAACTCGTCTTCGAGACGCTCTTCGATTTCATCGATCTGCTGTAGCATGCGGCGAATGAACATCACCTTGGTGAGCGCATCATACGCAGTGTCGTAGTCACCCGCAGCCCAGGCTGTGCGAAACGTTTCCATCTGCGCCTGTTCGTCCCGATGCGTCTCATCACGCAGCGCATCAAGTGCATCGAAAGGATCATCAGCCTGCCCAATACCCTCCAGTTCTTCACGACGTTCCAGCTGCTGCATCAGAAAAGCACCATCCGACGTCGTGTATTCATGCGCGCCCGAACCAATACCCTTGAGTTCAAGCAGATAGAAACCGCGCGTCAGGGGATCTTTCAGCGTTTCGTAAGCTTCATTCAGATGCGCCGTGCTCTGGACCGATACTCGCTGCGCCTGTGCATCAGAAGCGGCAAATCGGTCTGGATGCACCTCTTGCTGCAAGCTGCGGTATTTTCTGCCCAACGCATCAACGTCGATATCGAAATCCAGCGGCAGTGAAAAGAGATCGAAATAGTTTTCGGTCAGGTCAATCGCCATAGCATTAAAAAACAGGCTCGATTTGAAGTAACTGCTCAGCTTACCCCCTTATTTGCGCCAACTCTGCGTTGGAAGTGCTCATTTACACTCGTAAACTCCGCGCTTCCGCCTTGATTTGACGCAAAACGGGGGCAATCTGAGCAATTACGGGCCTGTGCTGAGTAGTTACGGTTTAAAAACGAAAAGCCGGCGTCAGCCGGCTTTTCGACGTTTGATGCGTCATGCAAGATCAGGGCACCATTATTTTCGGAAATTTGCCAGCACGATCATCAGGACCTGGATCGGAAAAGCACTGCCTCCCAAATCAGACAGTAAAGCTCTCACCGCAGCCACAGCGATCGGCTTCATTGGGGTTGTTGAACTTGAACCCCTCGTTCAAGCCTTCACGGGCGAAATCCAGCTCGGTGCCGTCGAGATAGGTGAGACTCTTGGGATTGACGATGATCTTGACGCCCTTGTCTTCAAACACCGTATCGTGCTCTTCGATCTCGTCGGCAAACTCGATCACGTAGGCCATGCCCGAGCAGCCTGTGGTTTTCACCCCCAGCCGCAGGCCAGCACCAGAACCCCTTTTTTCAAGGAAGTTCTTGACCCGGTCGGCGGCGGCATCGGTCAGTGTTATCGCCATGC
The DNA here is from genome assembly GCA_026981985.1 of Gammaproteobacteria bacterium. GTDB lineage: Bacteria > Pseudomonadota > Gammaproteobacteria > UWMA-0217 > UWMA-0217 > JALSHZ01. Next base: position 34,469 of record JALSHZ010000093.1, on the reverse strand, counting down.
TTCCAGCCTCTCCAGTGCGAAATCAGGCGTCGCTTTGCTTGCCTTGATAATCTTCGATCGCGGCTTTGATCGCATCTTCCGCCAAGACTGAACAGTGCACCTTGACCGGGGGCAAGGCCAGCTCTTCAGCAATATCGGAATTCTTGATCTGAGACGCCTCTTCCAGGGTTTTACCCTTGACCCATTCGGTCAGCAGGCTACTGGAAGCAATGGCGCTGCCGCAACCATAAGTCTTGAATTTCGCGTCTTCGATGACGCCGTCGTCGCCGACCTTGATCTGCAGGCGCATCACATCGCCACAGGCTGGCGCACCAACCATGCCGGTGCCGACAGCACTGGAGTCCTTGTCGAGTACGCCGACGTTGCGTGGATTCTCGTAGTGGTCGATTACCTTTTCGCTATATGACATTTTCGTGTACCTCAGTATTTGTTTCCGCGTGAAAAATCTACCGGACGATCACGCAGGGATCACCTTCAGTGCGCAGCCCATTGGATGGACTTCAGGTCGACACCATCCTGATACATTTCCCATAGCGGGGAAAGATCACGGAGTTTGGTAATGGCATCGCGCATCTTGGCAATGGTGTATTCAATTTCTTCAGCCGTCGTGTAACGACCGATCGTAAACCGGATCGAGGAATGCGCCAGCTCGTCATCACGGCCAATAGCCCGCAGGACGTAGCTTGGCTCCAGCGATGCCGAGGTGCAGGCCGAGCCACTGGATACGGCCAGATCTTTCAGCGCCATGATCAGGCTTTCGCCCTCGACGAAGTTGAAGCTGACGTTGAGGTTGCCCGCAACACGCTGCTCCTCATGACCGTTGAGATAGACCTCTTCCATATCCTTGAAACCATCCCAAAGACGTTTGCGCAGCGTCAGAATGCGCGCATTTTCAGCCGCCATTTCTTCGCCCGCGATGCGGAACGCTTCGCCCATGCCAACACACTGATGCGTCGCCAAGGTGCCGGAACGCATGCCGCGCTCATGACCGCCACCATGCATTTGCGCTTCGATACGCACCCGTGGCCGACGGCGCACGAATAAGGCACCAACGCCTTTGGGACCGTAAATCTTGTGCGCGGAAAAGCTCATCAGATCCACCTTGAGCTTGTCCAGATCAATCGGCACCTTGCCGGCGCTCTGAGCTGCATCGACGTGAAAGACAATACCGCGATCACGGCACAGTTCGCCGATTGCCTCGATATCCTGAATCACGCCAATTTCGTTGTTGACGTGCATGATCGAAACCAGAATGGTGTCGTCACGCATCGCCGCTTCGAGCTGGGCGAGATCGACGAGACCATCTTCCTCGGGATCGAGGTAAGTCACCTCATAGCCTTCGCGTTCGAGCTGGCGACAGGTATCGAGCACTGCCTTGTGTTCGGTCTTACAGGTGATGATGTGCTGTCCTTTCTTGCGATAGAAATGGGCAGCCCCCTTGATCGCAAGGTTGTCGCTTTCGGTGGCACCACTGGTCCACACGATCTCTTTCGGGTTCGCGTTGATCAGCTCGGCCACCTGCTTACGCGCGTTTTCCACCTTCTCATCTGCTGCCCAGCCGAACGCATGGCTGCGTGATGCCGGATTGCCAAAGACACCGTCGATGGTGAGGCATTCGGACATTTTTTCCGCGACGCGCTCATCCACCGGCGTAGTGGCGCTGTAATCGAGATAAATCGGGAGCTTTACGGACATGACATTCTCCTGGGCTAGGCTGCTGGACGCGGGAAGACGAAATTCATACGCTTCGCCTCTTCATCCTGGCGTCGGGCGATTTCCCGGATTTCGGGGCGCTCGACGAACTGATCCAGCGTGATGCCGTCCAGAAATTCGTACAAGCGGTTGCTGAGCTCCGCCCACAGCTCGTGGGTGAGACAGCGCACGCCGTCCTGACAATTGCCATCACCATGACAGCGCATGACATCGACATTCTCGTCAACGGCGGTGATGATCTCAGCGACAGTGATCTGGTGCGGCATGCGTGCCAGACGATAGCCGCCGCCAGGACCACGAACCCCCTCGACCAGCCCGCGCTTGCGCAGCTTGGCGAACAGTTGTTCGAGATAGGACAGGGAGATTCCCTGCGTCTGTGAAATATCTGCCAGTGTTACCGGACCTTCGCGATCGTGGATCGCCAGATCCATCATTGCCGTTACCGCGTAACGACCCTTTGTTGAAAGCTTCATAATTCTACTCCTCGGTAGCGCATCCAGACCAGACCTGAATGTTATCTGGAACCAGTCTAGCAATAACCAAGTAAAACAGTCAAGAATAAATATCAGCTTTTACTTATTTATAGCACAGGCCGCTCGGCGCTTCATCTTCGATATGCCGCCACCTGCCCCGACCGCGCTTGCAGATGGTACCGCAACCTGGGTTACCAGGGGATTATGGAGCCATCGATCTCGTAGAAACTACCGGCATCGTCGGGACCAACCCGGGACAGGATCTGGCGCATCGCCGTGACCGACTCAGCCACCGAGATCTCGCCATTGGGGCCGCCCATGTCGGTACGCACCCAGCCGGGATGCAGCACAACGGCAGTAATGCCGCGTGGTTTCAGATCGTGGGCCGCACTGACCATCACCGCGTTCAACGCTGCCTTGGTGGAGCGATAGACATAGCTGCCACCCGAGCGATTGTCAGCCATGCTGCCCATCTTGCTGCTCAGCGTCGCCATGATGCGCAGCTCGCTGGCGGCAACATTGTCCACCAATGCCTCCATCACCTTCATTGGCGAAATGGTATTGACGTTTAGCGCATCGAGCCACGCTGCCCTGCTGGCATTGCCGAACCAGGCATCAGACTGACCGTAGACGCCGGCATTGTTAAACAGGATATCGATGGGCTGCCCTTGCAGCTGCCGCGCCAGATCGCTGATCTGCGCATCGTCAGTCACCTCGAGGCGATGAACCAACACGTTGCCTGCACCGCCCTCGGCCAAACGCTGTAGCTCAGTGGCAGCAGCGGGATTTCGACAGCAGGCGTGAACCTGCCAACCATCAGCGCTGTACTGGCGCACCAGCTCCAGCCCGATACCGCGATTGGCGCCCGTTACCAGAATTGCAGACATGGAATCCCCCCTTCAAACCGACAAATTCAGACTTCACACAGATCACGCTCGCTGCCGCGGGCAACGCGATCATGGAAGCCGTGCCCCTGACGCCCGCAGTAATTGAGCCATTTATAGAGAAATCGATTGGCTTTCCACTTGCAAGCCAGCGCCGCCTGGGTAGGAATGCGCTCTGCCTTCATCAGTTCGCCATTGAGCTGACAACGCCGGCTCAGCACTTCGGCCTGCAGGGCATCATGGTAGATACGCAGGGTGACATCGGGCCGCAACGTACCATCATCCATCAAATAGGTGAGCTGCAGCGTCGTGGTATGGCGCACCTGCTCCAGCACGATCAGGTGCAGATCGTGCGCCCCCTCCACCTGCGACACATGATGCCCCTCCAGCCTACGGATTTCCGGACACAGGCAACGCAGCCGCATGTAGTTCTGCTCGTACATTTCCATCAAAGCAGAAAAACTGCCGGGCCGGGGACTTTCGCAAATTTGACATATTTCGGGCCATCGCATGGAAAAAAGCTTAACATATCCGCCGCCTTTCAAATCGAACGACAACCGCATCATGGACATCAAAATCAACACCGTTGCCACCACCCCTTTCGACGACCAGCGCCCCGGCACCTCCGGGCTGCGCAAGGCCACCACCACGTTCCAGAAACCGCATTATCTGGAGAACTTCGTCCAGTCGATCTTCAATAGTCTGCCAACGCTCGACGGCATCTGCCTGGTGGTCGGCGGCGATGGCCGTTTCTACAACCGCGAAGCCATTCAGACCATTATCCGCATGGCTGCCGCCAATGGCATAGGCGAACTGATCATTGGCCAGGGCGGCATTCTCTCGACCCCAGCCGCCTCGCATCTGATCCGCAAGAACGGCACCGATGGCGGCATCATTCTTTCCGCCAGCCACAATCCTGGCGGACCGGATGGCGACTTTGGCATCAAGTTCAACACGCCCAATGGCGGCCCGGCAGCTGAGAAGATCACCGAAGCAATCTACGCCGCCTCAAAGACGATCAGCAAATATCGCATCGCCACGGCAGACCCGATCGACCTCGACAGCATTGGCGAGACACAATTGGGCAGCCTGAAGATACGCGTCATCGACGCCGTCAGCGACTACGCCGAATTGATGCAGACCCTGTTCGATTTCGATCTGATTCGCGATTACCTCGCCGGTCGGCGCATGATCTTCGACGCCATGCACGCCGTCACCGGCCCCTATGGCAAGCGCATCTTCGAAGAGATGCTCGGCTGCCCCGAAGGCACCGTGTGGAACGGCGAACCGCTACCCGACTTTGGCGGCGGTCATCCCGACCCCAATCTGGCGCATGCCAAGGCACTGGTCAAAGAGATGTTCGCCGATGACGGCCCGTTTTTCGGCGCAGCTTCCGACGGCGATGGCGACCGCAACATGGTGCTCGGTCACCAGTTTTTCGTCACCCCCAGCGACAGCCTAGCCGTACTGGCAGCCAATGCCACCGTCGCACCCGGCTACCGCGACGGCATTGCCGGCATTGCCCGCTCCATGCCCACCAGCGCCGCCGCCGATCGCGTTGCCGCCGAGCTGGGCGTCGACTGCTACGAAACGCCCACCGGCTGGAAATTCTTCGGCAACCTGCTCGACGCTGGCAAGATCACGCTCTGCGGCGAAGAAAGCTTCGGCACCGGCTCCGACCATGTACGCGAAAAGGACGGGCTGTGGGCCGTACTGTTCTGGCTCAATCTGCTGGCCGCGAAAAAACAGTCGGTCGCCGACATCATGTTAGACCACTGGCAAACCTACGGTCGCAATGCCTATGCCCGCCACGACTACGAAGAAGTCGACAGCGACGCAGCAAAATCCTTGATGACCAACCTGACCGCCAAACTCGCCGGGCTTCCCGGCAGCACACTCGACGGACGCACCGTCGCCTATGCCGACGACTTCAGCTACACCGACCCCGTCGACGGCTCCGTCAGCGAACATCAAGGCCTGCGCATCGGCTTCGAGGATGGCAGCCGCATCGTATTTCGCCTGTCCGGCACCGGCACCCGTGGCGCGACCTTGCGCGTCTACCTGGAACAGTTCACCAGCAATGCCAGCGACTACAGCGCCGATGCCCACGAACTGCTGAAGCCGATAGCAACCATCGCCCATCAACTCGCCGGCATCGAATACTACACCGGGCGCAGCGAGCCCAGCGTCATCACCTGAGCACGACAACATGGACATCAGTGATTACCGCCGTGAATACACCCGCGGCGGCCTCCACCGCGCCGATCTCGCCGGCGACCCCGTCAGCCAGTTCGAGAAATGGTTCGAGCAAGCCACCCGCGCCAGCATTACCGACCCCAATGCCATGACCCTGGCAACGGTATCCGCCGACTGCAAACCCTCGGCACGCACCGTACTGCTGAAAACTTTCGACCAAAAAGGCTTTGTCTTCTTCACCAACTACGGCAGCCAGAAAGCGCGCGAGATCGAAGCAAACCCCAACGTCTGCCTGCTGTTTCCCTGGACCGAACTGGAACGCCAGGTGGAAATCGCCGGACGTGCGGAGAAAATCTCCACGACGGAATCAATGAAATATTTTCTCACCCGCCCCCACGGCAGCCAGCTCGGTGCCTGGGTATCGAATCAGAGCAACGTCATCACCAGCCGCAAAATCCTCGACATGAAGCTCGATGAAATGAAGCGCAAATTCAAGAGCGGGAAAGTCCCCCTGCCCGACTTCTGGGGAGGCTACCGCGTCGTACCCGACATCGTAGAATTCTGGCAAGGCCGACCCAACCGCCTCCACGACCGCTTCGAATACCGCCGCAAAGAAAGTCACTGGGAAATCGCCCGCCTGGCACCATAACCCCTGGTGAGAAATGCGGGCTACACCACCTCTCCTACTATGCTTGCCTCTCCTGTCGACACAGTTTTTTCTTCATCAACAAGTAGATGGCCGGGATCACGAACAGTGAGAGCAGTGGTGCGGTAATCATGCCGCCGATCATGGGCGCTGCGATTTTCTGCATGACGTCTGAGCCTGTCCCCGACCCGAGCATGATCGGGATCAGGCCGGCGATGATCACCGCCACCGTCATCGCTTTTGGGCGCACCCTCAGCACAGCCCCTTCCATGATGGCGCCTTTCAGGTCATCCATGCTGTTGAGGCGTTGATGTTCGCACCATTCATCCAGGCTGTTGTTCAAATAAAGCAGCATGACGACGCCAAACTCAGCCGCCACTCCAGCCAAGGCAATGAACCCTACCGCAACGGCAACGGAAAAGTTGTAGTCGAGCCACCACAACAGCCATAACCCGCCGGTCAGCGCGAACGGCAAGGTACCCATGATAAGCACGGCCTCGCCGATGCGATTGAACGTCATGAACAGCAGAATGAAAATCATCAGCAGGGTGATGGGAATCACCAGTTGAAACCGCTGCTTCGCCCGCAGCAGGTACTCATACTGACCGGACCAGGTAATCGAATATCCTGGCGGCAATTCAACGCCTTCACGCACAGCCTGTTGCGCCCGCCCGATGTAGGAGCCCAGATCGACATCACGAATATCGACAAATGTCCAACCATTGGGCCGGGCATTCTCGCTCTTGATCATCGGCGGGCCATCAACCACGCTGATGGTTGCGATGCGCGACAGGGGAATATGAGCGCCGGTTGGCGTCACCAATGGCAGATTGCGCAATTTGTCGAGGTCATCCCTGCTCTCACGTGGGTACCGCAGATTGACGGGATAACGCTCCAGCCCTTCAACAGTCCAGGTCACATCCATGCCACCCAGCGCACCGGCAATCACATCATTGATGTCATCGATGTTCAGACCAAAGCGTGCCGCCTTGACCCGATCCGGCACGATGTCGATATAGCGGCCACCGGCCACCCGCTCGGAATAGACCGAGGCCGTGCCTTCGACCTGACTCACGACCGCTTCAAGCTGTTTGCCGATCTCTTCGATCACCGCCAGATCGGGGCCAGCCACCTTGATGCCCACTGGCGTCTTGATGCCGGTTGCCAACATGTCGATTCGCGTCTTAATCGGCTGCACCCAGGCATTGGTCAGGCCGGGGAACTGGATCGCGGCATCCATTTCCCTGATCAGCTTGTCGATGGTCATACCGGGTCGCCAGCGTGATTTTTCCTGCAACTGAATCGTCGTTTCGATCATGGTCAGTGGTGCCGGATCGGTCGCGGTATCTGCCCGGCCGATTTTTCCGAATACCCGTTTGACTTCAGGAAAGGTTTTGATGATGCGATCCGTTTGTTGCAGGATTTCTGTTGCCTTGCCCACCGACAGACCGGGCAATGTGGTGGGCATGTACAACAGATCTCCCTCCTCCAGCTCCGGCATGAACTCGGTCCCCAGATCCTGCAACGGGACGATCACCGACAGCAGACTCAGTGCCGCCAGGAGTATGGTTGTGCGGGGAAAGCGCAATACCAGCCGCAACAATGGCCGGTATATCGCAATCAGCAATTTGTTGAGTGGATTGGATTCCTCAGCTGGAATCCTGCCGCGAATGAAATACCCCATCAGCACGGGTATCAGGGTTACCGACAGCCCGGCGGCCGCCGCCATGGCATAGGTCTTGGTGTAAGCCAACGGTGCAAACAAGCGCCCTTCCTGAGCCTGCAACACCAGCACAGGGACGAAACTCAGGGTAATAATCAGCAATGAGAAAAACAGCGCCGGACCCACCTCGGCAGCGGCCTCGGTAATAATCTCCCAGCGCTCATGCTTGTCGGGCTTGCGACCAAAGCTGTTCATCCACTTTTCCAGCTGTTTGTGCGCATTTTCAATCATCACGATCGCGGCATCGACCATGGCGCCGATGGCGATCGCAATGCCACCTAAAGACATGATATTGGCGTTGATTCCCTGCGTGTTCATAACGATGAAGGCGACCAGAATACCCACCGGCAGCGCAACGATTGCAACCAGCGCCGAACGCAGATGGAACAGAAACACGATGCACACCAGCGCGACGATGGCAAACTCCTCGACCAGCTTTTCGCCCAGATTCTTGACCGCGCGCTCGATCAGTTGCGAGCGGTCATAGGTCTCGACGATCTCGACGCCCTCGGGCAATCCCTGCTTCAATGCTTCAATGCGCGCCTTGATACGCTCTATCACCTCCAAGGCATTTTCGCCATAGCGCATGACGACGATCCCACCAACAACTTCACTTTCGCCATCCAGCTCGGCAATGCCGCGCCGCATTTGCGGGCCGATATTCACCTGGGCAAGATCGCGTACCAGGATGGGCGCACCCGTCGCCTTGTTGATACCTACCGGTACGGTTTCAATGTCTTCGACACCGGAAAGGTAGCCCTTGCCGCGCAGCATGTATTCCGCCTCGGCAATATCAATGACGGAACCACCCACCTCGTTGTTGGCCCGCTGCAATGCCTGTTTGAGCCGCGACAACGGGATGCCATAGGCCCGCAAACGATCTGGATTGGCGGTGACCTGGTACTGCTTCAACATGCCGCCCACCGTGGCGATTTCCGCCACGCCCGGCACCGATTGCAACTCGAATTTCAAAAACCAGTCCTGCAATGAGCGCAATTCGGATAAATCATACTGGCCGCTGCGATCCACCAATGCATATTCATAGACCCAGCCAACACCGGTTGCATCCGGCCCCAGTGCGGGCTGCGCGGTGGCAGGAAGATCAGCAGTCGCCTGGTTCAGATATTCGAGCACACGAGCCCGCGCCCAATACAGATCGGTGCCCTCCTCGAAAATCACATAGACATAGGAATCACCAAAAAACGAGTAACCACGCACCACCTCGGCGCGCGGCACCTTCATCATCGTCGTCGTAATGGGGTAAGTGACTTGATCCTCAACCACCTGCGGCGACTGCCCAGTGAAGGAGGTCTTGATGATCACCTGGACATCGGAAAGATCCGGGATCGCATCGAGCGGCGTACGAAAAACCGAAACCACCCCCCAGATGACCAGCAATAACGTGAGTAATAAAATGAGGAAACGGTTTTTGATCGAATGCGTAATGATGGTGCGTAGCATGATGCGCCTCTACTGTGCGGCGAAGCGGCGCAAGCTCGCTTCCAGGTTGGACTCGGAATCGATCAGGAACTGGCCAGCATCGACAATCACATCGCCCTCGGACAGCCCCGAGAGAATTTCAACCCGGCCACCGCTGAACATGCCCGTCTCGACTTCAACGGGTTTGAATTCACCATCAGCGGTTTGCACCACGACGCGATTTTTCTGCGGCGCAAGAATCAGTGCCTCACGCGGCACCGCAAGCACATCCTTTTTCGGCCCGCCGTAGATCACGACATCGGCAAACATATTTGGCCGCAGCTGCTCTTCAAGATTCTGCACACGGATTCGCAGCGTCAGCGTCAACGTGCCGGGATCGAGTTCCGGGTAGATATAGTCCACCGTTCCCTTCCACACCCGTCCGGGCAATGCAGCCACCCGGATTTCGACCGCATTACCCTGCTCGACCCAATCGATCTGGTGTTCGAAAACATCGACCTTGACCCAGACATCAGCCAACTGCGCAAACGTGAACAGCTCCGAAGTCGGCTGGATATACATGCCTTCACGCAAACCCATAGCTGCGATGACACCATCGGCAGGCGCCAACAGCGGCACCGAGCGCATCGCCTTGCCGCTTTTTTCGATCTGCCGGATTACACGCTTGGGCACACCCAGCAACTCCAGTCGTTTTTCCGACGAGCGCGTCAACTCCTTGCGAGCGGAACGCAGTGCCACAAGGTATTCTTCCTGAGCGGAATAGATTTCCGGCGAATAGTACGCCAGCAGTTTTTGACCTTTCGTCACCCGTTCGCCCAGACTGCGGACAAACAGTTTTTCAACCCATCCACTGCTGCGAGGATGCAGATGCAACAGATCATCCTCGTTATACTCGACCCGCCCAACCGTCTTGATATAGCGCCACAGCGTCTCCCGGCTGACGGTGGTGGTGCGCAGCCCCATTGAGCGCTGGATCTCGGGGCTGACCGAAATACCGGGAAAGTCATCATCCGTCTGCTTGCCATCACTGAACTTGGGCACCAGATCCATGCCACAAATCGGGCAGCTACCGGGCTCATCACGAATGATTTGGGGATGCATTGGACATACATAGTCAGGGTCGGCATGTTTTTCGGCGTGTTCCAAGGCAGATTCCTGTACCTGCTCGGCAGTATTTTCCTGCTCTGGCAAACAACCAGCAGCAAACAACAACACAATGCTCAGAAAAAAGGCGAAGAGTAGTTTCATGGATTTGTCTCCTGGCTGCTGGCGCCCAGTGGTTCCTGCTCGCCGCTCAGATAACGAATTTCAATAATCTTGCGCGCACGCCCGATTTCCAGCTGCAACAGCTGACGCTGGCTGTTGACCAGCTGCGTGTCGGCTTCGATCACGTCGCTGGCGCTCGCCTTCCCGGCGCTGTAGTCGGAATCGACCAACTGCATAATGGTCTGACGTTCGGGGATGATCTGTTGCTGATAGATAGCGATCTGCCGCGATAGCGCGTCCACCTCCTGCTGCAACCGCTGTAGCACAGCACTGACCTCATCATGGCGGTAGTGGCGCTCCGCTTTGACTGAGGCAAGTATTTTGCGTTTACCCTCCAGCTCAGGGGTCTGCCGATTGGCCTTGGCGACCGGTAGCGACAGCGATACACCCAAGCTCAGCAAATCGCTACGCGACTCTCTGACGCCATAACTCAATTCTGCCGCCCAGGCCGGTTTGAATTGTTCCTTTGCCAACGCGATATCCTGCTCGACCACCGCCTCGCGGGCAGCCAGCTGCACCAACTGAAGGTTGGCGTCTGGCGAGACAGCGGGGGCGCGTTCCAGCGTATCCGGCAGTTGTTTTGGCCAGGTTCTGACATCAACATCTTCGACCCACTGTGCCAGCACAGCCCGCTGTGCCCGCTCCTGGCTGCCTGATGCCACCAAATTTGCCTCGGTCTGTGCAATGCGCAGCCGCAGCCGCGCCAAATCGAGTTGTCGATTCTTGCCAGCGCGATAGGCCCCTTCCAGCAATGGCTGTGTCTGACGTAACAACCCCTGCTCCTGGGCCAGCAGCCGCTGCTCGGCCACCGCAGCATAGACCACCAACCACGCCAGCCGCACGGATCTCAGCACCATGGCACGACGTTCCGCCAGTTCGGCATTTGCTTCGGACACTTGCGCAACATTTTTGGCACGGCGCAACTGCCGCGTGCTACCCGCCGGAAACGGCTGCTTGATACCGACCAGTAGTTGCGTCATCGGCTCCTGACCAAAGTCGAAACTGTCCACCGGCAGGCTTTGCAGAACAAGTCTGCCCTGGGGATCTTCCAGCTCTGCGCTAGCCTGGACAGTTTCCTGCAGCGCTAGCATCCTCAACTGCGCTGCGACCAGGCGCTGGTCAGCAGCCAAGGCAAGATACTCGGCATCCCGCAAGTGGAGAACCGGTTCGGAATTGTCATCCGCCTGCAGCGGATGAACGACAATAAGGAAAAACATCAACGCGACGACAATGCGCCCGCCGCTTGAGGAGCAAAATGGGTTCATGAATCCCCCCGAGGAAATAAATCGTGACAAGCCGTTAACAACGACGCGTTACGCCATTGCAAGATGTATTAACAGGCTGTGATGCCGGCGATCGAAATCAGTGCCGAGGGGGGCGCAATAGAATTGAGACAAAGGAAGGTTTAATGACAAAGGCGTAACCCACCAGCAGTTGGTCACCACTGACTACGGGAGCCGATGAAGAGAAAACAGCGGCAATAGAAGGCGAGAGACTGGCGATCCCGAACTGACATCCCTCACAGCAGTCGGCCGACTGTCTGTCATCACAACAGCTGCCGCCGCGTGTTTTCTGCTCGTCGTCACAATGACAGGGCAACGACTGCTGGGACGATACCTCATGCCCGTCCAGCTGCGCTGACCTGTCATCGAGACTCAGCGCCCATGACGACGGCATTGTCGCCAGCAATAGACAAGCCGTCAGCACGATGCTCAGGATTTTTCCGCTTGTTTGCCTTGTGATTCGCATTGGGCAACAGTATGCCGTAATTCTGCCGGAACGGAAAATCAACACCTCTTGTCGTATACCAGATGGCGGCAAACTGAATGGCAGTTCTCACCAGCGTGCCACTGGCCCCAGCATGGCACACACTACGCTCGCCACACAATCGTGTGACAAAATCCGCCAAGTAATTCGAACCAAACTGTGACAAAAACTATGGCGGAGACTAGATACAACCTATAATATTGAACATAACTCACTGTTTTATTAAACTTTTATGTATCTAGCCCCTGCTCCCGTGGAAACCCGCCCATGAAGCGCCCCTGGTGGTTGCTGGCGGCGGCATTACCGCTCAGCCTGCTGATACCCTTCGTCATTGGTGGTTGGGACGGCTTGGCGGAGCTGCGCAAGATCCCGCTCAGTATCGTGGCTGCCGGTGTGGCAATGGTGTCGCTGGGTTGGGTGGCGCAGGCCTTGAAGCTCAAGCTGATCATGCGAGGCGTCGGTGAATCGATCGCACCGGGTAAAGCATTAGCGACAGTACTTGCGTCAGAATTCGCCAGTTCTGCAACGCCTGCTGGTACCGGCGCCGCCATTACCGAGACCTATCTGTTGCACCGGCATGGCTTGAGTTCGGCGAAAGCCGCCTCGGTATTCGCACTGGAGCAGATTCTGGATCTGTTCTTCTTTGTTACTGCATTGATGGTACTGGCGCTGGTGCTGCTGACCGGCCCTGAGGATTTTCACCTCGGTTTCCAGATCGCGACAATGGCTATGTTGCTGGTCGGCGGTTTCGCCGGGTTATGGTTCTTTGCCCGGCACTACCGCCCGGTGCTGTTGTGGAGCGGCAAGCTATTGGCGCGTTTCAAGGTGTCGGCGTGGCGGCGCAAGAATATTGCCCGCTGGGTGATTCGCTTCCGTCACGGACTGGGACTGATTCTTGGGTTCTCCCGCTGGCGACTGTCCTCAATCTACGTGCTCGCCGCCGGTCACTGGATGCTGCGCTACTCAGCCCTCTACCTCATCATCGAAGCCTTGGGATTTCACGTCCCGTGGTCCTATCTGTTTTTTATTCAGATGTTCAGCCTCGGCATTGGACAGATGACGCTACTACCTGGCGGCAGCGGCAGCGTCGAGATCAGTTTTACCATTCTGCTGGCACCCTGGCTTGGTGCAAGCTCCATCGCCGCCACCCTGCTCGCCTGGCGTTTCGTTACCTACTATTGGTACTTCATCATCGGCGGGCCAGTCTTTCTGGCATTTGCCGGGCGTGCCCTGTGGCGCCGCATCAACGCACCCGCGCACTAGCCCACCATTTATGAAACAGTAACTTAGGAAAATAACCTATAGTAACGGATTACTAGAAAAGTGATACAATCCACATTATTCACGGCCTCTTCTGTCCTAGAATTGCAGGAAGGTTCCGTGACAGCGGACAGGATGTTTCGACCTTCGGGTTTCACGATCAGGATTACGCAATGATGCGCTGGATTCTCAAGCTCACCGGATACACTCTACTGGTAGCCGTATTCGCGCTATGCCTTTACACCATTCCACCCACCATCGAGTCTGAAGTGCTCGCCAATGCTAAACAAACCTTGAAATCCCACGGCATGGCGTGGGTACTGGTCAGTATCGACGGGCGCGACCTCAGCCTGTCTGGCACACCACCCAGCGACGAGGCGGCAGCCAAAGCGGTGGGTCTGCTGCGCAACACAACCGGTGTGCGCCGGGTAGAAACGAGCTGGAGTCAGGAAAGCGCCACCAACAACCAGAAATCACGCCCCGTGGCTATCGACATCGCCACCATTGACCATAGCGTCACCTCCGATTCTGCTTCTATTGTTACAAATACCGCAATCGAGCACCCACCCGCCCTCACCCTTCCGACACAGCAAGCCCCGAATCAGGAGTTCGAGAACTGATGCAATACCTGATGACGCAGATCTTTCTCTTTCTTGCCGCTGCCACAGGTATCGGCTGGTTCATCGGCCGCTTTACCGCGCGCTCCCGCGAACGTGCCGCGATTCGCGAACTGACCGAATGGCAGGAAAAATATCACGCCCTGGAGCAATACCGAAACCGTCTGAAAAAAGAGAATCATGCGCTTGCAGATGCCTATCGCAAACAGCTCAAACAGCTTGCAGAGTTCCGCATCCGCTTGACCGGCATGGAAGCCAAGGCACAAACACTGACGCTGGAAAAAAGCATCAACAAGGCGCAGTTCACCGACCTCGATGATGAGATCAAGCAGCGTGACGCACTGATCCATTCCTATCAGCAACGGCTGCGCGAAAGTAACAGCAAGGTCAAGCAACTGCTCGAACGTGTTGCTGCACTCTCCGCCGCCAAGCGTGAACTGGAGCAGGAACTCGAAGCGACCTCTGACGAGAAGAACCTGCTCAATACCCAGCTGATCGATCTTTCTGCAGAAACGAAACAGGCACAGAAAAAGCTGCTCGAAATCGTCTCTGAACGAGAGTCACTTTCCAGTGAAATCGAAATGCTTGATAGCGAAAAACACGAGCATCAGGATAGAGTCGACCTGCTGCTCAACGAACAAGAGTCGCTCCTGTCAAAAGTCGCAGACCTGAAACAGCAAAAAGAAGAGTACGAGCGGCGCGTCAACGAACTGCGCGACAACATGGAAGACCTGACCACACAGATCATCGACATCAGAACCGAGCGAGACGACTATCTTGAGCGCCTCAAGACAATTTCTGGCGTGCTCGATGCGATTCCCGAAGAAGGTAGAGGCGCGGCCTGACAATCCGCGATTTTCATGCCACGGCGAATATTGTAAGCTCTTGTGACACTCCCATTTGGACCATCATGGATCCCGAAAATGACGACACCCACCCCCCGACTGTTCGCCTTCACCATCCCCTTCGCCATCACGATGATTCTCGTTAGCCTGAGCGGTTGCACGGGACAGCAGAAACTTTTCGGCAAACCTTCCAGCTCGACTGCCTGGCAAAGCGCCTATGACGAAAAGGCGGAACCCACTGGCAGCGATGCTGCCGCCACAAAGAAAGCAGCACCAGCAACCGACACGCGTTACTTCCTTCAGTTGGCTGCCTACACCTCACGCGAAAACGCGGAAAAGCAGCAGAAAAAGCTGAAAGCCACGCTCAAACATCCTGTCGTCATTTTCGCAGAGGCTGACGACGGCACCGAGTATTTCAAACTGCAGGTTGGTCCCTTTGCCAACTTGCAGGAAGCCGTCCGCGCCGAGCCGGAAGTGCTCTCCTCTGGATTTACCAAGGTTCGCTATATTCGGCGTTAGTCGTCGGCTCCGATACTGAAAAGCACGTGCCAAACGGTTTTCACTCAAGTTTCAGAGTTCAGATTTAGAAGTCAGCCAATTTCCCTTTGGGAAAGGGGAGAGTCGCCTGAACGGGTGGCAACGTTTCGACAACTATCGTAAAGCACCGGTAACTATTCAGTAGGTAGAGAAATAGAGCCGTAACTGCTCAGATTGCCGCTGAAACGCGTCAGATCAAGGCGGGAAATGTGAGTTTACACGGGTAAATGACCATTTCCCAACGCAGAGATGGCGTGTTTCAGTGGTGAGCTGAGTAGTTACAAGCACCGATAACTCAGTTCTTGGAAACGTTCTCCATTGACAGCACGATGGCGTCTTCGCGACTGTCGTGACTTCGATAATAACGCTTGCGTATGCCGATGGGCTTGAATCCGGCCGCGAGGTATATCCTCAGCGCCCGCCGATTCGATTTGCGCACTTCGAGGAAAACCCGCTCCGCTCCCAACTGCTCGGCGGCGAACAACAGTGCATCCAGCAAGCATCTTCCCAGCCCGCGGTATTGATAGTCGGGATCGATGCACAGATTCAGAATATGCGCTTCGTTCGCTGCCACGGTGAGAATCCCGTAACCCACCACCTGCCCTGCTTCGACAATGACCCAGGCAGGATAACCGGCACGAAAGCATTCCCTGAAAATACCGCGGCTCCACGGAAACTCGTAGGCGCGCGTCTCGATATCATAGACAGCGGGAAGATCGTCAGGGCGCATTACCCGGATATTCGTCGGCATCATCTGCCGAGACTGATGCTCCGAGTCTGTTGCCATCAATCGCCAGAGTGGCCCTGCTGGGCCAATGCCAGTTTGAGATCATCCCAGCTCTTGGCCTTCTCCGCAGGACGGCGCAATAAATAGGCGGGATGGTAGGTCACCACGACTGGAACCTTCTGCTCACCTAAATGATGCACTTTTCCCCGCAGGCGACCGACGGCAGTGTCGGTATGCAACAACGTTTGCGCCGCAACGCGCCCGACAATCAGAATGAGCCGGGGGCGAACGAGTGCAATCTGGCGTTCAAGATAGTCGATACAGGATGACAGCTCCTCGATATGCGGATCACGGTTCGCCGGCGGGCGGCATTTGATGACGTTGGCGATATAAACCGTTTCCCGGTTCAGCCCAACTGCGGCCAGCATGTTGTTCAACAGTACCCCTGCCCGACCAACGAAAGGTTCACCTTGCAGGTCTTCCTGCTCACCGGGTGCTTCACCGACGATCATCCAGTCAGCCTGACGGTTACCGATACCAACAACGGCCTGCTGGCGCGTTGCATGCAGGTCGCAAGCCGTACAGCCACGAATCGCCACTTCAAGCTCGGGCCACGCCATCGCTGCAATATTCTGCTCAACCGCTACCGTCGTGGATGCCGGCGAGACCTCGGCCGCCACCGCAGGCGCCATCTGGGCTGGCTCTGGCAAATCCCTACGCACCCAGCGAGCAATACCCAGCGCCCGCAGGCGAGATTGCTGGTACGGGTTCAGCGTCATACCGACCCGTGTTGCGGATGCGACGTCAAACGTGGGGAAAGCAGTTTGTTCAAGGCATTGAGGTAGGCTTTGGCCGACGCAATGACGATATCGGTATCAGCACCCTGGCCATTGACGATGCGGCCATCCTTTTCCAGTCTGACCGTGACCTCGCCCTGGGCATCGGTGCCGCTGGTGATGTTGTTGACGGAGTAAAGCTTCAGCTGACTGTCGCTGCCGACAATTTCCTCGATGGCTTTTAGCGCCGCATCGACCGGTCCACCGCCAATGGCCTCGCTGGAATGTTCCTCACCATTGACGTTGAGCGTGACCCGCGCGAGCGGTTTTTCGCCAGTCTCCGAGGTAACACTCAAATAGACCAGCTTGTAGGTCTCGGGCTCGTCCGCTGCGGCGCTGACCAGTGCCTGCAGATCTTCATCATAGATCTCGTGCTTGCGATCAGCGAGTTCCTTGAAACGAACGAAAACAGCATTGAGGGCTTCCTCAGAATCGAATTCAATCCCCAAATCGCGAAAACGTGCACGCAGCGCATTTCGGCCTGAATGCTTGCCGAGAACAATATGATTCTCGCTCCAGCCGACGTCCTCTGCCCGCATGATTTCGTAGGTCTCGCGCGATTTCAGCACACCATCCTGGTGGATACCCGACTCGTGGGCAAACGCGTTGGCGCCGACAATGGCCTTGTTGGGCTGCACCGGAAAACCGGTAATGCTCGATACCAGGCGCGAGCAAGGCACGATCTGGGTGGTATCGAGCCGCGTATTGCAGTCGAACACATCCTGACGGGTGCGCACCGCCATCACCACCTCTTCCAGTGCGGCATTACCGGCGCGTTCGCCCAGGCCATTGATGGTGCACTCTACCTGGCGGGCTCCGTTGCGAACCGCAGCCAGGGAGTTGGCCACCGCCAAACCGAGATCATTATGGCAGTGCACTGAAAACACCGCCTTGTCGGCATTGGGAATACGCTCGATCAGGGTGCGGATCAGCTGACCGAACTGGTGCGGGATATTGTAACCAACGGTATCCGGGATATTGATCGTCGTGGCGCCGGCATTGATGACGCTTTCGATCACCCGGCAGAGAAAATCCACTTCGGAGCGCCCGGCGTCCTCCGGTGAAAACTCGACATCATCCGTGAACTGGCGCGCCTTCTTCACGGCCTTGACAGCGTTTTCGACCACCTCGCCGGGCGTCATCCGCAGCTTCTCGCGCATGTGGATTGGCGAGGTGGCAAGAAAGGTGTGAATGCGCGCTGACTGCGCCGGTTTGAGCGCCTCACCAGCACGCTCGATATCCTTGTCCAGCGCGCGCGCCAGCCCGCAGATCGTGCTGTCTTTCACCGCAGCGGCAACCGCTTGCACGGCCTCGAAGTCCCCCGGGCTGGCGATTGGAAAACCAGCCTCGATGATGTCGACCTGCATCTTTTCCAGTGCCCGTGCAATGCGCACCTTTTCGTCTTTCGTCATCGACGCGCCAGGGCTCTGCTCGCCATCACGCAGCGTCGTATCGAAAATAATCAGGTGTTCCTTGCTCATTGGGAGGTCTCGCGGCGGCTTGATTGGAGTGGCGACGGCAGGGCGCATACCGCCCTGTCAATGAGGCCGGTAACTACTCAGCACAGTCTCGTAACTGCTCAGATTGCCCCCGTTTTGCGTCAAATCAAGGCGGAAGCGCGCAGTTTACAAGTGTAAATGAGCACTTCCAACGCAGAGTTGGCGCACACAGGGGGTAAGCTGAGTAGTTACTGAGGCCGAATATAACCTTGCCCCCCCACTTTGCCAAGTATCTCTGATGGGTGTGACGCCGCGACTATAAACCGGCGGCTTAGCCTCCCTGCGGCTCGATCTTTCTGGCGATAGAGGCAATCGAACGGAGTGTACCCGACAAGCCGTCTCGTTCGTTGCGAACGTCGATGATCTGGGTCATCAGGTCTTCAAAATCGGCAGTGAGCGTTTCGATCTGCTGCCGGGCTTGTTCGTTTTCTTTTTCCAGCATCGCCACACGCTCGTTCAGGCGGGTACGCTCTTCTATCAGCTGATGTTTTGCGGCAACCTCATTTTCATGCAGTTTTTCCAGCGAGGTAAAGCGCGCCAGCAGGTCTTTCTGCTCGTCGATAGAGGTTTCTCGGCGCTCCTCGGCTTCCAGGTTCTCGTGCCGTAGACGTTCATTTTCAGCGGCCAGCTTCTCGCTGCGTTGTTGCAGCATATCCAGTTTTTCCTGCTGCACTTTGCGTGCATGTTCGAGTTCTTCGACCTTATTCTCGAGCATCTGCGCTATCGACTCACTACCCGCGAGCCGTTCCGCAAGCCGTTTGCGGTCCTGTTCGAGCGTGTCTTTCTCTTCCAGCAATCGTTTCTTTTCGGCCTCGAGCGTAGCAAGCTCCTCTTCATCTTTGTCTCGCAGAGCTCGCAGCTCACCTGCGAGTCCATTGCGCTCTTTCTCGACTGCGCGCAGCACCTCTTCCAGCCGGGAGATCTCCGTTTTTTGCCGCGTGACCACTTGCAAGCGCCGTGCCTTGTCGGCGCGCAGATCCTTGAACTCCTGTTCCGCACGTTGATGATATTCGTCGAGTTCGCGGTTTTTCTCCTGCAACGCCGCCACCTCGTCGATGATGGCATTGTGTCGCATTCTATTGCTGATGCGCGCCACCAGCCAGCCGATCAGTGCAGCAACCAGCAGGCACAACACGATCTCCGTGATCAGAAAACTCATTACTCCATCTCCTCCAGCGTCATTTCTATTCTTCGGTTGCGGGCTCTGCCGTCGGCTGTATTATTACTTGCTACCGGCTCGGCCTCTCCGGCACCCCTGGTTTTGATTCTCGACGGGGCTAGCCCCTGTTTTCTCAGGAAATCGCCTACTGCATTGGCTCGCGCCTCGCTCAAACGCTGATTGGCAGCGGCATCACCACGGGAATCGGTATGCCCGGTGATTACGACGACGCTGCCCGGGCAAGCCTTCAGCATCGCAGCAAGCTGTTCCAGTAGCGGCATGGAGTCGTGCTGTAACACCGCGCTGCTGTTTCTGAATCGAATTCCGCCCTCGGCCAGGCTGCTGTCGATCTGTTGTTGGCACAGGTTCAGCGCGCTGTCACCACCCGCCGACGACCCGGCAGCAATGGCGGCAGTAGCAGGCTGCTCGTCCCCCTGCTCGGCCATTTCAAGCACATAGCCAAGACCAAGGAAAGGACTGAATTTCTCTCGAATAGCCGCCGCCCCTTCCTTGTCCCGGGGCGTACCGGTGACAACAATGTGTCCCGGACGAATGTCCACCTTGCCCTTGTCCAACAAGGCAGATACACCAATGGCGGCGGCGAGAATTTCCGGCGCACCTTTGAGATGAACGTCGGCGGTCACCAGCTCATCTACGTCCAGTTGCAGTTGCAGTTGCTGTGACGACAACAGATTGGCCAACGATTCGCCATCGGGCATTGGCGGAATAACGCCGCCGAGTACGATCGGTGTTTCAGGGGATTGGCGCTCTGCGGTGAAGACCGGATCGGGTGTAGGAATAGAGGTTGTGGTTGCGGTTTCAGTCACTGTAGCACTGACAAAGCGTACGGTGCGAACACCGGTGATGGATTCGACTGCCTCGCCTAGCTGCGCCGACGCATCGGCATCCGGGGGCGTACCGCTGATAATGATATCGCGGCCGTCGGCTTCGACATCGGCCCAGCCAGCACCTAATGACGCAATACTATCCGTCGCCCGTTTTTCCAGTTCAGCCTCGATGCGTGGTGCATTGGTCATCACACATAGCGCCGTCACAGCAGCTAGCGCGAGCAATCCAGCCAGCCTGACCATCCAAAGTCTCATGCATATCCTCAACGAATTATCGTTCGCAACAAGATGCGGGAAGCCCCATGGCACCCCATATTCGTTCCAATCATCCCAGGCTGGTGCGAAACACCACCACACGCAACCACAAAGCCTTGCTTTGGCTTGCGAATCGCGAGTCAACATTTTCCTGAAAATGGATTCCGGGCTGATCCCTGGAACTGTCAGCAACGAACCGGCAGCTGCGTTGCTGAAGCATCGATTTGCGTGAATACGCGAGATCCCTGACGCTGATTACGATATGGATGGGCGAGTAGCACCGCTCCACTCGAGCGTCAAATCTAAGCCGAAATGCACTTGTGATCAAGCCGCCAGTGCAAACAGATGTTTCTAAAAGCCACAAAACGAACGAACTACACCGTAACGGTACTGAACTTCCAGACCCATTGAATGACTAACGCTACAATTCGCGTCGATGCATCGTTTTGCAAGGTTTCAGCCCATGGCATTTCTGAACAGCAGCACCTTCAAGCCCCGCCTGATGAAGACTGCGCTGAACACGCTGTATTTCTCCGGCCTTTATCGCTTGCTTGAGCGCGACTGGCGAGGGGTCGGTGCCATCTTTACGCTACACCACATCAGTGATAGCGGCCCAAAACCCGAATTTTGTCCCAACAGGATTCTGAACATCAGCGCCGACTTTCTCGACACGACGCTGACACTGGTGCGCAATGCTGGCTACGATATCGTTTCCCTCGACGAGGCCCGCCGCCGACTGCTGGCCGGTGATTTCTCGCGCCGTTTCGTTGCCTTCACCCTCGACGATGGTTACCTCGACAACTACAAACTGGCCTGGCCGATCTTCCGCAAGCACAACGCCCCTTTCACCATCTATGTGGCCACCGCTTTTCCTGACGGTACTGCACTACTGTGGTGGGAAATACTCGAAAAAATCATTGCCGAAAGAGCGCAGCTGGCAATCCGGATCGGCGGTGCAATGCAGTCATACCGGACGGCCACCACAGCCGAAAAGTATGCCGCCTGGGATAGCATCTATCGGCAGCTGCGCCGCATGCCAGAGGCAGACCAGCGCACCACGATCGCCGCACTCGCCGATGCCTGCCATGTCGATACACACAAACACTGCGTGGAACAGTCGATGAGCTGGGACATTATCCGCGAGCTGGCGAATGACGACCTCGTCACGATCGGCGCCCACACCATCAACCACTATGCGCTGGCGAAACTCAGTGAGACACAGGCTATCGATGAAATCATACGCTCCCAATCATTGCTGGAAGATCACACCGGCAAGAAGCCGCTGCATTTCTCTTATCCCTACGGTGACGCAGGCTCTGCGGGTGCACGTGAATTTCGCCTCGTCGAATCCCTCGGCTTCCACACTGCCACGACGACCCGCAAGGCCATGCTGTATCCCGAACACACCAACCATCTGACCGCTCTGCCACGCATTTCCCTGAATGGCGACTATCAATCAGAACACTTCACCAAACTGTTTCTTACCGGCGCGCCTTTCGCACTGAGCAACCGCTTTCGCCGCATGGTCGTGGACTGACCCACATCAGTCACGAAACCTCCTGACAAACGATCCGACCCGCCCTACCCGGCTCTCCCCCGGGAACGTTCTCTTGCAGAGAAATTGAACTCTAGCCAGTGAACCTTGTCTACCGCCCATAGTCCCCTGTTGTCACCCATTGCTGGCAACACCCAGAAATGGATGTAGAGACTGGGAACAGCTTGGAACAAGCGTCAAAGAATACTCAGGAGCGTAATAATGCAACACGGATTTCTCGATCGGAATCGGCACCTTTCTGGCACCTTACGAATTCAGGAAGCCTATGTCACCGGCATCGTCGGTGTTATGGACTTTCTACTGATCGCATTTATCGGACTATTGACATTTGGTCTCTATCCCGGCTGGAACAATGAAGCCGCTCACCTCTATGTCTCCGCCATTATATTTACTGCAGCAGTCATCGTGACCAGCCTCAAGGTAACGCACTGCTACACGCTGGAAAACCTCCGCTTTCGTGGCAGGGAATTGAAACGCGCCATCGGCATATTCACCCTGGTTTTCCTGGTCGCGATCTCCCTGGGGTTTGTCTTCAAGATCTCCAATGAATTCTCCCGTGTCTGGGTACTACTATGGTTCAGCGGGTCGGTCACGGCATTCACCATCACTCGCGCCATGATGCGACCGGTACTCACGAAAATGGTGAGCAAAGGACACCTGATTCGCAATGTCGCCATCGTTGGCGGCGGTGGGCACGGCGAAGCATTCATCGAGCGCCTGCAGGACAATGCCTACCCCTGGATCAACATTGTCGGTGTCTACGACGATCGCCGTTCTCGTCTGTCAGACAGACTGAAAGACTCACTAGGGATTCGCGGTGATACGAACAAGCTGATCAACGATGCACGCAACGGCCACATCGACGACATCGTCATTGCACTACCGTCTAATCGGGTCGAACGCATTCAGCAGATCGTTGACAAACTGGATGTGCTGCCCACCAATATCAACCTCAGCCCCGACATCTCGGAACTGACGTTTGGCCATTCGGTGCGCACCAGTTATGGCGATCTCCACTTGCTCAATCTGCGCAAACGCCCCATGGAAGGCTGGCGCCAGTTCGTGAAGTTTCTCGAAGACCGTATTATCGCCGCTCTGATCTTCCTAATGATTCTGCCCGTCATGACGGTCATTGCCATTCTCATCAAGCTCGACAGTAAGGGGCCTGTACTATTCGCCCAGAATCGCTACGGCTTCAACAACAAGCTGATCAAGGTCTACAAGTTCCGCTCCATGTATAGCGACAAGACCGACGCCAATGCCGAAAAATTGGTTACGCGCAATGATTCCAGAATCACGAAGATTGGCGCCTTTCTGCGACGCACCAGCCTTGATGAGCTGCCACAGTTCATCAACGTGCTGAAGGGCGAAATGTCGATCGTCGGGCCGCGACCCCATGCACTGAAAGCCAGTGCCGCCGGGCGTCTCTACGACGACATCGTCGATGACTATGCAAAACGCCATCGCGTCAAACCTGGCATTACCGGCTGGGCACAGATCAACGGCTGGCGCGGCGAAACCGATACCGAAGAAAAGATTCTCAAACGAGTCGAATACGACCTGGAATACATCGAAAACTGGTCGCTGACATTCGATCTGAAGATTATCTTCAAAACGATTTTTGGCGGATTTTTGGGCAAGAACGCCTACTGACGGTCAGTTCACACTGACTGTTCCCGGAAGCAGGGAAGCTTCCTCCCACTGCGACACTCGGTGATGGTCACCACGTAACAGTGAATGTGCCACCTACTTACTCCCCGAAACGAAACGCGTCTTGCATACTTTACGATTGAGCCACACCAAAACAATGCCGAAAACGTGTCACTGACGCCAAGCATATTGAGGTTGGGGGCCGGGCAATCATCACCGCATGCAGCAGTCAGAATCCATGAGCCAGACATATCCCCTTGGAACAGTATTCGACATCGGCCGGTTTGTGCCGACCATGATGCTGATCCTGCTGGCCAGCAGTTCGATCGTCGTCATCGAACCGGCGCCATTCGACCTCCTGACGCTGCTATTTCTTGCATTGCTGATCCCGATGGGACTGCGGATTCCCGCTGGCATGGGGTTGGTTCTTTTCTACAGCGGCCTGTTTATCCTTGGCAACATCCTTTCTTTTACCGATGTAGAGAATTTTTCAGCCGCCTTTCGCTATATGGCGGTCTCCATTTTTCTCTTCGCCATCTTCCTGCTCATCGCCTGTATGGTCTACTACGACCCCAACAAAGTGATGCCGGCATTCTGGAAGGGATATATATTTGCCGCGCTGTTGGCCGCGCTGAGCGGCATTCTCGCCTACTTTGATCTGATCCCAAACGCCGATGCCTTCCTCAAGTTCGGCAGAGCCAAAGGGCTATTCAAGGATCCGAATGTCTATGCCCCCTTCTTGATCGCACCGATGTTCTACCTCGCTGCAAGCTTCATTGAAAATCAGGGGAAAAAAAAGCTGCTGGCTTTGCTTGGCTTTCTGACGCTCGCACTCGGCAGCCTGGTCGGATTCTCCCGCGGGGCCATCGGCAACCTCGTGGTCGCCGCAATACTTTTCCTCACCATCAAGTTTTCACTCAAGCCATCCATGGAACTACTGACACGCTATATCGTCTATGGATCTGGCGTCTTGCTGCTGACGCTAGCCCTGCTAATCGCTGCACTGCAAACGGATAAGGTTTCGAGCATGCTCTCGGAACGGGCAAAATTGGTACAAAGTTACGATGTGGACGCTTCCAGCGGCAGATTCACGGTACAAAAGAAAAACCTGATACACGGACTGACCGACCCACTTGGGCTTGGACCTGGTGAAGAAGTGCTCGAATATTTCATCGAGCCGCACAACGTCTACCTATATGTTCTCGCGGAAAACGGCTGGCTTGGCTTTATCGGCTTTACCGCCTTTATTTTATCCGGCATCAGGCTGGGTGCATCCTGGATTCGACAACGCCACGATGTGAGTGATGAATATTTGATCATCTACGCGGTAACGGTTGCTACCGCAGTGCAAAGCCTGCTCATCGACTCCATTCACTGGCGCCATCTGTTTATTCTCAATGGCGTGCTCTGGGGGCTGACGCTAGCGCAGAAGAAAAGTACGGGGAAACACTGACGCAGAATGCTGGGGCCGGTTCCCGAAAATCTCGCTCAGT
This sequence comes from Gammaproteobacteria bacterium, assembly GCA_026981985.1. Taxonomy (GTDB): domain Bacteria; phylum Pseudomonadota; class Gammaproteobacteria; order UWMA-0217; family UWMA-0217; genus JALSHZ01. The sequence continues at coordinate 9,080 of JALSHZ010000093.1, read as the reverse complement.
CCCCTTTGAAAAAAACGAAAGCTGGCTGGTGATAACAGTGATCATGCAAAAGTCAGGCTGACTAACTGACTCAAGGTTTGGCGTTCTCGGCACTTCCTTGTGCCGCGCGAGCACGGCTCCGCCGAACAACCATCGTGACACCATTCAGGTTGCATAGGCCATAGGCCGGGAAATGACGCTTTCATAGACACCAGTCGTACCCTGAACCATGCTGTCGAGGCTGAAGTCCTGCGCCTTACGGAAGGATGCATGCCCCATTTTTTGCCGCAGAGCGCGATCCGTCAGTAGCAGGGATACTTTGGCTGCCATCTCCGACACATCATCCTGCTGTGGTACAACGAAACCATTGCCCCCATCATCGACTGCAGTCCGACTCCCACCAACATCCGTCGCCACGATGGGGCGCCCTGCTGCCAGGGCTTCCAGCAACACATAAGGCATAGCCTCATAGCGGCTGGTCAGAGTATAGATGTCAAAGGCAGGCATGAACGCTTCCCCGGACTCATTGGGAAAAACCTGGAGATAGTCATCGAGGCCATAGGCTGAAATCATGCTGTTGATATCACCAGCCGTCCGTCCTGAGCCCAACAGGATGAAGCGGGCATCCTGACCAGCATCGCGGATCCGTCTTGCCAGCTCGACAAAGCGCTCGGCAGCCTTCGCCGTACAAAAGCGTCCGACAAAACCAACCACCGGCAGGTCATCGGGCACCCCCAGACGTGCCCTCACCTCACGTCTGGTCGTTGCCAATTCAGCGGTATCTCTACGATCCACCCCGTTACCAACGAGGTACATTTTCTGGGCAGGAATTCCCAGCGCCAGCGCATGATCGAACTCTTCTGCCGAAACAGCAATGACACCATCACTGATGGTACGCGCCAGCAGCGCTTCGATCATGCCGTAGACCTTCTTCTTCACCGGCATCAACACCGGATTCAAAGTGTACAAGCCGTGCGGCGTGTACAGCCGCGCTGCTGCGGTGCCGGTGGCGGCCAAACGCCCCAGTGCACCACCTTTTGAGCTGTGGCCATGCACGATGTCGAAGGGACCATGGTCACGAATATAGCGCCGGAGTTCGAGCAGCACGGAGAGATCATGCATCCCAACCGCCTTGCGGATATCCATCGATACGACCGTTACCCCGCTGAGTGCCAGCAACTTCGCCTCAAAAGCTGCTTCGGCCCGCAGTGGCGAATAAACGATATGGATCTCATGCCCGCTGGCAACCAATCCCGTTACGAGGTCGAGAATATGGCGACCAGAACCACCTCCTCCCGTTTCAATGACTGTCAGTATTTTCATCGATACTCCAAGCAGATCAGCTGTTCAATGCCCCGGGATCGGCCTGAACGAAAACCCGCTGATAGGTATCGATATCAACCGTTCTGGCGAGCTACATAGACCGGAACCACCTTGTCCTTGACGCTCGCAAGAGTCGACTTGAGCAGCATGGACGTGAGTTTGACATGCTGGTTTCCGTTTTGTTCCATCACCAACAGAATCTGATCGACCTGATCACTGAACAGCTCATCTTGCGCCGCCACATTGATATCCCTGACGACGACATAGATTTGATCGAAATATCGTTTCAACAATGTAAACAACGCCGGCGCCGCATCGATCAACTTCGGCATTTCACTGCTATTGAGCGGCGCCCCACGCGTAAACAGGCTTACGTGGGTACGAAAATCGGTCTGAAAGGCCTTGAGCAACGGCATCTTCTTGTGCATCACTTCGCTCATGCCCGGAGACGGCTCCAGCGCAAATGCTCGGTGCAGCTCCGCCTCGCCCATGGATATATCGACGACGATTACCTTTTTCCCGCGCCCGGCATTCAGCGCCGCCAGTGCAGCAGCAATCGACACCTTGTCCCCCTTACGACCAACCGATGTCACAAGAATCACCTTGGGTTCGGTCTCCCCTATTCGGGCCATCAACACGTCATTGAGACGCGACACCGCCGCCGAAAAACGGGATTGCATCTTGGACACCATTTCGGTCGCCGGAACAATCGTAAACCCGTCGCCGGGAATGGGAACACTCAGTTCATCCTGCTGTAATGGAACCACCGTATCACCAATGAAACGGACATCATCATCGCCATCAGGCTCAGGCTGCGGGACCGACTCAGACGCCACCTCATGTTGCCCAGACAAGCGCTCATTGGATCGCGTCTCCGTGAGCAGCTGTCGGCTACGAAGCCGTGGATTGAAATGTTCAGCAAAGAAAACCATCATCGTCGCCAGGATCGGCGCCGCAAGTGCGAACAGAACCAAAATATGACGGGGATTCGGAAACGCTGATTCGACCGGAACAAACCCACGGGAGATAACGGTAATCGGATTGGACAGCGCTATCTGGTTTTGGGCGCTGATACTATGCTGCTTTTCGGCGACAAGGAATTGCTCCAGAACTCTGCGACTCGACTCGGCATCACGCTCCATGTCCCCAAGGCGCAGCAATGCCTCCTGAGCCCGGAGAATTTCCTCCTCAAGCCTTTTGATGTCAGCTACCAGCAGCTCAACCTTCTGCTTCTGTGCCTGGAGGTCGTTGCGGCTATTCTCCACCAGAAAATCGAGTTCACGGCGAATGCTGCCATTGATCTCTTCGAGCTGGGCCCGAGCATCTGCCATGATGGGATGACGCGCACCATACTCCTGCTCCAGCTCCCGAATTCTGGCTTTCAGGGCGACCTGTCTATCCCGTAACGTCTGCACCAGTACCGAATTGACAACGGTGGCAATCGCCGCTGTATTGCCCGACTGGGTCAATGCCGAAAGCTGCTTCCATTTGGATTCCATTTGGCGCAACGCTGTTTTGGCCTGCCTCAACTCTGAGTTGAGGTCACTGACCTGACGAATTTTCAATGCAATACCGATATTGTCGGATAGCCCGTGCGCCTTTTTGTAGTCGGCTACTTTCTTTTCCGCCTTGCGAACCTCGTCGCGCAGACGCTCGGCTTCCTGATTGATCGAGCCACGCACCGTGGCATAGCGCTTACCCAGCAGCTCGCTCTTCATGTTGCGGAACTCTTCTACTACCAGATTGACCACGCGCGCGGCAAACTCGGGGTCCGTATCCTTGTAGGAAATCGCATACACTGACGACCCGGGTGTGTGTTCTACCTTGAGCTTGCGCCGGAATTGCTTGATCTGTACGGCCGGGATCGAGCCTATTTTCTTTCCCTCTGCCTGCGGCAGCCTTTTTTCCTCCTGCAGCCGCCCGAGTACACGAATGGCCAGCGGCATCGACTCAAGTACCGAGGTATCACGCGAGATACCAGGCACCTCACCACCAAGCATTTTCTCGGTATTGACGAAAGAGGATCGGTCCTCGAGGTTGATCACTGCCGTGGATTCATACGACGGCGGCGTGATGAGCGCGAGTACGAGGCCAACACCGAGAACGGATAGCAGGGTGGCAAGAAAAAGCGGCAAATGCGCGCGGAATACCGCAAAAACATCACGCAGGCTGAATTCATCGGCTGAACCCAGCGCAGGTCCGACCACAGGAATAGGCTCTCTGATCGTCAATCCGGACGTATTCGATTCATCGGCTTCCAGGCGTCTGGCTGTTTCTGATTTCATTGTTATTATTCCCAGAACATCGATTTGTATTTTTTCCCAAGCGCTACCACTCAGCCTGTCAGTATTTAGAAAAACCGCTCCTTGATGACGATAATATCGCCCGGCTGTACCTTGCTATTCGGCGTGGCCTTGATCTTTTTCCGTCCCTCACCAAACTTGCGTTCGATACGCATTTTCTTTCGATTCGCCCTGTCGGAAAAGCCACCAGCCAGCGCGACCGCGTTGAGTACGGTCATGCCCTCAACATAGGGAAAGCTCCCCGAACGATTGACTTCGCCAAGAATGTAGTAGGGACGATAACCCAGTAACTCAACCGTGACCCTGGGATTGACCAGATAGTCAGGTTTCAGTTTCCAGGTAATACGCTCCGCCAGTTCATGGGTTGTCAGACCCACCGCACTGACAGCGTTGATCAAGGGCAGCACCACATCCCCGCCACCATTGACCACGAGATCACCCGACAATTCCGGGTGCCCAAAAATATCGACCTTGACCTTGTCACCAACACCCAAGCGATATTCTCGATAGTCATCCGCAGCGGCAATTTGCGACAGCAACAACACCGGAACCAGCAACAACAGCAATAAACCTGATTTTACCTTCACCACCTGAAACTCCCCCTGAACACGAACTGGCGCTTATACAGACCACGCCTTGGGGAAAACGATCCCCACCCCCGGCTGCAATGCGAACAAGCTCACAGTCCGTAACGAATGCCAGCCGAAATCACACCCCGTTCAACCTCGGATTCATCGAAGGTATCCACAGATACCCTGTTTCTTCGGCGCGTCTCCTGCACCGCCGACGCAAATAGCGAGAAGCGTCGCCCCAGCAAATAACGGATCGAGACACCCTGTTCCGAGGTCTTGTCCTCTACCTCGCTATCCAGGAACGTGTCTGTACCCTTTGCCAGCTGTACACGCAACCGAAGACGTCTGCCGAAGTCATGCTCCAAGGCCAGCGTATTGTTCAAGGACTGATAACCAGGGCTACCGGCAAGACGCGTCATTTCGACCTGATTGCTGCTATTGAAGGTCAACCTGGTCAGCGAGCTCAGGCTGAATGCCACGCGGAGCAAGTGAACGAACTCCTCCACATCGGCCAGCTTCGCATCGTCATATTGCAGGGAGTGCATGCCGAGATTGGCCTCCAGGTCGATGAAACCGGGCGTCTTGAAGCGATAGCCAAGGCGCCAGTCCATAGTTTCACCATCCCGATCTTCCAGCTCAGTCGAATCTGCCTTGCCAGTGATCTCGCCGCGCTCAACCTGAAAATAGATACCACGCCCCTCATTTGGCGCGTAGCCAATGCGCAGTGTCGCCAGCGTCTCATCACGATCGCGCAAATCGGTTGGGTTATGAAGCTCGGACCCAAGCCGGACATAACGCCAAGAGGCTCGCCCAAAGGTCAAGGCAAGCGGAATCGAGCCTGCCTTATAGTGGTACCCCAACATCATTTCTCGTTGTTCGAGCGTATCCGGCAGCTTGCCGAAACTGTCAGCAGCATTCCTGGTCAGCACGCTCTCCTCCGCAGCAACCGTCAATTCGAGATACTGCGCCCTCGTGATCATCTTGACGCCTTCGAACGCGACCCTGTACTCGTCATTGTCCAGGTTCGACTCGCTAGAATAGGATTCTCTGCGAAAATCCATATCCACCTCCAGCGAGTCCCCGGCGATACCCAGATCGCTGCTGATATTGAGCTGTGGATTGATGATCACGCTGGAATCGGCGATCTTATCCTCCTCGCGGAAAAACACATTGTCATCTTGAACAACCGAAACACCGACAGCAGGCTCAAAACGCACAGCCGTGCCGGGCAATTGGCCGGCGTGGAGGGATGGAAGCAGCCCCAGCAACAAGCTGGCACCACAGGTTCTCTTTAAAGCCCTAAACATTGTGAAAATATGAGTCCGTTAGCATCTGCAAGCGATTGAAAAGCATAGCCCCGAAGACACCCATACGGCATGAACTACGGTGCATCTCTGCTGTATTCAGAGTCGCGGCTGAAGAAATAAATCAGCCATGCACAGAGAAACGTGACATATCCCCCAAGGCGGCAGAGATAACAACAGCATGGAACCAACAACGCAGAACATTGTCGAATCATGGATAAGGTACCCCAGGAGCCAACACCGAATGCGTCACCGCAGCGTTCTTTTCGTCCTCGATTGTTTTCACCAACATTCCCGCCTGCTCATACAACTCTGTTGTTGCGCGGCGCTTGTGGCAGTCAGCGGCTGTTCCGCATCCTCTACCGGTGACGACCTGCCCGGCGGTTCAGTACGCGCGACAGCATCCCCTGGCAAACCATTTGCCATCACCCTCCGATTCGACTCGGTGAACGACTGTAGCCTGCAATATCACTGGCAGGACTTCCGTGGTGAAGCATTGACGGAACCGGTACCACTGCCACTGAACCGGAACAAAACCATCAACTCATTTTCCGGCGTCGGCGGCTATCTTGGCCTGGTGCTGACCACCGACTGCCCCGACCTCGACGACGAAGAAGGATTCGCCGGCGGTCGACGGGAAATGGGCTTTGCCATCTTGCCGGAGCCGCGCCACAACCTGCGAGCCAATGGTGAGCGCTCACCGTTTGGCATGGTACACGCCAGGTTCGAAGACCCATGGCTTGGCCCATGGACAAAGACGCTCACCTGGCATACCACCAGCGCAAAGTGGTGGAAGTACGAAATGGAAACCCGCGCCGCCAACGGTTTCATCGAACTGCCCATGATCAATGGCGAGTTCTGGGATAGCGACGACAGCAAACCGGTTTCCAGCGCCGAACTCGAAGCGCTCGAAGCACGGGCAGAGAACTTCTTCGCGGCCTGGCCACAAGGAAAATACTGGGAGTTGGGGCTGGAAGAAAATATCAAGGGAAAATATGAACAACCGTGGTACTGGAAAAACCTGACAGCAAAGGTGAAGGCTGTAAGAAAAGCAGCCAAACGCAAGGCGCCAGAAACCCGTTTCACCTACCAGATCGCGAATCGCGACCTGGCAGATATCGAAGCTTTTGCCTCCAGCGACGCCGCCCGGCTGTTTGATATACTGGCGCTACACCCCTACGCCTGGCCTGATTTCCCCTCCCCCGACCAGTGGCTTAGCGACTATTTACGACAAGTACGAGGTATCCTGCAAAACCACGGCCTCGACATGCCGATCTGGTTCACCGAGGTAGGTGCGCCCCACCATGGCAATGCTCCAGGCCTATTCTTCGGTTATCCTGACACACAAGCCTATGTGACCGGGCTGACACGCTACCAGTCGGTAACCTATATGCTCAAGATGCACGCCATTGCATTGCACACTGGCGTCGAGAAAATCTTCTGGTACAACTACCGCGATCGAGGTGTCGGCAATGACTACGCCGAAAACTTCTTCGGCATGATCGACTACTGGGGATACTCGAAACCCGTCCGCGTCGCCTATGCGAGAATGCTCTCCTGCCTGAACGGATACAAACCGGATGGACAACTGGCGCCAGGCAGAGATGTCTTGGCTTACACGTTCAGGAAAGGCGAAGATCGCGTCATCATCGCCTGGAAGCGCTCGGATGGGATCGCCAATATCGAACTGACCAGTCTCGGCATCGCCAACAGCAATACGCTATGGGCTGGCGATCCAATGGGTAATACATACGAAACTGATGACGGTCGAATCTCTGTCAGCGCTGAACCCGTCTGGATTGCAACAGGCTCAGCGGTAAACGATTGCCGTCTGCCCGAATGACGGCCAAGAACGGGAAAACAAAAAGGCCCGACAAACGTCGGGCCTTTGTTTTGTATGGTGCCGGCACCAAGAGTCGAACTCGGGACCCACTGATTACAAATCAGTTGCTCTACCAACTGAGCTATGCCGGCGGTCTGCTGCGAAAGCAGGTGCGACACTATAGTGCGTTTCAGATTTTTTTCAAGTGGTTGCTGCCACAAAACAACCACCACTGATACGGCTGATCGGACAAGTTATCTGGGCATAACCCTATGCTGCGCTCTGCCGTCGTAAGGCGGCGCGCGTACTGGCATCCTGGCTTCCAACAGCTGAGAGGCTTTCGGTGGTGTCAATCTGATCGGTTACCGGACCTTTGTTTGACCTCACCTGGAAATAGCCAACAATGTGGTTCAGATCTGAAGACGACTGTTCCAACCCGCGGCTACTGGCATCAACACGCTTGACCAACGACTGTCCGGCTGCCATTACCCTTTCGACATCGTTGACATCCGAGACAATGGTATCGACCTCCGCCGCATCCAGCTCCGTCTGCCGCGTCAGTTTCGATACGCACTCTGTCACCTGATCGAACCGCGCTAATATCTCAGCCAGCGTATCACCCGAGGCACTCGCCAGCCTGGACCCTTCCTCAACTTTGGCGACGCTGTCTTCGATCAGCGCCTTGATCTGGCTCGCAGCTTGCCCACTTCGTTGCGCCAGATTTCTTACCTCGTTTGCTACAACTGCAAACCCACGCCCATGCTCTCCGGAACGCGCCGCTTCTACTGCGGCATTGAGCGCAAGAAGGTTCGTCTGAAACGCAATCTCATCGATGATGCCGACGATATCCTTGATCTCAGCACTGGAATCGCGGATCTCCTCCATCGCAGTCACCGTTTTTTTGACGATCTCTCCACCGCTTCGGATGCTGACGTGCGTTTCCCGGACCAAACCGTCGATCTTGAGCGACTCTTCCGCCTTGTTACGCATTGATTCGGCGATACTCTTCATCTGACCCGTCACCCGTTCAAGACTCCCTGTCTGTTCTTCCAGGTGCTGATGCAATGCAAGCGATGATTGCTGAATGCTATCCGTCCCAACATGAACCTTGCTTGCAGCGTCTGACACATCCCCAACAACAGCTGTCAGTCGTTCCTGCATATCACTGACAGCATCTCTGACATTGGCGACTTCACCAGAAGCCCAATAGCTTGCCCGCTCACCGAGCTGTCCTTTTGCAATACCATCGGCGTATTCGATCGTGCGTCGCAACGGCCCGATAATACTTTGGGATACCGCAACCGAGACAACGGCTATAAGAATCATGAAAATGCCCATGGCAATGATCAAGACCCAATGCCCCGAATCTCGCTGAGCCATCAATTCGTGCAAACGCAAATCATCTTGCGATCCGAGGGGCGGCTGTTGCAGTAGCTGGATGATCTCGGTCGCCGTGGCGTGTGTATTGAAGTAGAGCCAAGCAATCACGCTCAAACACAACAGTAGAATACTGCCAGCAGCAAGTAATTTGGGTGAGACGAGCGCCTCCCTGTCGAATTTCATTTGTTCTTATCTCCGGTTGCCCCGCCTTGTTTAATCAGACAGGAAGCACTATGAAACCGGAATCGATGCGCGAATACCCGGAGTCAATTGTAACTACTCAGCGCAAAAAAACCATAAAAAAAGCTTGACAGGGTTTTTGCGTATTTTTCCTGCTTTTTCGGCAATCCAGGGATTAGCTTCAAACCCCTGCCTCAGAAGCATCATCATTCTATAG